>JBKGHK010000150.1:0-17529 GCA_046520375.1 Pyxidicoccus sp. 3LFB2
GGCGCTGGTGACGCGGCGGATGCCGGGGTTGCTGGTGGTGGGCCGGCGCGGGCCCCCTTCGCTGCCAGGGCGGCCACCGTCGCTGCCGGGCTTGCTGCGGAGGCCGGGGCTGGAGGCGCGCTGCGAACTGCTGGAGAGGGGACGGGCGCGGCCCTGCGAGGGCTCGGAGTGGGCCGTCTGCCACGTGGCCAGCTGCTCCTTGAAGGCGGGCGAGATTTCCGGCGCCTTGCGGCCCTCGGCGGCGAGCTCCTCGGCGAAGAGGAAGGCCATGAGCTGCGACAGCAGCGTGGGGGTGAAGCGCGGGTTGTCGCGGTAGAGCAGCTCCACCAGCGACTCGCTCAGCTCCTTCGCCGTCTGGTACCGCGTGTCGCGGTCGATGGCCATGGCGTGGGAGATGATGGACTCCAGCTCCTCGGTCACCGTCGGGTTGAGCGCCGAGGGTGGCAGGCAGTCGCCGGTGATGATGCGGGGCAGCACGGAGACGAACTCGCCTTCGTAGGGCCGCTTGCCGCAGACCATCTCGTAGAGGACGACGCCCGCGGCGTACACGTCCGTGCGCGCGTCCAAATCCTGCCGGCCCTGGGCCTGCTCGGGGGAGAAGTACGGGTACTTCCCCTTGAGGGTGCCGGGGGACGTCTTCGCCTCGACGAGGCTCGTCGCCTTGGCGATGCCGAAGTCGATGACCTTGACCTCGCCCTCGTAGGAGATGAGGACGTTGTCGGGGGAAACGTCGCGGTGGACGAGCCCCATCTCCACGCCGTCCTCGCCCACGTGGCGGTGCGCGTAGTCCAGGCCGTCGCACAGCTTGCTGGCGATGTGCAGCGCGAGCGGCTCCGGGAACAGGCCCATGCCCGCCTTCTGCGCGCGGCGGAGCACCTTGGACAGGGGCTGGCCCTGCACCAGCTCCATGGCGATGAAGTACTGGCCGTCCACCTCGCCGAAGTCGAAGACCTGGGCGATGTTGCTGTGGCTCATGCTCGCGACGACCCGCGCCTCGCTGATGAACATCTCGACGAAGTCGGTGTCATCGACGAAGTGCGGGAGGATCTGCTTGATGACGCACGGCTTGGTGACGCCCGCCGCGCCGGTCATCCGCGCACGGTAGGTGACCGCCATACCGCCCGCGGCAATCTTCGAAAGCAGGAGGTATTTGCCGAATTGCTGGGGGCTGGTTTCCGCCACGGGTGCTGGGCCAGGGAAGATGATGAGGGACGCCGAGCATACTCCCCTTCCAGAGAAAGTCCTGGTTCCCGCTCGCACGGCACGCGAAGTTTTCGCTGGGAGTGGTTGGATCAGCTCAGGGCGCCGAGGCTTGGCGACCCGGGCTGTGGGAGTGGGGCCCTGGCTCTCGGAGTGAGGCTGGCGGGTCTCAGAATGATTGGTTGAGCCGGGTGAAGTATCTCCGGGCCCCGTGCAAGGGCTCGGAATCATGGGGGGATTCCGGCGGCGGTCCGGGCGGTGGAGCGGGATGGGTGAGCAGGGCTGTCAGCCGGCTTCACACTTCTTAAAGGCGCTCACTACAGCGCCGGGCCGGTTGCCGGTTATGTAGGCCGCCACGCCCGGCGGAGCCGGCGAGCGGGGTGACCGGTCCCCCCGTGGATGAAACGAGGCGAAGCCGATGGTGTCCGAGCTCCCCCTGCGCTCGCGGTGGGCCGCCCTGGCCTGGATGTGGGTGCTGGTCGCGCTGCCGTCCACCGCCGGGGCGCAGTCCGCGTTCGACCTGCTGTCCCGAGGCCCCGAGCTGGGGGGCATGGATGTGCCGAGGGACTTCCCGGCGCGCGCGTCCCCTGCCGTGCCGGCCCCGGAGCCTGTCGGCACGGTGCAGGTGGGCGCGCTGGCCCTGATGGGGGAGGTGGGCGCGGATCCATCGCAGGTGTCGAGCGCGACGGAGTCGGGTCTGCCTGGCGTCCCGGGGCCGGGGAGCGCGGTGCCCCCGCGGAGGCGTCGAGCGCGGCCGTTTCCGGAGCCGAGGTGGGCGCGCACGCGGTGCCCCCTGCGGAGGCTTCGAGCACGTCCGCTCGTGGAGCCGAGGTGGGCGCGCACGCGGTGCCTCCGGGCGGTGGAGGGGGCATCCTGTCGCCGGGCCTCTCGCCGCAGTCTCCGCTGCAGCCGCGTCCCTCCTTCCAGGTGCTGCCCGTGGCGGCGTCGGTGGTGCCGGGGCTGCTGTTCCACGGGCTGGGGCCGTGGCTCGCGGGGGATGGGCACACGGCGAAGCGGCTCTTCGCGCTGGAGGGCACGGGCCTGGGGCTGATCGCGCTGGGCGGCGTGCCCATTGCCTTCACGGGGGCGTCGCGGCGCACCATCGCCCCGCTGTACGCGGTGACGCTGGCGGGCTTCAGCATGTTTGGCATCTCCGCGCTGGCCAACCTGTACTCGGTGACGTCGCCGGCCTTCGAGCCGGGCGTGGCACCGTCCTCGCTGCCGCCGCTGGAATTGGAGCTGGGCTACCAGTACGTGAGCGACACGTCCTTCGACTACGGACACTTCGTCTCGCTGGGGACGCAGGCGCGCTTTGACACGGTGAGGCTGGAGGCGTCCGCGCACCTGTCTCCGGATGAGGGCAACACCCAGGTGCGGCTGGGCGGCGCATACCGGCTGCTGGGCGAGTCCGAGCGCGCCCGCCGGAGCTCCGATGGCAGCTCGCTGGACGCGGAGCTGTTCGGCCTCTTCCACCGCTACCCCACCGAGGGCTTCACCGTGGCCGGCGCGGAAATCGGCCTCCGAGGCCGCTACGCGATGGCCCGCGTGAGTCCGGCCCTGGCGGGCTCGTTCGCGGAGGCCAGCATCGGCACGTCGCTTCAGGGGTACAGCTATTCGGGCGCGGTGAGCGATGGGAACCTGAGCGAGCAGCTGCTCTTCACGTTCGGCTACGGCGTGTGGCTGGGGCGCGGAGGGCCGGTGCGAGGCGACGCGATGCTCTATTACGACCACCGCAAGGACGACTTCGCGGGCGGCATGCGCACGCTCGGAGGCGGAGTGGTGGGCAGCTTCGGCCTGCGCGGCCGGGCGCTGCTGACGGAGGACTGGGGCGTCGCCGCCGAGGTGCAGGCGGGTGGCGCGCTCGTCGGCCGGCTGTCGCTCATCTACGCGGTGGGAGGTGAGCCGTGAGCCGCGACACTCCGGCCCGGACGTCCCTGGTGCTTCAGGGCGGTAACGTGTCTCTGCGAGGTGAGCCATGAAGCGAGCAGGAGTGATGGGCGCGGCACTGGCGCTGCTCGCGGCCGGCTGTCTGCGGCCGGCGGAGAACCGCGCGGTGCGTGACTCGAAGGTGGGCCGTGCCCAGAACGGTGGCATGTCCCTCCATGTGGAGGACGGGCTGGCCGCGGTGCGAAGCCTGGCCGCCGGAGAGCTGATGCTGTGGGGCAACGCGCCGGCCTTCACCGCGCGCGCAACGCTCGCGGCGGATGCGCCCTCCGACTGGGTGCTCACGGTGCGCAACGCCATGCCGGACGCGGAGCTGACCGCCGAGGTGGAAGGCGGCGAGCTCCTATCCGTCGAGTCCCTGCCCCAGGCGCTGCCCACGGTGAAGATGTGGCGCGTCTCCCTGCGTGCCGGAGCAACGGCGCGGCTCACCGTGGCGCCGCCGGACTGGCAGTCACGCGAGCCCTTCCGCTTCGCCGCGCTGGCGGACGTGCAGGAGGCGCTGCCGCGCGTGGGCGACATCTACGAGCGCATGCGCCGGGACGACTCGCTGCGCTTCATCCTCTTCGCCGGAGACCTGACGGACCAAGGCAGCCGGGAAGAGCTGCTGGAGTTCCAGGAGCGACTGGAAGCCGGCTCGAAGATTCCGCTCTACGCCACGCTGGGCAACCACGAGACCTTCTCCAACGACGGCGAGGAGTACAGCACGCTGGTGGGCCGGGGCAGCCAAAGCTTCACCTTCCGCGGCGTGCGCTTCTCGGTGGTGGACTCCAGCAACGGCACGCTGGACCCGGATGTGGAGGAGCAGCTGGAGACGTGGCTGGCGGCCTCGAGGGACGGAGTGCACATCGTGGCGATGCACGTGCCGCCGCAGGACCCGGTGGGCCTGCGCGGCGGAGGCTTCGCGAGCCGGGGCGAGGCAGCGGGCCTCGTCGGGAAGATGGCGCGCGAGAACGTGGACCTCACGCTCTACGGCCACATCCACTCCTACTACTCGTTCACCAACGCGGGCATCCCCGCGTTCATCTCCGGAGGCGGCGGCGCGATTCCGGAGACGTTCGACGGCGTGGGGCGCCACTACCTCGCGGTGGACGTGGACGCGAGCGAGGGGCTGCGCGAGGCGTCGTTGATCCGCGTGGACTGAGGCCCGTGCGCTGCCACTGAACGAAAAGGCCGCGAGCGGGTTTCGGTTGCAAACGCGCAAGCGGCCGAGTTTCCGGCCTGGCAGCGTACCCCCTTGATCTGACACTGAACCTATGTGCAGATGGGCGGACCTTCCCCGCACGGAGCCAGGAGGCCCGCCCATGTTCGATTCGAACGAGAACGACCCTATTTCCCCGGCGCTGCGCGCGCTGCTCGAGCTGTTCGCCACGGAGCTCGCGGAGGTGCGCTTCCCGGACGTGGACGCCGAGGTGCTGGATGACGCGGCGGCGGCGGTGCGTGAGAAGGCGGAGGCGGTAGCGAAGGCACAGGCGGCGCTGGATGCCGCGCGCCTGTCGCTGCACGAGAGCCAGGACGTGCTCTTGCAGAAGGGCCAGCGGGCGCTGGCGTACGCGCGGGTCTTCTCCGAGGAGAACGCGGAGCTGAGCGCGAAGCTGGAGGGCATCAACCTGCCGCGCGCGACGCGCAAGAGCGTGCGCACGGAAGGCGCGGCGGCCGAGCCGGTGTCGGCGGCTGCGGCAATGACGAGAATGCCCCGAAGCGCCGCGGCCGTCCGCCCAAGGCGCGTCCCGCCACGGGCGCCTCGCTCTTCGCGGACGGAGCCTCGCCCGAGGCGCTCGCCGCCCACGCGCACGAGACGGGCAACGGCGTGCTTCCCACCGCCTGATTCAGGCATTTACCGTGAAGTGCCTTGCGGCCCGGTACCTCGTGGAGGTGCCGGGCCGTCGTGTTCTGGTCGAGGCGGGGTGGCCTTGTTCTAAGAATCGGCCCGTTCTTGAAGTATGGAGGGCAGTGGCTGGCGGGAGCTCTGCTGGCTTCGACCAGGACCGGAGGCGTGATGCAGGCAGGCCACCATTTGGGGACGACTCGGTCAGCCAGGGAGGCCCGGCATGCTTGAGCGTCTGGACCTGGAAGGTGTCGGGCCAAGCCCGAGTCTCTCGCTCGCCTTCAAGCCGCGACTGAACCTCCTGACGGGTGACAACGGGCTCGGGAAGACGTTCGTGCTCGACCTCGCGTGGTGGGCACTGACCGAGCATGGCTTCGTGAATGAAGTCCCCGCGCTGCCGAGGCCTGATTGGAAGGGGACACCCAGAGTTGGAGCCACCGTGGGGGGACGGCACGGCAGTGAAGAACTCAGTTGTTCGGTGCCACGAATCAAACCGGAGGAGTTCTCACTCGTTCCCTCGAACTCGGGGTTGACGCTCTACGCGCGCGTCGACGGAAGCTTTTCTGTCTGGGACGACGTTCGCAACGACTGGCAGCGTGAACGGCCTCAGGCTGCTTATGACTTTTCGCAGGATGAGCTTTGGAACGGCCTGGAGCGAGACGGTCGGACTCTGTGCAACGGTCTTATTCGGGACTGGGTCTCGTGGCAGATTCGCGGGTCTGAGCCGTTCCTGCGCCTGAAACGTGTCCTTGAGATTCTATCTCCGGGCGCTGGCGAGCCGCTTGTTCCGGGAGAGCCGACGCGCATCAGCATTGATGACGTCCGGGACATTCCGACGTTGCAGCTGCCCTATGGGATCGTTCCAGTGACGCATGCATCCGCTGCGGTGCGGCGCATCGTCGGGCTGGCATATCTGCTGGTCTGGGCCTGGGATGAGCATGTTCGGGCTGCCAGGCTGTTGCGGGTACCCACGGCGGACCACGTCGTGCTGCTTGTCGACGAGATGGAGGCTCACCTCCATCCCCGCTGGCAGCGCCTCATCCTCCCGTCCTTGCTCGATGTGGTCCAGGCACTTCAGGAAAACGTTCCTGTTCAGGTCATCGCCGTCACTCACTCGCCGCTGGTGCTGGCCTCCATCGAATCGCGCTTCGACGAGTCCCAGGACGCACTCTTCATGTTCGACCTCGTGGGACACGAGGTGAAGGTCACCCAAGCGGAGTGGCGGCCCCGAGGCGATGCCAACGCGTGGCTCACATCGGAGGTGTTCGACCTCAAGGAGCCCCGGTCCGTGGAGGCCGAGCAGGCCATCACTCAGGCGAAGGCCGCGCTCAAGAACCCGAGCCTCGCCGTCGAGGAGGTCCGCCGAATCCACAACGAGCTGTACCGCGTGCTCAAGGACACGGACCCCTTCTGGCCACGATGGCTTGCCCGGGCGGAGGCGGCAGGCATCGACCCATGATTCCCGTCCAACCCCAGCCCGAGCCGCCAGACTTCGATGCACGCGTCCGTCAGCCGGGCACCAAGGACCTGGCGAGTCCGGAAGGCGAGCTCAGGCCGCACTGGCGTCACTGTGCCACTCAGCTTTGGGTGGCCTATCGGGGTGTCTGCGCCTACTCGTGCCTTCACATCCCGCGTGGCACGGGCGGCATCTCCGTAGATCACATGTTGCCCAAGTCGAAGCGTCGGGAGCTGACGTACGAGTGGGCCAATTACCGGCTCGCATGTACCCGGATGAATGCGCGCAAGAACGACCTGGAGGACGTTCTCGACCCGTTCGAGGTGCGGGAGGGGTGGTTCGCCCTCGACCTCTCGACGCTGCAGGTCATCCCTGGCACGGGCATTCCTGATGCCGTGCTCCAGCGTGTCCAGGAGACGATCAATCGGTTGGACCTCAACAGCGACGAGTTTCTCCAGCAGAGAAGCGAGTACTACGACCTCTTCCTTGCTGAGGAGGTGAAGTTCAGCTTCATCCAGAAGCACTGCCCCTTCCTGGCGCGGGAGCTGATTCGCCAGGGCATGGTGAAGCACGGCGAGTAGGCCACCGGCTCCGACGGCATCCCTCCGCCGGAGCCCGGAGCCCTGGCTCAGTTGGGCAGGAACACCGCCCGCACGCACCCGTCCTGCTTCTTCTTGAACATCTCGTACCCGCGCGGCGCCTCCTCCAGCGGGAAGCGGTGCGTTGCGAGGAACGACGGGTCCAGCTCGCCCTTCGCCACATGCTCCAGCAGGCGCGGCAGGTACTTCTGCCCATGCTGCTGCGCGGTGCGGACGGTGAGCCCCTTGTTCATGATGACGCCGATGGGGAACTTATCCATCACCCCATACACGCCCAGAATCGACAGCGTCCCACCCTTGCGGCACGCGAGGATGGCCTGCCGTAGCGCGTCGCCCCGGTCCGTGTGCAGGTGCAGCGCCTGCTTCGCCCGGTCATACGCGTACTCCATGCCCGAGCCGTGCGCCTCCATTCCCACCGCGTCGATGCACGCGTCGGGACCGCGCCCCCCCGTCAGCTCCTTCAGCACGTCCAGGACGCTGTCCACCTCCTCGTAGTTGATGGTCTCCGAGCCCACGTGCTCGCGCGCCATCTTCAGCCGCTCGGGGAAGCGGTCGATGCCAATCACCCGCTGGGCACCCAGCAGGAAGGCGCTCTTCTGCGCCATCAGCCCCACGCCGCCGCAGCCCCACACGGCCACGGTGTCGCCCGGGTGGATGTTGCAGAAGTCCGCGCCCATGTAGCCCGTCGGCACCGCGTCGGAGAGGAAGATGACCTGCTCGTCCCTCACGCCCTCCGGCACCTGGAAGCAGTCCGTGTCGGCGTGCGGCACCCGGACGTACTGCGCATGCGCGCCCGCGTAGCCGCCGAAGGCATGCGTGTACCCGTAGATGCCGGCCGTCGGGTAGCCAAGCACCGGCTCCTGCAGCTCCGCCTTCGGGTTCGTGTTGTCGCAGAGCGAGTAGAGGTCGTGCTGGCAGTACCAGCAGTTGCCGCAGCAGATGAAGGAGGGCACGACGACGCGCTCGCCCTTCTTCACCTTCTTCACGTCGCGGCCCACGTCCACGACTTCGCCCATGAACTCATGGCCGATGACGTCGCCCTCGCGCATCGTCGGGATGTACCCGTCGATGAAGTGCAGGTCCGAGCCGCACGTCGTGGACATCGTCACCTTCAGGATGACGTCGTGCGGGTTGACGATGCTCGGGTCTCCCACCGTCTCCACGCGCAAGTCATTGATTCCATTCCAGCAGAGTGCTCGCATCGCGTGTCCCTCAGTAGGAGTGGCCGCCATCGCGGGCGGCGGGGTTGTGCCGGGTGGTGGCGATTTCGCCCGTCTCCACGAGGCTCTTGAACCGCTTGAGCGCCTTGTTCGCGAGCGCGGTGGGCGCGTCGCCCAGGAGCTTCAGCGCCGCGTCACCGAGCGCGCCGCCCGGCGGGTCGAAGCGGAAGCGCAGCGTCACCACCGTGCCCCAGTCTCCGGGCGCCGGGCGGAAGCGCACCCAGCCCTCGTTGCGCAGCTCCGCGCCTGGCATGGACTCCCAGCGCAGGAACTCGCCGGGGTGCTCCTCGACGATGTGCGAGTCCCACTCGAAGCTGCGGCCCAGCGGCCCCCGCACCTTCCAGTGCTGGAGGTCCGGCCCCGCGGTGGTGACGTCGGCGAAGTGGCCCATGACCTTCGACAGGTTCTCGGCCACGCGCCAGGCGCGGTACAGCTCGCTCGCCGGCTTCTGGATGGTGATGGAGCGCTCCAGCACCACCTTGCCCCGCTTCGTGCCCGCCTCCGGACTGCCGCCTTCCTGGAGGCTCCGGACTCCGGGCCCGCTTCGGGCCGCCGCCTGCCCGCGCGTGCCCTGGTAGATGAGCCCGCCCCCGGCGAGCGCCACCGCCATGCCCGCGAGCGAGCGGCTCTTGAGGCCCATGCTCAGCAGCACGCCGCCCAGCACGGCCGAGGCCACCTGCGTCACGCGGCTCCCGTCCTCCGGGCCGTCCGTCCGGTAGCCCTCGGGTG
Organism: Pyxidicoccus sp. 3LFB2; assembly: GCA_046520375.1. Lineage (GTDB taxonomy): Bacteria > Myxococcota > Myxococcia > Myxococcales > Myxococcaceae > Myxococcus. Next base: position 8,974 of record JBKGHK010000150.1, read on the forward strand.
GAGCCCGCCGGTCTGCTGCTTCACTTCCGTGCCGCTCCAACGCAGGGGTGCCACCGCTGGGGGGACGGAGTCCTCGCGTGCTGCGCGAGCTGGGAGTCGAGGACTCCCGGGGTCTATCGGTCATGGATGCTGCCTCCTCATTCCAACGAGCAGGGACGCGGTTGGAAGATGCAACCGAGCGTCATCTGCAACCTTGGTGGAGGAAGGCGCGAGGACAACCCCGGCGGAGGTCGAAGCAGGGGAGCCCTTCCGCCGCTGGAGTGGCCGGCCTCCGGGCAGGAGACCGGGCGGAGGCAGGAGGCTCCGAAAGGCCACGGCCCGGCCACGCGCCACCCCCGGAGCCCCCTCCGCGAGTGACACGCAACCGGGCCTCGGAAGCGCCGTTCCGCCGGACAGTCCCTCAGAGGCTCAGTCGATGAAGTTGCAGTACACCCGGACGCCCGTGCCCGTGTACGTGAAGGTCGCGGTGGCGTTCGTGTCGCTCCAGTTGGAGAAGTTGAGGGTGGCTCCGCTGGCGTAGAAGCCATCAATCCACCGCCCGGACTGCCCGTTGGTGGTGCAGCTCACGGTCACCACGTCTCCGACATTGAGGCGCAGACCACAGCCATTCGCCATGTCGTGCCAGTTGCCCCCACGGGTGCACGACTGGGTGGTGGTGCTCATCGTGATGCGCCCCAGCGAGGTGAGGTTGCCGCCTGCCTCGAAGTGGACGAGCGCGGGAATGACGGTCGAGTTGTCATAGATGTCGACCATCGACGAGCCCGAGTTGCTCCCACCCGTGCTGGTGCAGCCGCCGTGGGTGTGGACCCCGACCACGTCCCCGTGGGTCGACAGCACGGGGGAGCCGGAGGAGCCGTGGTCCGTGTCGACGTCGACGTACTGGAGCGAGCCATTGGCCGCCCGCGACGCATAGCTTCCCTGGTGGTGCTTCTTCATCAGCCCACGCGGATGCTGGATGATGCGAAGCAGCTCGCCCGTCGTCGGGAGCCGGTCCCCGAGCCGCAGGCTGCCGAAGGTGTTGCCCACGTTGCTCGCCAGGCGGACCACCGCGAAGTCGATTCCGCCGGTGGAGTCCTCAAGGCCCTCGACAATCGGGAAGACCCAGGGCGTGCGCGGCGTGCCGGCCGTGTCGACCTGGTAGTCGAACACCGCCTCGTAGTTCAGCGCGTCGGCCGTGGACGAAAAGCAGTGGCCCGCCGTCAGCACCAGGTTCTCCGCAATCAGCGAGCCGGTGCACTGGGCCGCCCCCGTGACACGGTGGCGGATGAAGGCCACCGCACGCTGCGAGCGCAGCACGAAGTTGCCCGAGTTCCCACCCCACGCGCTCGCCCAGGGCTCCACATCGGACCAGTCCTCCGTGGGGCCGCAGATGGAGCCCTGCTCGACGGTCGCCAGACGCGCGTCCTGCGTCTCCGTCACGGGCTCTTCGCCACAACCGCCCAGAACGACGGTGCCACTGCTCAGCAGAACCAATGCCTTGAGGGACAGCTGTCTTGCAGACATGCGCACGGATGGAGCTCCTGGAGTGGAGGACGCGGATGGGCCACGTCGACTCGCCGCCGCGTGAGGCGGCGCCAGGATGTCTAGCTATTCCCGAGAATGTCTGTTGTTACGAGATTGCAAATGCTTTCGAGAAGAAAGACGGCCCGGTCACGTGCCACCCCCGGAGCCCCCTCCGCGAGTGTCACGCAACCGGGCCGTGGGTCCGGGCCTCCGCACGCTGCTGACGGAGGCCCGGCTCGAGCCGTCGGAGGCGTCGCTTCAGTCCACCGGGTACGCCGTCCAGCCGTCCGTCCAGTCCTCCGCGCCGATGGCGCCGATGAACCGGGCATTGGCGTCGAAGAAGCCGGTGCTCGGCGGCGAGCCCGCGCGGTCCGCGTTGAGCGCCGGGGAGCCCGACTTCGGCGCGAAGTCCGGCCGCTCCAGGTCCAGCGCCGCGGTCAGCTGCGGGTCCACCAGCTGGTTCTGGCTGCTCGCGCTCATGAAGAAGGCGCCCTCGTCGAAGTCGGCGTCGTTGTTCACCAGCACGCCGCTGCTGTTGCGCTGGAACTCCGCGCCCAGCGTGGCGCCCGAGGTGACGTTCGCGTTGTCGAAGAAGATGCTGTTCTTGATGAACAGGGGGTTGGTGGCGCTCGTCGTGCGGCCCACCGTGGCGGCGCCGTCGATGTCCACCGCGCCGTCGGTGAAGTAGGCGATGACGAAGTTGTTCAGCTTGCCGGCCGTGCCGTTCTTCAGGTGCATGGCGGCCTGCGTCTTGCCGGCCTTGCCCGGCTCCGCGTTGGAGCCGATGAGCGTCACGTTCCACACCTCGGGCGTGGAGACGGGCGAGGAGTTGAGCGCGTCGTTCGGGTTGTTGTCGGACTCGAAGGCGAAGTTCCCCACTTCGGCGTTCTGCTGGACGATGAGGAACTGCACCTTGCCGCTGTAGCCGAAGTCCCAGTCCAGGCCGTCGTCGTCCGGCTGGGTGACGAGGATGTGCTTCAGGTTGGCGGTGCCGCCGAACATCTCCACGCCGTCGTCCGCGCCCTTGTGAATCTGGACGTAGTCAATCTCGGTGGCCGAGCCGCAGCCGCCCGCCGTCAGGCCGTTCAGCTCGTTGCGCTCGGTGAGCTTGAAGCCGGCGAACTCGATGCGGACGTACTTCACGATGCCGCAGTTGTGCGCCGCGTCCTGGCCGCCGTAGGCGATGCCGGCCTGGCTGGCCGGGTAGCCCTCGATGTTGGCCGTCGTCGGGTTGCCGCTGGCGTCCTTCACGTTGATGGGCGCCTTGCCGAGCAGCACCAGCCCGCCCCAGTTGCCCGCGGCGCGCGAGCCCTCGGCCTTGGAGCTGGTGAAGACGATGGGCTTCTCGCGCGTGCCGCTGGCGTTGATTTTCGCGTTGGTGGTGATGGCCAGCGAGCTGCCCTCGTCACCCTTGATGAGGGTGCCGGGCTCGATGGTGAGCGTGCCGGACTCCACGAAGATGTGGCCCTTGAGCACGTAGGTGTTCTTCGCCTCCCACGTGGTGTCCCCGGTGATTTTCTGGCTCACCTCGATGGTCTCCCCCGGCTGCGGCTGCGGCTGGGGAGTCGGGTCCTTCTCATCGTCGCCGCAGGCCGTGATGTTCAGGGCAACGAGGCCCCCGAGGAGCAGGCTCTTCCAGGTCGGCTTCATGAAGCGTCTTCCTTTCAGGAGGGACTACAGATTCCAGCCGAGCGAGGCGGAGAAGGCCGCGCCGGGCCGATACTTGAGGACTTCCAGGTCGTCCTGCTTCAGGACGACGAAGCGGTTGAGGAGGTTGGTGCCCGTCAGCTTCAGCTGCATGCCGCGGCCCAGGTCCTGGCTGAAGGCGAGGTCCACGCGGTGGAAGGGCTGCTCGTACACGTCCGGCACGCCCTGGATGCCCACGTCGGAGATGCGCCGGCCGAACACGTTGTAGAGCAGCGAGATTTCGGAGCCGCTCTCCGGGCGCGCCCAGCCCAGGTTGACGTTGACCACGTAGGGCGACTGGCCCTGCAGCGCGCGCTTCTGGCTCGTCTGCAGGCCGCCTTCCTGCAGCTCGATTTCGGACTGGGTGAGCGTCAGGTTGACGCCGGTGCGCACGTTGGCGAGCGCCGGGGTGAGGCGGGCCAGGGTGGTGCGGGCCTCCAGCTCCACGCCGTAGGTGGTGGCGCCCTGCGCGTTCTCGAAGCTGACGTCGCGCTGGCCGGGCGAGACGATGATGCGCTCGATGGGGTTCTGGAAGCGCTTGTAGAAGACGCTGGCGGCCAGCACCTCGTTCTCGGTGGGGAACCACTCGGCGCGCGCGTCCAGGTTGTGGATGCGCGTCTCCACCAGGTCGGGGTTGCCGGACACGCTGCGGCGCCGGACGAAGTCGTAATAGAGGATGGGGGCCAGCTCGCGGAAGGTGGGCCGGGCCAGCGTGTAGCTGTAGCCGCCGCGCAGGTTCACCGCCGGGGTGAGCGCGTAGATGAGGTTGAGCGCGGGCAGCACGTCGCTGTACGTGCGGTCCGTGTTGTCGGACTGGCTGGGGTTGTTCGCGTACGCGCTGCCCGTCTCCAGCTGCTGGACGCTGGCCTCGTAGCGCACGCCGGCGATGATGCGCAGCGGCTCCAGGGTGCTGATGTCCGCGTTGACGTAGCCGGCGTAGATGCCCTGCGTGGCCTCGTACGAGTCCTCGGCGTTGGTGTTCTCCTCCAGCCCGATGCCGTTGCCGATGTTGTCCGCGGAGAAGATGTCCTCCGGGGGCGCGAAGACGACGTTCAGGTTGCCGGTGGTGTAGCGGAAGCGGAAGCGGCGCATGTCCAGCGAGCGGTCGGACTGCTGGGCCATGGCGCCCACGCGCAGGCGCACGGTGGACAGCGGGAAGGTGGCGTTGGCGCTGCCGCCGTAGGACGTCTCGCCCAGGGTGCTGTACCAGCGCAGGCCGCCCGGGTCCTGGCGGAAGCGGTACTCGGACTGCGACGTCAGCTCGTACGTGAGGCTGCGGGTGTCCGGGTCATCGCGCTGGACGTAGGAGAGGTTGGCCTGCCAGTCGAGCTCCATGTCGTTCAGCACGCCGGACAGGCGGTGGAAGCCGCGCACCTGGTTGAAGGTGAGCATGCGCGCCAGGTACTCGGAGGAGGTGTTGCGGAACGTCTCGTTGGACGCGTCCTGCCCCGTGGTGACGCGGGCGCGGCTCTCACCGGTGCGGGTGAAGAGCGAGAAGACGGACAGCTCCAAATCCCGGTGCGGCTGGTAGCCGGCGCTCAGCAGGCCGCCGAGGTTGGCAATCTCCGCGCCCATGACATTCTCCGAGCTCTCGTCCACCTGCACGCCCACGCCGTCCGTCTCGTCCAGCGTCGTGCCGATGAACTGCGAGCGCTGCAGCACCTCGCGGTGGCTGTAGTTGACGGAGGCGAGGTAGCCCAGGCGCTGGTTGTCGAAGCGCAGCGTGTCGCCGATGGACAGGCCCAGGCCCAGGTTGGGCAGCGCGCGCCGGGTGCCGAGCGTCCACGTGTTGGGGAAGTCGCGGGCGATGCCGTTGACCTCGTCGCGGGTGAGGCGGTTGAGCGGGCGGTCGGTGGGCACCGAGTCTGGCAGCGCACGCGTGCCATCGTCGAAGCCGAGCCAGTCCATGCTGCCACCGGCGTAGGTGTTGCGCGTCTGGAGGGTGGCGAGGCTGTCGGCGCTCAGGGTGATGCGCGGCTTGAGCTCGAAGCTGGCGGGGTAGTTGTTCGTCTCGATGAGCAGCGCGCCGCCCGCGAAGGTGCCGGGCATGTCGGCGGTGTAGCTCTTGTTGACGTTGAGGTTGGCCAGCAGCGCGGTGGGGAAGATGTCGAGCGGCACCGCCTGCTCATCGGGCTCGGGGCTGGGGAGGATGGCGCCGTTGAGCAGCGTGCTGCTGTAGCGCCCACCCAGGCCGCGCAGGAGGACGTAGCGGCCGTCCACGACGGTGGCACTGACCACGCGCTTCACGGCATCGGAGGCGCTGGAGTCCGGCGTGCGGGCAATCTCCTGCGCGCTGATGGAGTCCGACACGGCGGCGGCCTTCTTGCGCTCCTGGAGGAGGGCGCCCTCGGCGCGGCGGTCGGCGCGGGCCTCGACGACGACTTCCTGCACGGCGCCCACGTCCGCGCTGAGCGCGACGTCCAGCTTCGTGGGCTTGCCTTGCGTCACCACCACGCCGGTGATGCGGCGGCCCTGGTACACGTCATAGAAGACGCGCAGGTCGTACTTGCCGGGCGGCAGGGCCAGACGGTAGTTGCCGTCCAGGTCCGTGAGGGCCTGCTTCTGCGCGCCCGTCACGACCTTCACGGTGGCCTCGATGAGGCCCTCGCCGTTGGCCTCGTCGATGACCCGGCCGTAGATGCCGGTGAAGCCCGCGGGCGGCTCGGAGGACTCCGCGAGCATCGCCTCGTCCTCGGCCGTGAGCTCGGACGGAGCGGCCTCGGGGGCGCCGTCGGCAGGGGCCTCGGGCTGCTGCGCGGTGGCATCGTCGGTGGCCACAGGCTGCTGAGCGGCGGCGCCATCCGTCGAGGGCGCGGGCTGCTGAGCGGTAGCGGTGGGAGCGTCGGAAGGAACCGTCGTTCCGGCCTGGGACGAAGCAGGAACACCGGAAGGAGCCGCAGTTCCTGGCGCGGGCGAGGCGGCGAGGGGCGCGGAAGGAACGTTCATTCCACCTGCGGACCCGGCGGCGGGGGGGCTGGAAGGAACGTTCATTCCACCCTTGGCCCCACCGGGGGCGGGCGTCCCGGACTCCCGGGTATCCGCGTCATCAGAGGGCTGCGCCGTGGACGGAGACGTCACGGAAGGAGCGACGGTGCCGGGGGCCGAGCCAGCCGTCTGCGCGAGCGCGGACGTGGCGAGCAGTGCGAGCGCTGCCACGAGGGCGCGCGGAAGGGCGGTACGAGACAACACGAATCTCCTTGCCGGCGGTCGGCGCGCGTAAAGAACGCGACCCGCGTGGCAGCTGAATGGATGACCTGTGACGATTCAGGCGGCGGACCGAAAACTCGGCGTCACGGTCCGCCGCGCGGGTGCTTCAGTCCGCGAGCTTGTCCGGCAGCACGCCCACGGTGATGTTTCCACCCCGGGCGAGGTCCAGCACGTCCATGGCCGCGCCGTACGGCACGTCATCGCCCGCGTCGAAGAAGACAATCTTGTCCGGGCGCGCGTTGAGCATGCGCTGGAGCCGGGCCACGACCTGCTCGCGCGGCACCTCCTCGCGGTTGATGCGCAGCACGCCCGTCCTGTCCACCGTGAGCACCACCGGAGGCAGTGCATCCGGCGGGGGCGGAGGCGGGTCCTGCTTGTCGCTCTTCGCGGGCACGTTCATCCACATCTGCTTCGTGAGCAGCGGGGTGACGACCATGAAGATGATGAGGAGGACGAGCACCACGTCCACCAGCGGCGTCACGTTCATGGTCGGACGAAGTCCGCCCTTTCCGCCTCCGACGTCGAATGCCATGGCGTGCGCTCCTAGTTCTTCTTCCGGTCGACGACCTGCAGGTTGATGCCGGGGAAGCCGATGTCCTGCATGGCCTTGAAGACGCCGCGCACCTCGGAGTAGCGCACGCCGCGGTCGGCCTTCAGCACGATGGGAGCCTCCGGGTCCTTCTGGTGCACGGCCTTCAGCTCAATGAGGAGCGCGTCGCGCTTGAGCTCCTTGCGGTCCAGGAAGAAGGCGCCGTTGGAGGCCAGGCTCACCGTGACGGGCTTGAGTTCCTTGTTCTCCTTGTCCGGGTTCGTGGCCGTGGGCAGCTCCACGGAGGCGCCGGCTTCAATCTGGGGCGTGACGACCATGAAGATGATGAGGAGGACGAGCACCACGTCCACCAGCGGCGTCACGTTCATCTCGGGGACGATGGCCCTACGCGGGGTGGACATCGCGAGACTCCTTGCGGGCGGACAGCTCGGGGCCGGTGGCCACCGCGGCACCGTTCGTCGCGGCGGGCTTCTGCGGGCCCAGGTCCTCCAGGTAGTCCATGAACTCGCTGCGCGCGGCGTCCAGGGACAGCTGGAGCGCGTCCGCGCGGGTGGACAGGAAGTTGAACATCAGCACCGCGGGGATGGCGACGAGCAGGCCGAGCGCGGTGACGACGAGCGCCTCGGCGATGCCGGCGGACACCGCGCCCAGGCCGCCGGAGCCCTCCTTGGCGATGCCGGCGAAGGCCTCGATGATGCCGACCACGGTGCCGAGCAGGCCGACGAACGGGGCCACCGAGCCCACGGTGGCGAGCACGGACATGCCCCGGCGCACGTCGGCGCTGACGCGGTCGTTGATGCGGACCAGCTCGCGGCGGGTGAGCTCGACGGGGCCGAGCTTCCCGGCGGGGAGCTTGCACTTGGCGAGGAAGGTCTTCATGCCGCCGCCGAGGAGCATGGCCAGGTGGCTGCCCTTGGTGGACTCGGCCTCCTTCACGAGGGCCTCATGCTGGTGCTGCGCGAGGAACTGGCCGGCGCGGCCGGCGAAGCGCCGGGAGACGGAGCGCGAGCGGAAGAAGACGAAGAGGCGCTCGAAGAACACGGCCAGGGACGCGATGGCGAAGAGGATGAGCGTCCAGGCGATGCCCAGGGCGAACACGCCCATGTGGTTGTAGATGTCCCTGAGATTGAAGTTCATGACGGATGGCTCCTGGGGGCAGGGCGGGTGGGACCTAAGACTTGAGACGGAAGGGGACCTTGAAGATGCGGTAGACGGCGGTGGGCTGGCCGGAGACGACGGCGGGCCGGAAGCGCCAGGTCTTCACCGCGGCGAGCGCGGCGCTGGCAAAGGGCTCGTCACCGCGCATGACCTTGAGCTGGGTGACGCGGCCATCCACTTCGACCACGCCCTTGAGGATGACGAGCCCTTCCTGGCCCTTGGAGCGGGCCTCGGAGGGGTACTCGGGGATGAGGTTGGAGGTGAGCGGCTCCGGCGGGGTGGCGGACTCCGGGAGGTTGATGGGGGCGACGCGGCCGCCGCCTCCCGCGAGCCCCTGGCCGGTGCCGGTGCACCGACGACGCCACCGGGAACAAGGGTGCCGGTGCCGCCGACGGCGATGGGCGCGGCGGCGACCGTCTCACGCTCGGCCTCGGGAGGCTTCGTCAGCGGGA
>JBKGHK010001510.1:0-917 GCA_046520375.1 Pyxidicoccus sp. 3LFB2
GGGCTCGCCCACGGCGGCGGAGAGCGCGATCATGGAAGGCGTCCGGCAGCGCCCAGGCACCGCGCGTCCACCACGTCCGTGGCGCGGCCGGGCGCCGGTGAAGGCCGTGTCGTAGATGGACGCTGGCCGTGCGCACGAGCCCCGGCGCGGCGAGCCCCGCGGCCAGGCTCTGGTGCATCTCCCGCACGGCGACCTCGTCGACGCTGAAGGCGCCGTCGGCGGTCAGCGTGCTGGCGCCGAAGCTGGCGTTCGCGTCATTGACGGACAGGCGCAACGGCTCCTCGATGGAGACGGGCACGCCCTCCAGTGAGGGCACGGGCTGGCCCCTCGACTCGAGCAGGCGTCGGGCTTCGGGCAATACCTCGGCCCGGCCGCTGACGCGGATTTTGAGGTTGTCCAGGTCCACGGCCTCGGCATCCTCGGTGCGGACGCCGGGGTCCGGTGCCGCACCGTCGGAGCCACAGCCCGACGTGAGACCCAGCAGGACACAGGTGGCAATCAAGAGAGGGCGCTTCATCGGCCGGGAACATCTTCACGGCCCCCCACCGCGGCAATCCACCCCGACCGCCGTCCGTCCCCTGCCTGACGGCGTGGGAAACGTCAGGCGCGGGAAAGCGCGACACCGGGCGGCCCGCCTGTCTGGTGAAGACAGGGGACACGGCCCGGTGTCGGAAATCCATCAGCCTTCGCGGGTGACGCCACGCTCCGGAGGTTGCTGCCCCTTCCGGTGCGCGGCGCAGTCCCTCTTAGCGCCAGCCGCCGCCGTCCTTGTTGGACCGGGAGCTGCCACCGCCACGGCCCGCCGGGGGCGCGCCACTGCTGGAGCCGGAGCGCGAGGACGAGTTACCACCGCTGCCCAGCCGCTGCCGCTGCTGCTCCGGCCGCTGCTGCCGCTGCTGTTCCTTCCGCTCGGGACT
>JBKGHK010001511.1:0-913 GCA_046520375.1 Pyxidicoccus sp. 3LFB2
GAAGAAGCCCGAGCCCAGGCCCGCGCGCGCGGTGGTTCGCATGGAGCGCAAGGGCCGGGGCGGCAAGGAAGTGACGGTGGTGGAGCACCTGGAGCTGCCCGTGCCCCAGCGCGAGGTGTGGCTCAAGGCGCTGAAGAACTCGCTGGGCTGCGGCGGCGTGGTGGAGGGCGACGCGCTGGTGCTCCAGGGCGACCAGCGCGAGCGGCTGCCCGCGCTGCTGGAGGCCCGGGGCGTGCGCAAGGTGACGGTGGGCTGAAAACACAGCGGGCCCGGAGCGCTCGAAGCGTCCCGGGCCCGTGGGCCAGCACCTGCGCTGTCTTCGTTACAGCGCGGCGATGATGGCGTCGGTGAACTCGCGGGTGGTGGCCCCGCCGCCCAGGTCGCCGGTGCGCACCTGGCCGTTGCTGTAGACCTTCTGGATGGCGCCCTCCATGCGGCGGGCCTCCTCGCGGAGGTCCATCCAGTCCAGCATCATCACCGCGGACATCATCAGCGCGGTGGGGTTGGCGATGCCCTTGCCCGCGATGTCCGGGGCGGTGCCATGCACGGCCTCGAAGACGGCGGTGCGCTCGCCGATGTTGGCGCCCGGCACCACGCCCAGGCCGCCCACCAGGCCCGCGCACAAGTCACTGAGGATGTCGCCGTAGAAGTTCTCCGCCACCAGCACGTCGAAGCGGGTCGGGTCCTTCACCAGCTGCATGCAGAGGTTGTCGATGATGACCTCCTCGTAGGTGACCTCCGGGAACTCGCGGCCCACCTTGCGGCAGCAGTCCAGGAAGAGGCCATCCGACAGCTTCATGATGTTGGCCTTGTGCACGGCCGTCACCTTCTTGCGGCCGTGCCGCTTGGCGTGCTCGAAGGCGAAGCGGGCGATGCGGGTGGAGGCCTTCTCGGTGATGATCTTGAGGGACTC
>JBKGHK010001512.1:0-913 GCA_046520375.1 Pyxidicoccus sp. 3LFB2
CGGCAGCGCGGTGAGGTGCTCCAGCGGCGCGCCGAAGCAGCCCTCCAGCGCGGGGCTGTGCAGGTCCACCGCCAGCACCCGCGCGAAGCGCCCCTGCGACAGCAGGTCCGCCACGAGCCGTCCACCCAGCGGCTCGCCTGGCCGCCCGCGCCGGTCCTGCCGGGCATAGCCCAGGTACGGCACCACCGCCTCCAACCGGACGGCCCCGGCCCGCCAGCACGCATCCGCCATGAGGAGCAACTCCAGCAGGTGCTCGCCGGTGGGCGGCGTGGTGGTCTGCACGATGACGGCCGTGCGGCCGCGCACCGTGGTGGGCACCTCGAGGTGCATCTCCCCATCCGGGAAGCGCTCGAAGTGGCAGTCGGAGGGCGCCACCCCCAGCGCGGCGCCCAGGGTACGGCCAAGGTGGGAACTGGCGGTGCCAACGAGGAGGACAGGGTCCATGCCCGCCAGCCTAGCGCGCCTTCCCGTCCGACCGCGAAACGCCTGGTGCTCCCCCTTGAGGCAATCCAGCGGGAGGGCCTCTGTCCGGACCTTCGCCGCCACCCGGCCCCCGCGTGCTTCACCTTGGGAGGTGGAGGACGATTCATGCGGTTTCGGGACCGAGCGGATGCGGGCCGCCAGCTGGCGAAGCGGCTGTTGCCCTACCGGAGCACGGCGTGCGCGTGCTGGGCCTGGCGCGCGGCGGGCTGCGCGTGGCCTACGAGGTCGCACGGGCCCTGGAGGCCCCCCTGGACGTCTGGGTGTCCCGGCGGGTGGGCATCCCCGGCCGGGAGACGACGCTGGGCGCCGTCTCCGAGGGCGGGGGCCTGTACGTGGACCACGCGGCCCTGCGATTGGTGGGGGTGCCGGAGGCGCAGTGGCTCGCCCTGGCGCGCGAGGAGGCCGCCGAGGTGGAGGAGCAGGTCCAGCG
>JBKGHK010001513.1:0-910 GCA_046520375.1 Pyxidicoccus sp. 3LFB2
GGCCGTGCGCCAGGCGGTGCTGCAGGCCGGCCGCGAGCACGGCATGCGCACCGAGCAGTGGCGCATGGCGCTGGAGCTGGAGCGCAACCTGCTGCGCGAGCGGGCGCTGTCACAGGCGCTGCCGGCGCCCCGGGAGGCCGGGGCGCGGACGAGGTGGGCTTTCGCAGCGCGGCCATGCAGCGGGTGATGGAGATGGTGCGCCTGGTGGCGCCCCACCGCGTGGCGGTGCTGCTGCAGGGCGAGACGGGCACCGGCAAGGAGGTGCTGACGCGCATCCTCCACCGGCTCAGCGGGCGCGGAGACATGTCGCTGGTGGTGCAGGACTGCGGCGCGCTGACGGAGACGCTGCTGGAGAGCGAGCTGTTCGGCCACGTGAAGGGCGCCTTCACCGGCGCGGTGGCGGACCACCCCGGCCTGTTCGTGCTCGCCAACGGCGGCACCATCTTCCTGGACGAAATCGAGAACACCACCCCCAACCTCCAGGCCAAGCTGCTGCGCGTGCTGGAGACGGGGGACGTGCGGCCGGTGGGCGGCACCCAGGTGCGCCACGTGGACGTGCGCGTGGTGGCCGCCAGCAACAAGGACCTGGGCGAGGAGGTGCGCGCCGGGCGCTTCCGCGCGGACCTCTTCTACCGGCTCAACAGCTTCACCATCGACGTCCCCCCGCTGCGGGAGCGGCCCGAGGACGTGCCGGAGCTGGCGCGCTTCTTCCTGGAGCTGTTCAACCGCGTCCTCAAGCGCTCGGCCAGCGGCATCGGCCCGGACACCGAGGACGCGCTGCGCGCCTACTCCTGGCCGGGCAACGTGCGCGAGCTGCGCAACGTCATCGAGCGCGCCGTGCTGCTGTCGCGCCCCGGCGAGGTGGTGACGCGCCGGCTCTTGCCCCCGGTGCTGGGCGCCACGGTGCCGG
>JBKGHK010001514.1:0-910 GCA_046520375.1 Pyxidicoccus sp. 3LFB2
CGCGGCGACCTCCTCGCAGCGGCGCTCCAGCGCCTCGCCCTCGAGCCCGGCCGACACCGCCAGCACCCAGGTGCGGCGCTCCTCGCGCTCGCGCTCCACGCGCAACAGCTTCCCCAGGGCGGCGCTCTTCTTCCAGTGGATGCGGCGCGCGTCCTCGCCCTGCATCAGCTCGCGCAGCCCGGACACGTCGCCGGTGCCGTCATTGCGGCGCGGGTTGCCGGCGTCACCCACCGGCCCGCGCTCGGCCTCGCCCGGGTCCTGGCAGGCATAGCCGCGCCGCGGGTAGACGAGCAGCGTGCCCTCCAGCGGGAAGACGCGCGTCTTGGCGAACAGGCCCAGCGGCCACGTCGTGGTGACGCGCACGCCCGTCAGCAGCACCGGGCCCCGCTGGGGCGCGGTGAGGTCCGCCCGCACCACATGGTCCACGCCCGCGCGCAGGTAGCCCACGCCGCCCTCGCCCGTCAGCGGCGAGTCCGCTTCGGAGAGCGTGAGGGCGAAGCCATGGCCGCGCTTCTTCGACACGGCCCAGCGGAAGGCGAAGGGCTCGGCCGCGAAGGCCGCCTCGGTGCCCACGCGGCGCACGGACAAGTCACGGATGCAGCGCTCGGACAGCACGCCGGACACCACCACCATGCTGAGCAGCAGGCCCAGCAGCAGGTAGAGGAGGTTGTTGCCGGTGTTGAGGGCACCCAGGCCCACGCCGAACGTCACCACCAGATACGTGCGGCCGATGCGCGTCACCTTGAGGGTGCGCGGCGGCCGGAGCCGGGCACGGAGCCTGGCCCACCCCTGCTTGCGATGCGACTTCACCGGGGTGCCGGGACCTTCCGGGCGATCTCCTCCAGGAGGTGCGCCGCCTCGTCCCGCGCCGTCACGCCCTGCACGGCGCTGCGCAGGAGCACGCGGTGCG
>JBKGHK010001515.1:0-905 GCA_046520375.1 Pyxidicoccus sp. 3LFB2
GCTGCTGGCGCTCGGAGGCCGGCAGCATGGGCAGCTGCGAGAGGCGCTGGCCGGGGGCGGCCACGGCCGACTCCAGCAGCGTCTTCAGGTGCCCCATCATCCGCTCGATGGTCGCCGCCTCGAACAGGTCCGTGTTGTAGCGCAGCGTCCCCGTGAAGCCGGTGGCCGACTCCTCCAGGCCGAAATCGAGGTCGAACTTCGCCGTCTCCTGCTCGGGGGTCAGCAACTCCAGCTCCAGGCCTGAGAGCGTCAGGGCCTCGACCGGCGCGTTCTGGAGGGTGAAGGTGGCCTGGAAGAGGGGGCTGCGGCTCGGGTCGCGCTGGGGCTGCAGCTCCTCCACCAGCTTCTCGAACGGCACGTCCTGGTGCTCATACGCCCCCAGCGTCCGCCGCCGCACCTGCTCCAGCAGCTGGCGGAAGGACTGGTTGGCATCCACCTGCGCACGCAGCACCAGCGTGTTGACGAAGAAGCCGATGAGGCCTTCCACCTCGCCCCGGTTGCGGTTGGCGATGGGCGAGCCCACCACCACGTCGTCCTGGCCCGAGTAGCGCGACAGCAGCAGCTGCCAGCCGGCCAGCAGCACCATGAAGGGCGTGGCCCCCTCACGCTGCGCCAGTGCCTTCACCGCCTCACTCAGCTTGGAGGAGAGCTGCACCGGCAGCGCCGCACCCCGGAACGTCTTCTCCGCGGGACGAGGCCGGTCCGTCGGCAGCTCCAGCGCGGCGGGCGCGCCGGACAGCTGCTGCCTCCACCACGCCAGCTCCTGCTTCAGCACGTCGCCTTGCAGCCAGTTGCGCTGCCACACCGCGTAGTCCGCGTATTGCACCGGCAGGGGCGCCAGCTCCGCCGGCGCGCCACCGGTCAGCTCGCGGTAGTACGCGCCGAGCTCCCGCACCATGACGGCA
>JBKGHK010001516.1:0-900 GCA_046520375.1 Pyxidicoccus sp. 3LFB2
CCGGTACTCCACGCCGCCGGTGAGGGGCCGGGTGGCGCCGGCCCACAGCCGCGCGGGCGAAGTCGTACTGCCTGCGGGCGGCGAGCTCCGTGTCCTCGAAGTCATCCGCGCCGCCGCCGTCCGTACCGCCGAGCACGTTGGGCGTGACGTCGCCCGCGTGGGCGTTGGCGAAGGCGGCCACGAAGGTGTCCCGGCCCCCGCCAGGCCGCGCGCCGCGCGCTGACTCGAAGAGGTATGCGGCGAGCCCCTTGTTGTCCCCGCTGATGAGCGTGTTGTCGTTGCCCATGGAGGTGGCGTGCAGGGGGAACCAGTTGATGAGGCCCACCTCCGCGCCGTCCGTCCGGGTGAGGCGCAGGAGCGTCATCCGCGTGTCCACGTCGGTGGCGTACCGGGCGCGCTCCGGGGCCGGGTTGAGGCGGTAGGCCTCGGGCGAGCGGTTGCGGCTGGCGCCCAGCAGCTCTCCGGCCGCCAGCCGCACGGTGCCCTCGGCGAGCCGTGCGTCCGCGCGGACGATGGAGGTGACGATGCCGGAGACGATGGCGTCGAAGTTCTGCGGCACGAAGCCGAGCGACGTCAGGTTGTAGAAGGGGTGGTGCGACAGGCCCCCCGGCCCCGAGTGGGTATGGGTGGCGCTCAGCAGGACGTTGTCGTCCGTGTAGCGGTCGCCGAAGCGCGCGCGCAGCTTCTCCACCACCTGCTGCTTCACGCCCTGGAACACCATGGCCAGGTCCGCGCTGACGAAGGCCACCCGCCTGCCGTTGCAGGGCGAGGCGATGACGAAGGCCCGCGAGCGCAGCCGCTGGTGGATGCCGGACGTCTGCTGGGCCAGCTGCCCGTAGCCCATCATCCCCCGCCTCCGCGGCGGGGCCGGTGATGTCGCCCATGCCCGCGCCCAGGAGG
>JBKGHK010001517.1:0-899 GCA_046520375.1 Pyxidicoccus sp. 3LFB2
CCGATGCCACACGCACAGTCCAGCACGCGCCGGGGCGGGGGCGCGCCACAGCGGCGCAGCAGGGCATCCAGCGCGGCGCCCTGCCGCTCCACCGACTGCGCCCAGTTGGCGAAGAGCAGGTGGTACTCCTCCGCCAGTCCCTCATAGAAACCCAGTACGGGGTCACTCATGTGCGGCCTGTCCTAGCACTCATGCAAGGGCGCGCACCTTCCGCGAGCGGCCGTCCGTCCCGAACCGGACCGTGCCTCACGGTCCGAAGGAGCGCCCCTCGAGCGCCTCGATGGCGGCGCGGATGTGGGCCGGGACGGGGACCTTCTCGCTGGTGGCGTAGCGCAGGGTGACGATGGTGCAGGCGCCCCGGGTGTAGACGATGCCGTCCTCTTCGCCAGCCACGGCGTGCTCGATGGAGATGGACGAGTTGCCGATGCGGGTGACGCGCGTCCCCGCCACGAGGCGTGCGGGGTAGACGACGGGGCGGAGGTACTCCGCGTTGGTGGCCGCGAGGATGGGGCCGATGCCCCCGGGCGTCCGGTCCTCACCCGCGCCGGACGGGCCCGTCAGGCCGACCCGGGCGAAGTAGGCGATGCGGGAGGACTCGAACCAGGTGAAGGTCCGGGCGTTGTTGGCGTGGCCGAAGGCATCCATCTCGCTCCAATGGAGCGTGAAGGGGATGACGACGGGGAAGTCCTTGAGCGGCGCGTCCGACATGCCGGCCAGGGTGCCCCAGGCCGGGCGAGCAGGGAACGAAGAACCGCGCCTGCCTGCCCTCCAGACAAGGGCCACGGCCGTGGTAATGCAGGGAGGCCATGCGCTCACGCCTCCTGATTCCCGTGCTCGCGGTCACCGGCGCCTCCGCGCTGTCCTGGGCCCGCGAGCCCGCGCCCCAGGCCGCCCCCACG
>JBKGHK010001518.1:0-894 GCA_046520375.1 Pyxidicoccus sp. 3LFB2
AGGTGGGCGAAGCCGAGGTGAACGCCTCGGTGAGGGCCCTCTGGCGCGCACTGGGCCGCACTGAAGACTCCGGGCCGAAAGGCACCCGCACGCCTCCTCCTGGCGAAGACTCCGGACCCAAAGGCACCCGCGCGCCTCCTCCTGGCGAAGACTCCGGACCCAAAGGCACTGGCACTCCTCCTCCTCCTGGCGAGGACTCCGGGCCGAAACCCACTGGCACTTCTCCTCCTGGCGAGGACTCCGGGCCCAAAGGCACTGGCACTCCTCCTCCTCCTGGCGAGGACTTCGGGCCCAACGGCAGTGGCACTTGCTCCCCCGCATGTCACGACGACGTCGCGGCGGGGCGCCTGACCCGTGCCACGGAAGGGCCCGTCCCCGGCGGTCACCACCATGGGCGTCAGGAACGCCACCAGGACGGCGAAGGCCCGGAATCACCGCCTCGAGCGCATGCGCAACCCCTTCCACTGACCGCGAGCCTGTCGCCTGTGGGAGGGGCGCCGTCTGCACCGTGTCATCGCGAAACGGAGAGCAACCAGCCAGCCACGGTTGCACGTCGAAAGCCTTCGCGCCCGTTCTGTGCTGTCCTGCAACGGTGCTACGCAACACGGGCCCGCGACAGGAGCCGCCGTGAGTGGACGGGACAGCCCGGTGACCGGGGGGAGGAAGGGGAGCCGCGCCTCGGCGAGAGCCGTGCGCGCCCTCAGCGCCCGGCCCTGGCCGCTCACCATCGCCATCGCCGCCGCGCTGGGCCTCCTCGTCTACGTCGCCACCACCAGCCTGCCGTACCTCATCTCCTCGCCCACCGCGGACCCGCACTTCGGCGCCCTCAACGACTGTCTCTCCCGCGCGCTGCCCGCGCCCCGGCTCGGCTGGGCCGTGTCCCCCGGACGCGCG
>JBKGHK010001519.1:0-894 GCA_046520375.1 Pyxidicoccus sp. 3LFB2
GGCCTTCCTGGGGCCTGGGGCCGGGCTGCCCGCCCGCCGGCTGAAACGCCCCGGAAGGGCGTGGAATGGTACACAGGGGGAAACAGCGGGGAGCCGCTCAAGAAACGGGCGGTTCGTCGTCTCCCGTGCGCCACCATGCTCCGTGCCCCACCCCCCCATTGGCTCCTCGTGGTCCCGGTGGCCCTCTTCCAGAGGGTCCCCGCGCCGCCACTGACGCGGGCGGGCGGGGTGGCGCCGTGGCACCGCCGCGAGCCGCGGGGCTAGAGGGCGCCACGATGCTGCCGGCGGACACCGACCCCATCCTCGCGTCGCTGGTGCCGTACATCCCCGGCGCGGTGCTCCGCCGGCTGGAGCACACGGAGGCGCATGCGCTGCCGCCGGTGGAGCCGGTGCGGGGCGCCATCCTCCTGCTGGACATCGCCGGCTTCACGCCCATCGTCGTCAGCCTGAGCGGGGCCGGCCCGCGCGGCATCGACGCGCTCCAGCGCCTGCTGACCAGCTACTACACGGAGATGATCGACGTCGTGAAGGACCACGGCGGCGACATCTACCAGTTCGCCGGAGACTCCATCCTCGCCTGCTTCGAGCCCTTGCCGGGCGAGGACGACACGGGCGTGGTGCAGCGCGCGGCCCGGTGCGCGCTGGGAGTGCAGCGCCGGCTGTTGCGCTTCGCCCAACTGGAGCTGCTGGGTCAGCGCTTCGCCGTGTCCTCGCGCATCGGCATCGGCTTTGGCGAGTCGCACCGCATCGTCCTGGGCGCCACCGGCATGTGGATGCACCCGGCGCTCATCGGCCAGCCGCTGGAGCAGGCCGTGAAGGCGGAGAAGCGCGCCGCGGTGGGGGAGGTGCTCCTGAGCCCCGAGGCCTGGGAGCTGCTGCCCGAGGGCGCGCGCC
>JBKGHK010000151.1:0-17459 GCA_046520375.1 Pyxidicoccus sp. 3LFB2
AGCACGCCGAGCCGCCCGCTGGTGCCGGCCCCGACGTAGAGGAGCCGGCCGCCTGAACGCAACGCGTCCGCCACGGCCCGGGCCGCCTCCGCGACAGCGGGAAGCGAGGCACGGACCGCACGGACGGCGGCCAGGTCTTCGTCATGCAACCGCCGGACGACCGACCTGATGGAAAGCAGATCCAGGTCGTCCGCGCGGGGGTGAAGCCGCTCGGTGGGGGGCAGTACCGGCTGTGAAGCGCGAGACGTGCCCACCCTCGAGCGTCCTGACTTCAGGCGGCCTTCGTCACCTTGCCTGCCTTGATGCACCGGGTGCACGCCAGCACGCGCTGGGTGCTGCCCTCGACAGTCGCACGAACCTTCTGGAGGTTCGGGAGGGTCCGCTTCTTGGTCTTGTTGTTCGCGTGGCTGACGTTGTTACCCACCAGCGGACGCTTCCCACAGATGTCGCACTTCCACGCCATGACTTCTAACTCCTTGAAAACTGGGGCGTCGGGCGCCTGCCATTAAAAGAGCGGCGGAACCTGCCAGAAGACGGCCAGGAAATCCAGCCTATACCGCCGGAGGATCAGCCCTTGAGCGGATCCTTCTTCTTCAACATGTCCTGAACCATCCGCGCGGCCCGGACGCCAGCGAGCATTTCGCCCTCCAGCCCCAGCCCGGGCAGCACCTCTCGGCCCGCGAGGAGGATGTTCTTCGCGGGCGTCCGCTGGCTCAAACCCGTGACGCCCAGGAAGGCTTCCGTCTCGAAGCTGTAGAGCGGGTGGGGCATGAGCCGGCTGCCGCGCACTCCTCCGGCGTCCAGGTAGGGGGCCGAGCGCAGCAGCCGGTGCTGCGCGGTGAAGGGCATCAGCGCGTCCAGGTGCTCGTCGATGCGGTTGGCCACGCCCTGCAGGTGTTCTTCGCCGAGGTCGCGGTAGGAGGCGGGGACGAAGGCGCCGACGCAGACGACGCGCAGGCCCTCGGCCTCCTTGCTCTCCTTGCCGGGGCCCGGCGCGGTGCGCGCCAGGTGGACCTGCACCATCAGCGGGCCCAGCTCCTGGTCCCCGGTGTCCACCAGGGCCAGCTCGCCCAGGCCTCGGGGCAGGGCCGACTCCGGCACCACCCAGTTCACCGTGAAGAGCAGGGACTTGGGGGCGGACTGGTCCAGGTGCTCCAGCAGGCCGCGGTTGTGCTTCTTGTCCGTCACCAGCCGCCGCAGCGCGCCCGCGTCCGTGGCCGCCACGAGGCACGCGGCCCGGTACACGGTGTCCGAGCGCAGCAGCTTCATGCCGGCGAACTTGCTGCCGTCGAAGGTGAGCTCCTCGACGATGAAGCCCGAGGGGCTGTCGCGGCCGAGCACGTCTCCGCCCAGCTCCGTCACGCGCCGGGTGAGCAGCTCGCGCAGCCCCTCGCGCCCGCCGTTGAAGCAGGAGGGGGCCGAGAGCACCTGGGAGAGGGCCCGGGTGAGGGCCAGCGGGGACTCGGGGTGCTCCAGGTGGCTGACGAAGGGCAGCATGCCGCGCAGCAGCTTCAGCGCGGGGGAGTCCCCGGCGAGCCGGGGCGGGGCCTCCAGGCCGGGGTGGGCCTTGATGACCTTCTTCAGGTTCCAGCCCTCGAAGAAGCCGTCCGGGGGCAGGGGCGGGCGCCTTGAAGAAGGCGTCCGTCGTCTCGTGCTGGGCGGCGGCGCGGCCAGGGCCCCCAGCACCGCCTCGCCCTCGTCGCCCAGCTCGCGCGTGGCCTCGGCCTTGCGGCGGGCGGGGTCGGCGTGCAGGTCCAGGCGGTTTCGGGGCAGCAGCAGCTGCAGGTCCGGGGAGTGGGGCCGCAGCATGCGCTGCACGCTGCCGGCGAGCCCCAGCTCGGTGAGGGCCTCCTCCACCACGGGCATGGTCTTCAGCGGAGGCGCCACAAAGGGGGCGTAGGGGAGCACGTAGCCGCCGTGCTCGTAGCCGGGGCCCATGCCGTCATGCTCCACCAGCAGGACGCGGTGGTTGCGCTTGGCGAGAATCGCGGCCGCGAGCGCACCGCCCAGCTGACTGCCCAGCACGATGACGTCATACACGTGCCGGGACGGGCCCGAAGGAAGCTTGAGTTTGGCTGAGGACGTCGTCGCCATGGGCGCGGAACACTACACAACGCGCCCGCCGCTGGCGCCCTTTTGGCGCATGGGCCCGCCCGGGACGGGCCGACTGGTGCCGTTGGACCCGGGGCGCGTGTGCCCGGTACCTACCAGGGCGCCCGGGCGGGCTCCTCCGGGGCCCCAGGCGCCGCCGCTGGGGGCGTGGGCGCCTCGCCGCGCGGGGGGACCCGGGCAGGCCGGTGCCTCAGGCCGCGGGCGCGCGGGAAGAGGCGGGCCTCCAGCTCGGGCGGGAGCGTGGTGAAGTCCGGGACAATCCATTGGGCCCCGGCCTCTCGGAGCTGCTCGGCGGAGGTCGTGGTGGTGACGCCCACCACGGGCATGCCGGCATCCCGCGCGGACCGGACGCCGAGGATGGCGTCCTCGAAGGCGAGGCAGGTCGAGGGCTCCACGCCCAGCGCCTTCGCGGCGGCGAGGAAGATGTCGGGCCAGGGTTTGCCCCGCGTCACCTCCTCGGCCCCCACCACGCGCGTGAAGAGGGGGCGGATGCCGAGCCCGTCCAGCACCAGCTCGCGATTGCCCTGGGGCGCGGCGGTGGCGATGGCCGTGGGGATGCGCGCCTCGCGCAGGCGGGAGATGAAGGCCTCGGCGCCGCGGTGCAGCCTCAGGTGGGGCCGGTAGAGGGTGCGGTAGTGGTTCTCCTTCTCCTCGGCGAGCCTGTTCAGTTCGTCGTGGGCCAGGGGACGGCCGAGGAGCGCGGGGAGGATCTCCTCGTTCTTCTTGCCGGCGTGGTGGTTCTGGAAGTCCTCGGCCGTCATCGACAACCCGAGCTTCCGGGCGAGCGCCACCCATGCCTCGTTGTGGAACGACATGTTGTCGACGAGCGTGCCGTCCATGTCGAAGACGACGGCGCGGAGGGGGGCCGTGGAGGAAATCATGGGGTTCCCATAGCGCGTCTGGCGACAACGGGGGCCACGCAAATCGCGCGCGCGGGAGCCGTCCGCCTGATATCCCCTTCGAGCATGAGTGATGACGTGCTCCTGGAGACGCGGGGGGCGGTGGGCGTGGTGACGCTGAACCGTCCGAAGGCGTTGAACGCGCTGAGCCTCGGTATGTGCCGGACGCTGCACCCGGCGCTGGACGCCTGGGCGGTGGACCCCGCGGTGAAGGCGGTGGTCATCCGGGGCGCGGGTGGCCGGGCCTTCTGCGCGGGAGGTGACGTGCGCGTGGTCGCCTCCTCGCTGGGCGCGGTGACGGGCGGGGAGCGGGAGCGGCTGTCGCGGGAGTTCTTCCGCGCCGAGTACGCGCTGAACCACCGCATCCACCACTTCGGCAAGCCGTTCATCGCGCTGGTGGACGGCATCTGCATGGGCGGCGGGCTGGGGCTGTCCATCCACGGCGCGTACCGCGTCGTCACCGAGAAGCTGGTGCTGGCGATGCCGGAGACGGCGATTGGCCTGTTCCCCGACGTGGGCGGAGGCTGGTTCCTGCCGCGCTTCCCGGGCGAGTCGGGCACGTACCTGGGGCTCACGGGCGCGAGGTGCAACGCGGCGGACGCGCTGTGGCTCGGGTACGCGACGCACCACGTGGAGTCCGCGAGGCTGGACGCCGTGCTGGAGGCGCTCGTCGGCGCGGAGTGGGGGAGTGGGGATTCGGCCGCGGTGGTGGAGCGGGTGCTCGCGGGCTTCCATGCGGACGCCGGGACTTCGCCGTTGGAGGTCCAGCATGCGGCCATCGACCGGTGCTTCGCGGCGGAGCGCGTGGACGACATCCAGCAGGCGCTGGAGCTGGAGGGCACGCCGTGGGCCCAGGAGACATGGGCCACTCTGCTGCGCATGTCCCCGTTGAGCTTGAAGGTGACGCTGCACCAGCTCCGGATGGGGCGCACGCGGGACTACGACGAGATGGTGCCGGTGGAGTACCGGCTGAGTCAGGTGCTGACGGCGCGCCCGGACTTCCGCGAGGGCATCCGCGCGGTGCTGGTGGACAAGGACAACAAGCCGCGCTGGAGCCCGGCCACGCTGTCCGAGGTATCGGACGCGGACGTGGAGGAATGCTTCGCGCCGCTGGAGGGGGACGACTGGGCGCCCCCGGGGCGGCTCCGCCTGGTCGTCAGCCCAGAGACGCCATGATGCCGCGCTGGGAGAGCTGGGCGCGGCGGCGGATGGCCCGGATGCCCTCGATGGCCGCCTCCACGCTCCCGGCCTCACACGTGTGGACGTTGTAGCGCACGCCGCTGGTGAGGATGGCGCCGCGCACGGCGGCGGTATTGAACCGCACGCGATACGTGATGCCCATGTAGTGGTGGGTCAGGTCGGCCTGATACTCGCCCCAGAGGGACAGCACGGTGTCCGCGACGTGAAAGTCGTCGAGCACGATGACGACGTCCGGCATGTGCTCCACCCGGAAGTGCTTGAGGCCCTGCTTCCATTCCTCGTGCCAGGTGAGCACATCCTCCCGGGTGCGCAGCGTCCAGTGAACCGTGGCAATGACGATGTCGTTCACCAGGTCGTATCTGAAATCAATCATTCGCGGCCCCCCGGACCTCAGCCCTCCGCCGCGGCGCGGTCGCGCCTCTGGAATCGGGCTGTGAGGGTGAAGTCTGCCATTTCCTTGCAATGCAAGGAGCCCCTGTCCTCCTTCGTGTTTAGGCTTGTCTGGGATTGTGCAGACGTTTTGAGCACTGGCGCCCGGCTCATTCGCGAGGGTGTCTGTCAATGGAGTCGGAGCAGGAGGCGCCGTCCGGGATTGAACCTTGCAACTCGCGCGCGACGAGTCCCGGAGATTGGAGTCGCCACCGTACGGCGAGGTAGGCTGAACGCCGAATCCACCGGGGCCTCTCCATGTCTCAAGAACACTCGCGCGCCGTGCCACCGCCGACCCGTGAGGAGCCGCCCCTGTCCCTGTGGCGGGCCCGTACGCTGGCCGAGCTCCGCGACACGGTGAGCGCGTCCGGCGGTGCGACACCGGCCGACGTGGAAGCACTCCTGGCCACCATGGCCCGGCCGCCACGGGCAGACGAAGACCCGCGCGAGCGTGCCGACGTGCTGCTGTCCCTGCTGGATGTGAAGGCCCCCGCGGGCAACCTCGCGGGCCTGGATGGACGCACCGTGCGCGAGGGCGCGGTGGAGGCGCTCCTGTCGCTGGGCTATCCGCATGCGCTGGAGGTGCCGCCCGAGGCGCTGGAGCAGGCGCGGCGCGAGCAGCACGAGCGGCGCTTCGGTGGCTCCACCTTCCGGGCCGTCGTCGTCACGGTGCTGGCGGCGCTGGCCCAGCTCTTCGTGAGCGTCCTGACGCTCTGGGGTTCCAGCCTCTTCGAACCCCATGCGCGCGAGCCCCTGGGGGCGGTCTGGAGCGTCCTGCTGGGGGCGAGCCTCCTCCCAGCGCTGCTGGCCATCACCGGCCGGCTGTTGGACCTGCGAGGCCTGCAGTGGCTGGGCAGCAAGGGGCTGGGGCTGCAGTGCATGCTCTGGGCGGGCATCGCCAGCCTGTCACTGGCCTCCTTCAGGGTGGAGGCCATCCTCGTGGCCCTGCTGCTCCCATGGCACCTGACGTGGTACGCCGCGCGCCTGACGAAGCCCGCCCGTGTCCCCAAGGGACCGGGGGCTGGGACGCGCACCTGACCTGGCGCGGAGTGGGGCAGCGGACACGGCGCCTCGTACCGGAGTCGCGGGTCTCATGCGCATGACTTGCCGCGCGTGCCGTCTCCCCCCATATCGGGGAGCCCGGCCGCACCCTGTCCCTTCGTGAGCCCCCGCCGGCAGCCCGCCCCGAATGCCTTGGGACGCGGGAAAGGAGCAACGATGGAACTGCCAGAAGTGTCCTGTGCCCGGGGCTGCTCGCGCGCTCGCGCGCGACGACGTCACGGTGCACTGCTGCTGCTGACGGGATTGTGCGCGCTGGGCGGGGGACTCTCCGCCATGGCCGGATGCGCCAGCACGCCCAGCGGCGCGGCCAAAGCCGGCATCCCGCTCTCCCCGGTGCCCCTCTACGGCAAGTTCGTCTGGCACGACCTCGTCACGCATGACCCCTCCGCCGTGAAACGCTTCTACGGCCAGCTGCTCGGCTGGGAGTTCCAGGACGTCAGGGGCGCGGCGCGCCCCTATTCGCTCATCAAGTCAGAGGGGCGCTGGATTGGGGGCATCGTCCAGCCCACGTCCGCCGCGGGCCGGGAAGCGGCCTCCCAGTGGCTGGGCTACCTCTCCGTGCCCGATGTGGACGGCGCCGTGGCCCAGGTCACCGCGAGCGGTGGCAAGGTCCTGGCGGGACCCGAGGACGTCCGTGACATCGGCAGGGCCGTGGTGGTCGCGGACCCGCAGGGCGCACCGGTCGGCTTCGTCCGCTCACAGCCTGGAGACCCCGCCGACACGGGAATGCCCCAGGTGGGGCAGTTCCTCTGGATGGAGCAGCTGGCCGAGGACCCGGTCGCGGCGGTGGCCTTCTACAAGGGCCTGCTCGGCTACGAGGTCGAAGAGCGGAACGAGGGCGGCGGCCCGTACCACGTCCTCATGCAGGGGCCCCGGCCCCGCGCGGGCATCTTCCGCAAGCCCGTGGACGACGTGCGCCCCAACTGGCTCACCTATGTGCGGGTGGCGGACCCCGCCGCGCTCCTCGAGCGAGTGGTGGCGCTCGGGGGCCGCGTGGTGATGGCGCCTCGCCCCGACGTGCGCGGAGGCTCGCTCGCGCTCATCGCCGACCCGAGCGGAGCCGTCCTCGCCCTTCAGCGCTACCCGTTCGAAGCCGCCGGGACGACGGCGGCCTCGCCATGACCCGTACCCGAGGAGAACACCCGATGCTCAAGCACCAGACTGTCCGACGGCTGTTGTGGACTTCGCTGCTCGGCGGCGCCCTGCTGACCTCCGGCTGTGCGGGCGCCCAGGTCGGAGTGGGCCTCGGCTTCACCACGGCTGCCCCGTGGGGCACGGTGAGCGTGGTGGAGACGACCTCGAGCGGCTGGTACGGCGGCGGCATGCGCTGGTACCCCTGAATCGAGGCCGCGTCAGGGGCTCTGCTACAGGTCCTCGTCGCTGAGGACGGTGAGCCCTTCCGAGCGCAGCAGCGCGGCGGTGATGCCCTCACCGGGCCGAAGCTTCCCGGCTTCGTACACGCGCTGGCTTCCGCAGGAGGGGCTCTTCTCCTTCAGCAGCGCCACCGTCGCGCCGAACCGCCGTGCCGCCTCCAGCGCCAGCCGCGCGCCCCGCTGGAAGGCGTCCGTTCGGTCGATGCCGGCCTCGCGCTCCAGCGCCCGCGCGCGGCCCGCCCAGACATCCACGCCCGTGCCGCCACTCAGGTCCACCGGAGGCCGGGGCGTCGGCAGGCCCGAGGCCACCTCCGGGCACACCGGCACGACCTCCTTGCCCGCCAGCGCCGCCAGCACCCGCTCCGAGCGCTGCGAGCGCCCGTCGTACCGGCACGCCTCCCCCAGCAGACACGCGCTCACCAACACGACGCGGGCCTCTCGAAGCGCCGCGACGCGGTCCTCACGGGAGGTTGACGACGTGGCTGGCGAGGAGGCTTCGCTGTCTCGCACGAAGGGGCTCTGGGTCCTTCCGGTGTCAGCTGTCGCTGACCCGGGCGCTCTGTCGTCTCTTGCATCCGGAGCGCGCATTGCCGTTCCGGTGTCATCGGGCCCGGCGGTCGCTGTCGCGCCCGGTGCCGCGGGGACCCTCGGCCCTTCACCACTCATTACCGGGGCGCCCCTGGACTGCGCAGGGACAATTCGCCCACCGTCGCCTGCGCCTCCACGCGCGTGCGCGCCGCGTCCATCGCCACCTTGCCCGTCACCGCGAGCCGGACGGCCAGCGGGTAGAGCCGGTGCTCCTCGGTGAGGATGCGCGCGCTCAGGCTCTTCTCGTCATCGTCCGGCAGCACCGGCACCGCCGCCTGCGCGATGATGGGGCCCGTGTCCGTGCCCGCGTCCACGAAGTGCACGGTGCACCCGGCAATCTTCACCCCGCGCTCCAGCGCCTGCCGCTGCGCATGCAGCCCTGGGAATGCAGGCAGCAGGGACGGGTGGATGTTCAGCACCCGGCCCGCGTAGTGCCCCAGGAAGTCCGCGCTCAACAGGCGCATGAACCCCGCCAGGCACACCCACTCCACGCCCGCCGTGCGCAGCGCCTCCAGCAGCGCCTTCTCGAAGTCCGCCTTGGACGCGTGCGCCTTGTGGTCCACCACCACCGCGGACACTCCCGCCTTGCGCGCCCGCTCCAGCGCGAAGGCCGTGGGGACGTTGGACAGCACGCAGGCCACCTCGGCCGGGAAGCCCTCCTGCGCGCATGCGTCCAGCAACGCCTGCAGGTTGCTCCCGCTGCCGCTCACGAGGACGCCCAGCCGCGTGCGCCCCGCGCTCATGGGTCGATGACCGCCGTCGCCTCGCCCTGGCCCGCCTCCACGCGGCCCACCTCGGTCGCCTGGACGCCGCGCCCGTTGAGCACGCTCAGCGCCTGCGCCACGTCCTCCTGCGCCACGACGAGGATGAGGCCCAGCCCCATGTTGAACGTGCTGAACATCTCGTCCCGGGCCACGCTCCCCGTCTTCGCGATGAGGTCGAAGATGGGCGGCTTCGTCCACGTCTTCTCGCTCAGCACCGCGTGCGTGCCGTCCGGCAGGCACCGGGGCAGGTTGCCCGGAATGCCGCTGCCGGTGATGTGCGCCAGGCCTTTCACCTTCACCGCCTGGAGCAGCGCCAGCACGTCCTTCACGTAGATGCGCGTGGGCTCCAGCAGCGCGTCCGCCAGCGGCCGATCCAACCCCGCGGGCGTCGAGTCCAGCGGCAGCTTCGCGTCGTCCAGCAGCACCTTGCGCGCCAGCGAGTAGCCGTTGCTGTGCAGCCCGGAGGAGGGGAGCCCGATGAGCGCGTCACCCGGCTTCACGCTCTTGCCATCGATGATGGCCGAGCGCTCCACCACACCGACGCAGAAGCCCGCCAGGTCGTACTCGCCCCGCGCGTAGAAGCCCGGCATCTCCGCCGTCTCGCCGCCCAGCAGCGCGCACCCGGCCTGCTCGCAGCCCTGGGCGATGCCCTTCACCACCTCGGCGGCCGCGTCCACCTCCAGGCGGCCGGTGGCGAAGTAGTCGAGGAAGAACAGGGGCTCGGCGCCGCAGGTGAGGATGTCGTTCACCGACATGGCGACGAGGTCGATGCCCACCGTGCCGTGACGCCCGGCGGAGAAGGCCACCTTCAGCTTGGTGCCCACCCCGTCCGTGCCGGCCACCAGCACCGGCTCCTTGTACTTGCCGGGCGGCAGGGCGAACAGGCCGCCGAAGCCTCCCACCCCGGCAACCACCTCGGGGCGCATGGTGCGCGCGGCATAGGGCTTGATGCGCTCGACGAACGCGTCGCCGGCCTCGATATCCACTCCGGACTGCTTGTAGGTCGTTCCCACGAGCGGCCTTCTATCCGGCCGGGACGCCCGTGTCTCGGGCCTCGAAGCGGGGGTGTCTTCTTTGCGGCTACGATGCCCGCCGGGATGACTTCCTTCCTCTCACGCCACCGCTTCGAGCTGCTCGCCCTGGTGCTTGCCGCCGCCTCCTGCGCCCTCCATGTGTGGGTGGAGCGCACGCCCGTCGTAGGGCTCGCGGCGGGTAGCGACAAGGAAGCCCCGCTGCTTGTCCGGGGCATCCACCTGCTGGAGGGCAAGGCCACCGACCTCCAGTTCCTCCTGCGCGGTCAGCGCACCCCCTCGGACCAGGTGCTCGTGGTGGAAGTGGACGAGAAGAGCGCACAGGCCCACGGACGCTGGCCGTGGCCCCGGGACGTCGTGGCGAAGGCCGTGGACCGGCTCCACAAGGCGGAAGCCGCCGCCGTGGGCATGGACATCATCTTCACCGACGAGGCCCGCGAGGAGGACACCCGCGTGTGGGCCGAGGCCCTGCGTGGCCTCGACCGCACCCTGGCGGAAGCGCCGCACCTGGCGCCCTCGCTGAAGGGCTACCGGGCGGAGCTGGCCGCCCGGGGCGCGTCCTCCCGAGACGAGGCCCTGGCCGAGGTCTTCGCGCGCTCGCCCCGCGTGGTCCAGGGCGTCATGGTCTACACCGACAAGGAGCGCGAGCAGTTCGCGCCTCGCGAGGCCGGGTGGGCCACGCTGCTGGAGCCGCACCTGCTGCGCCGCTTCTCGGGGAGCACCCCCGGCGCCTTCTTCGAAGTGGACGCGGTCGACGTGCCCGGCTGGCGAAACCACTCCGCCCAGCTCCCGCTGCCGGAGCTGGCGCGGGCCAGCCAGCGGCTCGGTCACTTCAGCGCGGCCATGGACCCGGACGGCATCCTCCGCCGGCTGCCCGTCTTCGCGAAGCTGGAGGGGCCCAACGGCTTCCTGCCGTCCTTGAGCGTGCAGACGGCCGCGGCGGCCCTGGGCGCGCAGGTGGAGCCGGTGTTCAACCCGGACGAGGGCCAGCTCTCCGGAGCCCGTCTGCGCTCGGCTGACGGCGCTTCGTCCTTCGTGCCCATCCCCCTGGCGGAGCCCTTCACGCTCATCAACTACCCCGGCCCCGGCGAGGTCTTCCGCCGGCTGAGCATCGCGGACGTGCTGGACGGCACCTTCGACCCGAAGGTCGTGAAGGGCAGGGCGGTGCTGGTGGGCATCACCCTGCTGGGCAACTACGACCAGCGCGTCACGCCGTTCCGCGAGTTCGAGCCCGGCGTCTACACCCACGCCGCCTTCCTCTCCAACATCCTCGCCCAGGACTTCCTCACCCGGCCCGAGGGGCTCATCGGCCTGGAGCTGCTCTACATGGTGGGCGCGGCGGTGCTGCTGGCCCGGCTGCTGCCGCGCGTGCGCTACAAGTGGAAGCTGGGCGCCAGCGCGTTGCTCGTCTTCGCGTGGCTCACGGTGGACCAGCTCCTCTTCGTCCAGGGCGTGCAGGTGGCCACCGTGGTGCCAGTGCTGTCGGTGCTCACGTCGTCGTTCGGCGTGCTCTTCCTGGGCTACCGCACCGTGGACCAGGAGAAGTCGCGCCTGCGCCACACCTTCCAGCACTACCTGGATGCCAGCGTCATGGAGCAGGTGCTGGAGCACCCGGAGCGGCTGAAGCTGGGCGGAGAGCGCAAGGAGCTCACCGTCCTCTTCTCCGACATCCGCGGCTTCACCTCGCTGTCCGAGCAGCTGTCACCCGAGCAGCTCGTCTCCTTCATCAACCAGTACCTCACGCCGATGACGGACGTGGTGTTCACCCACGGAGGCACGCTCGACAAGTACATCGGCGACGCCATCATGTCCTTCTGGGGCGCCCCGGTGGACCAGCCCGACCATGCGCTGCGCGCCTGCCGCGCGGCCCTGGGCTTCCTCGACACGCTCCAGGCGCTGAAGCTCCGCTGGCGCGCCGCCGGCCTGCCCGAGGTGGACATCGGCGTGGGCATCAACACCGGCCCGATGAACGTGGGCCACATGGGCACCGAGTCCCGCTTCAACTACACCGTCATGGGCGACGCGGTGAACCTCGCCTCGCGCCTCGAAGCCCTCAACAAGGAGTACGGCACCCGCATCCTCATCGCCGAGGGCACGTACCTCCAGGTGAAGGACTCCGTCGTCGCCCGCCGCCTGGGCTCCGTGCGCGTGAAGGGCAAGCAGGAGCCCGTCGCCATCCACGAGCTGCGGGCCCTGGGCCGCCCCTCTGGCCCGGACGCCGAGGCCATCCGCCTCTTCGAGGAGGGGCTGGCCCGCTTCACCGCCCGCGACTGGGACGCCGCGGAGCCCCTCTTCGCCCGGGTGCTGGCGCTGTGGCCGGAGGACGTCCCCGCGCGCCGCTACCAGGAGGCCCTTGCCGCCTTCCGGCTGCGGCCTCCGGACCCGGACTGGGACGGCGTCTTCACCGCCACGACCAAATAGGTCACACGCGCTGTCCCACTGTCGCGCACAGCAAGGATATTTGACCGGGGGGGTGGGGGCTGATTGACTCCTCGCAGGATGGGCGCCGAGGAAACACTCTTTCAACGTTTCGGGAAGGAATTCCCCAAGGGAACCGAGCTCTTCCGTGAGGGAGAGACCGGCAAGGAGATGTACGTCATCCAGGCGGGAAAGGTGTCCATCTCCAAGCGCGTGCGCGACGTGGAGAAGGTCCTCGCCGTCCTCGGCCCCGGTGAGTTCTTCGGGGAGATGGCCATCATCTCCAACAAGCCCCGCAACGCGTCCGCCGTCGTCAACGAGGATGCCCGGCTCCTGGTCATCGACCCCAAGACGTTCGAGGGGATGATCCGCGGCAACGCCGAAATCGCCGTCCGGATGATCAAGAAGCTCGCCGAGCGCCTCTCCGAGGCCGACGCGCAGATTGAGAACCTCCTCCACCACGACCCCGCAAGCCGCGTGGTGCACCAGATCCTCCAGGCGGCGCTCACCCGCGGCCGCCCCATGGACGACGGCGTGGAGATTGACTTCATCGTGCGGGAGATGCCCCGGCAGCTGGGCGTGGGCGAGCCCGCGGTGCGCAGCATGCTGGACAAGCTGGAGCGGGCCGGCCTCATCGAACGCGGCCCTGACAGACTGACCGTGTATGACACGGCCAGACTCCACGACTACCTCCAATACCTGGAGATGAAGTGGAAGTTCGGAGACCTCTAGCGTGAAGCTGCGAGTCCTCGGCTGCCACGGCGGCGAGCTGCCCACGTGCCGGAGCACGTGTTTCCTCGTCGATGACGTGCTCGCGCTCGACGCGGGGGCGCTGACGGGGACGCTTTCCCTGGAGGAGCTGTGCCGCGTGGACCACATCCTCGTGGGCCACAGCCACTTCGACCACGTGAAGGACCTGCCGCTGATGGCGGACCTGGTCATCGGCCGCCGCGACAAGCCCGTCACCATCCATGCCTCGCGTGAGTGCGCCCGCGCCCTGCGCGAGAACATGTTCAACAACGCGCTCTGGCCGGACTTCACCCGCATCCCCACGCGCGCCAACCCCGTCCTGCAAATCAAGACCTTCCGCGCGGGCGGCACCTTCGAGGTGGGTCCCTACACCGTGCGCAGCGTGCCGGTGAGCCACCCCGTGGAGTCCTGCGGCTTCATCATCTCCAACGGGAAGAGCACCCTCGCCATGAGCGGGGACACCGGGCCCACCGACAAGCTCTGGAAGGCGCTCAACGAGACGAAGAATCTCAAGGCGCTGCTGCTGGAGACGTCCTTCCCCAACAAGCTCCAGTCGCTCGCGGACATCTCCGGCCACCTGACGCCCTACACCCTGGAGCAGGAGCTGAAGAAGTTCCGCCGCAACGGCGCCTCGGTGATGCTCTACCACCTCAAGCCCGCCTTCGTGGCCCAGCTCAAGAAGGAGCTGTCCACCCTGCCCGTGGACGTGCTCGAGCTGAACGACACCTTCGAGCTGTAGCCAGCGCTCGAAAGTCGTAGACGCGGCGCGCCACACGGAACGGTTGACGGCTGGGAGCCGTCGGATTAACCCCGCGCGTGTCATGGCCTGGTTCTCCAAGAAGCCCCGCATCTCCATTGCCCCCGAAGCAGAGCAGCCGACCGAGCCCCGCCCGTCCCGCATGGAGGGGCTGTGGGCGAAGTGCGAGACCTGCGACGAGATCATCTACCGGCAGGATTTGGAGAAGAACTGGATGGTGTGCCCGCACTGCGAGCACCACCACTACTGGCCGGCGCGCTCCCGGCTCGCCGCCCTGTTGGACCCGGACAGCTTCGAGGAGTTCGACAAGGAGCTGGAGCCGCAGGACCCGCTCGGGTTCAGCGACTCGAAGAAGTACAAGGACCGGCTCAAGTCCACGCGCAAGAACCTGGGCGAGACGGACGCGTTCATCTCCGGCGTGGGCCGCATCGAAGGCCACCAGGTCTCCGTGGGCTGCTTCGTCTTCGAGTTCATGGGCGGCTCCATGGGCTCGGTGGTGGGCGAGAAGGTCACCCGCGTCTTCGAGCGCGCCCACGAGCTGAAGTGCTCCGCGCTGGTCTTCTCCGCGTCCGGCGGCGCGCGCATGCAGGAGGGCATCTTCTCCCTCATGCAGATGGCCAAGACGTCCGCGGCCATCGCCCGCTTCCGCACCGGCACGCGGCCGTACATCTCCGTGCTGCTCAACCCCACCACGGGCGGCGTCGCCGCGTCCTTCTCGTGGCTGGGCGACGTCATCCTCGCCGAGCCCAAGGCCCTCATCGGCTTCGCCGGCCCGCGCGTGATTGAGCAGACCATCCGGCAGAAGCTGCCCGAGGGCTTCCAGCGCTCGGAGTTCCTGCTGGAGCACGGGATGATTGACAGCATCGTCCACCGCAAGGAGCTGCGCACGAAGCTGGGCAAGGTGCTCGGCCTGCTGGGCTGAGCGCTCCAGGGCCCGCGCGACACGGCCATGAGCGCCCCCGGGACTCCACAGGAGGCGCTGGCCTTCCTCGCGAAGCTCAACCCCTCGGGCATCAAGCTGGGGCTTGCGCGCGTGCGCGAGGCGCTGGCCGCGCTGGGCCACCCGGAGCGGCGCCAACCCGCGCTGCACGTGGCGGGCACCAACGGCAAGGGCAGCACCTGCGCCTTCACCGCCACCGCGCTCCAGGCCGCCGGGCACCGCGTGGGGCTCTACACGTCCCCGCACCTGGTGCGCGTCAACGAGCGCATCCGCGTGGACGGCGCCGACATCTCCGACGAGGACTTCGGCCGCGCCATCCTCGAGGTGCTGGAGCGCTACCCGTCCGCCGTCTCCGAGCCGATGACGTACTTCGAGTTCGGCACCGTGGTGGCCCTCTGGCACTTCGCTCGGGTGGGCGTGGACGTGGCCGTGCTGGAGACGGGGCTGGGCGGACGGCTGGACGCCACCACCGCCGCGAGCCCCGTGGTGACGGCGATTACGCCCGTGTCCTTCGACCACATGGAGTACCTGGGCCACACGCTCGCGGCCATCGCCGGAGAGAAGGCCGGCATCCTCAAGCCCGGCGTGCCCTGCGTGGTGTCGCGACAGGAGCCAGAGGCCCTGCAGGCGATTGTCCTCAAGGCCGGTGAGCTGGCGGCCCCGCTGTGGCTGGAGGGCAGGGACTTCGCCGGCGAGGCGCGTCCGGACGGGACGCTCTCCTACCGGGGGCCCTCCTGGTCGCTGGACGGGCTGGACGTGGCCCTGCGCGGCCCGCATCAGCGGCAGAACGCGGCGGTGGCACTCGCCTGCCTGGAGGCCCTGCACGCGCACGGAATCCACGTTCCCCCGGAGGCCGCTCGGACGGGGCTGGCCTCGGCCCGCTGGCCGGGGCGCCTGGAAGAGGTGGGGGGCCCGCCTCCCGTGCTGCTTGACGGCGCCCACAACCCCGCAGGCGTGGAGGTGCTGCTCGCCTCGCTGCGCGCGCTGTATCCGGAGCGCCGCGTGCACCTCGTCTTCGGTGTGGTGGCGGACAAGGACCGGGGACCGATGATGCAGGCCCTGTTTCCCAAGTGTACCTCCGTACAACTCACGCCGCTTGATACATCTCGCTCGCTCGCGCCCGCGGCATACGTGGATGAAGCACGCTCCCTTTGCGCGGACGTGGCTGCCTGGTCTGACGTGGACTCGGCGCTGGCGGCGGCGCGTCGTCGCGCGGGGCCGGACGACGTCGTGCTCTGCACAGGCTCATTGTTCCTGGTAGGCATGGTGAAGGCCCGCCTGGGTTGAAACCTTGGCGCAATGCATCAGCAGTCGTAGATTCAAGGTATGCGCCTGCCGGACTGGAGAACCACCGCGACACCGGGGCCGCACTTCCCCACGGTCGACGAAGTCGACTTCCGGGCGCTTTACTCGAAGACGAAGTACGTCGTGGAGACTGCGGACGGTTGGTCGCTGGTCATCACCCGCTACCGTCCGGTGAAGCAGCCCTTCCCGCAGCCGCTGTTCGGTGAGCCGCTGCTGCTGGTGCACGGCTTCTCGCAGAACCGCCACACGTGGACGAGCGGCCAGTTCGTGAAGAACCTGCTCTACTTCGGGGTGGACATCCACATCCTGGAGCTGCGCGGCCACGGCAAGAGCTCCATCGCCTTCCAGCAGGAGCGGGCCGAGCGCTTCAAGCGCCCCCTGCCGCCGGACCTGGACTACGGCTGGGACATCGACAGCTACTTCCTCTACGACCTGCCGGCGGCCGTCTCGGGCGTGAAGCGCATCACCCGCCGCGAGCGCATCTTCTACTGCGGCCACTCCATGGGCGGGATGCTGGGCTACGGCTATGCCGGCATCCACAACGACTTCGAGGGGCTCATCACCATCGGCTCCCCGGCGGACCTGGGGCGGGGCTTCATGGCGCTGCGCCTGCTGGCGCATGGCACGCCGCTGCTGGGGGGGATGATCGACCTGACGCTCGCCGGGCTCAACGTGGGCGGGCAGGTGGAGGGCGCGAGCCGCAAGCTGCTGGCACGCGGGGTGGGGGCGCTCCACGCCGGGCTGGGCCGCAAGCTGGAGCCCGAGGAGCGCCGCGCGCTGCGCTTCACCGCCATGCCGGTGGACCTCATCCTCAAGTTCGTCGAGCGGCAGATTGGCAAGGCGGAGGACTCGCCGCTGTACCAGCAGCTCACCACCCGGCTGAACCGGCTCATCAACCCGGAGCGGGTGAGCACGGACGATGTCCGCTGGCTGCTGCGCGAGGGCGGCGAGCGCGAGCCCCGCAAGGTGCTGGAGCAGTTCGCGCGGTGGATTCGCCGCGGGGAGATGGTCTGCTACCGCACCGGCTTCGACTTCAAGCGCGGGTTTGGCCGCATCGAAGTGCCCATGGCCATCATCTTCGGGGACCTGGACCCGCTGGCCTCGCTGGAGTCGACCCGGAGCGTGTATCGCGCGGCCAAGAGCGAGTACCTCCTCTGGCGCCCGGTGAAGGGAAACAGCCACATCGAGCTGACGATGGGCCACGACATCCGGCAGATCTGCTACGACATCAAGAACCTCATCGAGTACGCCCGGACGCATCGCAACCGTTCGCCGAGCCTCCCGCGCCAGGGGAAGTAGCGCCCCTCGCGGCGGCCACGGCCGAACCACCGCCCGGACGGAAAGTTGGAGGCAGGAGGGTGCGTGCTAGCATCCCCGGGCTTTGTCAACGTGAACGGGAGTAGGCGATGAAGGCCTCTGCGGTGTGGCTGTTCGGTGTCGTGCTGGTGCCCATGGTGGTGCTCGCGCAAGCCCCGGCGGCGGACGTGAACACCATCACCGCCGTCCAGGTGAATGGCGGCACCGTGTCCATCTCCGGCACGAAGAAGCCCAACTTCACCACCTTCACCATGACGGACCCGCCGCGGCTCGTCATCGACATCTCCGAGGCCGTCTTCTCCGGCGTCCCCGAGGAGGTGCAGGTCGGCAATGGCACGGTGACGGGCATCCGCACCGCCAGCTACGGCTCGGACGCGTCCGCCATCGCCCGCGTGCTCATCGGCTACGAGCGCGAGGTGGAGACGGACATCCAGGCCAACGGCAACCAGCTCGTCGTGAAGGTCGCCGGCGGGGGAGGCCAGGCCGTGGCGCAGGCGGCTCCGGCCGAGCAGCC
>JBKGHK010001520.1:0-893 GCA_046520375.1 Pyxidicoccus sp. 3LFB2
CCGTCGTCGCCTACGGGAAGGCCCGGGGCGGCACCCTCCAGCCGCCGGCGCTGGGCCGCGTGCGCTACAGGGGTGTCGCTCCGTGCCCTGGCGCGGCGCGCTGAGGGAGCCCGGGCCGAAAATTCGGCCCGGGTGTGATCCGCTGGGACTGAACGACAAGAGTCAACCCGGCGAAAGATCAGCGGAAACGCGCCAGGGCCCGATTTTTCGGCCTTGGATCAGTTTTCAACGGGAGGAAGAGTCCCTAGTCTAGGGCAGGCGAGCGTCGGCGCCGAGGTGGCCTTTCTCTGGGCCTGCGAGTGCCGGCGCGCGTGAGTGGGAGGGACAGACATGCTTTACAAAGTGACCCCGATGATGGCGCCGCCTGCGCCTGACAAGGCCAAGCAGCGTGAACCGGGGCAGGGCCAGCCGCGCAAGCGGCGCAAGTCCGCTGTCTACGACGCGGATGGCCACGAGGTGCTCATCTCGCTGATGTGCATCAAGTGCAGGACCCTGAAGCCGCTGGCCCAGTTCGGCCTGCGGAAGATGGCGGATGGCGCCATTCGCAATCAGCCCTGGTGCCGGACGTGCCGCTCGGGCGCGGGGACCAAGAAGCCGAAGGCGGGCAAGGACGCCGCCGCGGTGGCTCCCGAGGCTCCACCGGTGCTCCAGGTGGTCGCCGGCAAGGCCGAGGCCGAGCCCGTGGCGCCCCGGCCCGCCGCCGCGCAGGGTTGAGCTGATCCACCGCTGAGCCGCACTCCCGCCGGGTCGGGCCCATGGCTCCGACCTGACGGGAGTGATCCGACCACGCACGGCGGCCTCTTCACGCCGCCATGGCTCCGGTCCCGGGCTGTGCCGGGGCGGCTCCAACCCCAATCGCGGCCGCGTCCCGCCGTGACTCAGGGGCCCGGGCT
>JBKGHK010001521.1:0-889 GCA_046520375.1 Pyxidicoccus sp. 3LFB2
CTCGCATGCCGGATCGCGACGCACCGGCAGCCCGTCCCCGGCGCTCATGCCGAGCGGGATGCACAGGCAGCTCGCACTGTCTCCCATGGCGACCGCGACGCGCATGTCGCCATGCGCTCCGGGTCGCACGTGGAGCGCGACGCCCAGGCAGCACGTTCGGGTGCACCCGCTGAGCGCGACGCACAAGCAGCGCGTCCCGGCTCCCACGCCACTCGCGATGCACAGGCTGCGCGTCCTGGGACGCATGCCGAGCGTGACGCACAGCCGTCCTCCCGTTCGGGCACACAGGCCGAGCGCGAGGCACAGGCCTCTGCCCGCCAGGGCGCACAGGCCGACCCTCAGGCGCAGACGGCCATGGCCCGCGCACTGTCCCAATCGGGGCGCGAGGAGCCCTCCACCATCCGCCAGTCCGCGGCTCCACCCGAGCCCCGCGAGGAGACTGTCTCCGTCACCCCCGCGCATACCCCGCGCCGGCGCGGCTCGAACCGTCGTCGGCAGCCACTCGCGCCGCCTCCCTTCCCGGAGCTCACCACCGAGCCCGTGCCCGCGCTCCGCGCCCAGGATGTGCAGGCGGAAGCCGCGGCGCTCGGCGACGACGATGCCCACGAGAACACCCAGACGGGCCTGCGCAGCCCCGAGCGCCGGAGCCGCGCCTGGGTCGCCGTCGTGGCAGTCCTCTTGCTGCTCGGCGCTGGCGCGGTGACGGTGATTCTCGGCCTGGACGGTGGCCGCGTGTCCTCCTGGATGAAGCCCCTGCTCGGCATGGGCCCGAAGGACGGCACTCCCACAGCCACAGCCACGGCCCCGGCCAACCCTCCGGCGCCGCAGCCCGGCACCCCGGCCCCGAAGCCCACCCCGGCCCCCAGCACGGACACCGCCGCCGCGGTCG
>JBKGHK010001522.1:0-888 GCA_046520375.1 Pyxidicoccus sp. 3LFB2
GGCGCGGATGTGAGACCGGCGGGCGCGGCGGACGTCGCGGCCATGCCGCTGGGAACGGAGGCGGGTGTCGCCACCGGGTTCGGGGTGGGCCCGCGAGCCGAAAACGGTGGGGCTGCAGAGCCGACATCGGACCCGAGTGCGGCGGACGTCATGGCTCCGGCGCCAGGAGCGGACCTGTGCGCGGGTGACGGTTCGGCCACGGCGCTCGGACCGGGCCCGCGAGCGGAGGAGGGTAGGGCCGCAGACCCGGGCGTGGCCATGGAACCAGGCGCAGAGCCGAGAGCCGCTGTCCCCCCGGAGCCCGCTGCGGACTCGGAGTTCGCGGGAGCACCCGTCGAGGCAGTGCCAGCGGAGTCGAGCGTGGGCTCGGCGGCGTCGGGGATGCACTCACCGGAGGCACAGCCCTCGGGCGAGGCCTCCTCCGGGTAGTAGCGCGCGTCGTCGTCGTCTCCGTAGGCCGGAGGCTCGGCGGGAACAGCCGGCTCCGGCTTGCGCACGTTGGTGACGCGGACCGTGGGCGCGGGCTCGGTGGTGCGCGACAGCGACGTGGCTCCGGCCGGAGCCTCCACGGGCGCGGGCTGGGTGGCGCCACCCTTACGCAGGAATGAGAGCGGGCGGGCAGCCGTCGGTGGCAGCCCATCCATCAGCGGGCCGGAGGGCGCGAGGTCCTCAGCGGCATACGCGGGGACGGCAGCGGACATCGCGGTGGCACCCGCGCCGCCACCGTTGCGCAAGAACGACAGCGGACGGCCGCCGAGGGCGGCAGGTCGTCCATGAGGGGCCCGGTCGGCACGGGCGGCGTGACCGGAATGGCTGGCCCCGAGCGCATCGGCTCGGCGTGGCGCACGGGGTCCGCCGCACGCATCGGCTCGGCGTGGCGCACGGACT
>JBKGHK010001523.1:0-888 GCA_046520375.1 Pyxidicoccus sp. 3LFB2
CTCGCGCACCTGCGGCAGGCGCTGGCGGTGCGCGAGAAGGCCTGGGCGCCGGAGGCACCCCCGGGTGGCCATGACGCTCGGGCTGCTGGGCGAGGCGCTGCTGGAGGGTGGCCAGCCGCGCGAGGCCCGTGAGCGACTGGAGCGGGCCGTGGCGCTGTCCACACGACTGGGAATGCCGCCCACCGACCATGCCCGGGCGCGCTTCGCACTCGCCCGCGTCCTCTGGCGGACGCGCGTCGAGCGGCCCCGGGCGCTCGCCCTGGCGCAGGAGGCCCTGGAGGCCTATGCGAGCAGCACGCCCATCTACGCGCCCCGCGCGCGCGAGGTGCGGGCGTGGCTGGCCGTCCACGGCCCGTCCTGAGTCGAGGCGCCGTGTCGCATCTTCCCGCCCGGGTGGGCGGGGCTGTCGCTGGAGGTAGGCCGTGCCGTCCGAGCTGACTGAGTTCTTCCTGTCACGGGCGCCGCGCCCGCTCGCCCCCGCGCTGCGGGCACAGCCCGGGCTGGACGAGGCACTGAGGGGCCTGGTGCGGGCCGCGCGCGAGGCGTGGCCCGAGGTAGGCATGGACGAGGAGCCCTTCCTGGCGCACGTGGCGGAGCGGCTGCCCTCCACGGGCGAGGCCGGCGAGGTGCTCGCGGGCCTGCGCTCGGAGGAGCTCTTCCTCGCCTTCGCCTGCGCGCGGGGTGACGCGCGGGCGCTCGAGGCCTTCGACACGCAGGTGCTGTCCCAGCTCGGCGCATGGCTGCCCAACGAGACGGCCTCCTTCGTGGACGAGCTGCGGCAGCTGCTGCGTCAGCGGCTGCTCGTCCCGGTGGGCGAGGCGCCGCCGAAGCTGGCCTCCTATTCCGGGCGTGGGCCGCTGGGGCAGTGGGTGCGCGCGGTGGCGCTGC
>JBKGHK010001524.1:0-885 GCA_046520375.1 Pyxidicoccus sp. 3LFB2
CGACGCCACCACGCTTCCCGAGCAGCCCCTGGCCCGCCCGGTGATGACGCCGTCGCTCGCCACCGACGACGTGCGCCGGGGCGCCGTGCTGGGGCGCTACGTCGTCCTCGACAAGCTGGGCGCGGGCGGCATGGGCGTGGTGCTCAGCGCGTATGACCCGAAGCTGGACCGGAAGGTGGCGCTCAAGCTGGTGCGCTCCCTCAAGGGCCACGGTGCCGCGGAGCTCCAGCAGCGGCTGTTGCGCGAGGCCCAGGCGGTGGCGCGGCTGTCGCACCCGCACGTGATTGCGGTGTTCGACGTGGGCACGGTGGACGAGCGCCTCTTCATGGCGATGGAGTTCGTCGAGGGCCCCACGCTGCGCAAGTGGCTGACGGCGACGAAGCGCGACTGGCGCGAAGTCCTCGCCGCCTTCCAGCAGGCAGGGCAGGGGCTGGCGGCGGCCCATGCGGCGGGCCTGGTCCACCGCGACTTCAAGCCGGACAACGTCCTGGTGGACACGCGCGGCCGGGTGCGGGTGACGGACTTCGGGCTCGCGCGCTTCGAGCACGTCCCGGCCTCCGTCCTTCCTTCGGGCGCACTGTCCCCGGAGGCGGTGCCACAGGACGGGCTCACTCGCACCGGCTCGTTGCTGGGCACGCCGGGCTACATGGCCCCCGAGCAGTGGGACGGGCAGGAGGTGGATGCGCGCGGAGACCAGTTCAGTTTCTGCGTGGCCCTCCATGAAGCGCTGTACGGCGTGCGGCCCTTCGCGCGCGGCACGCCACCGGACTTCACCCAGCTGCAGCCGATTCCCGCCCAGACGCCCGTGCCCGCGTGGGTGCGGCGCGTGGTGCTGCGGGGCCTGAGCGTGGCGCCCGAAGCGCGCTTCACCTCCATGGATGCGCT
>JBKGHK010001525.1:0-883 GCA_046520375.1 Pyxidicoccus sp. 3LFB2
CACGGGCGCGGGCTGAGCTCCACGCGAAGCAGGGCGCCGTGCGCAGGGGGGGCCTGCGTCCGTCGCCAGGGGGCCCAGCTCCACGCGAAGCAGGGGCGTTGCGGAGGGCCCGTGTCGGCCGTCACGGGCGGCCGAGGTGCATGCGAGCCGGGAGGACCCCCGGGCGTCAGGCAGGCGCTCCGGGTCCACCACCAGACACTTCCCTTGTACTGAGGGACAAGCGCCGTTGGCGCCACCGGGATGCGTCATTATCTGGGGCCGCCATGT
Source organism: Pyxidicoccus sp. 3LFB2 (assembly GCA_046520375.1). Taxonomy (GTDB): domain Bacteria; phylum Myxococcota; class Myxococcia; order Myxococcales; family Myxococcaceae; genus Myxococcus. The sequence continues at coordinate 268 of JBKGHK010001525.1, forward strand.
CGCGCCGCCCTCCGTCCCCGTCGCGGCCTGCGTCCGTGGCCGAGTCGCCCGCGCCCTTCCGGGGGTGTCCAACACGCTCGTCCGGCCCTGGGGTGGCGCTGACGCCGAGGAGCGCATCGCGTTCCTCGCCAGCGCCGGCGAGGTGCTGTCCGCTTCGCTGGAGTGGCGCACCGTGCTCCAGCGGCTGGCGGAGCTGACGGTGCCGGTGCTGGCGGACTGGTGCGCGGTGGACGTGCTCGGCGAGGACGGCCGGGTGGAGCGCGTGGCCGCGGCCCACCGCGAGCCGGAGAAGGTGGCGCTGGTGCACGAGCTGGCGCGCCTGTGTCCTCCGGACCTGACGTCCCCGGGCGGCATCTCCGAGGTGCTGCGCACGGGCAAGCCGGTGTCCCTGCCCGAGGTGGCGGATGGGGTGCTGCCGGGGATGGTGCGGATTCCGGAGCAGCTTGGCGTGGCGCGGAGTCTGGGCGTGAGCGCGGGCCTCGTCGTCCCGCTGGTGGCGCGCGGCCGGACGCTGGGCGCCGTCTCCCTCGTGCGCTGCGGAGCGGACGGGCGCGTCAGCGAGGCGAGCCTGGAGCTGGCCATGGAGCTGGCCCGCCGCGCCAGCCTGTCCATGGAC
>JBKGHK010001526.1:0-881 GCA_046520375.1 Pyxidicoccus sp. 3LFB2
GGGTGTTGACGAAGAAGCCGATGAGGCCTTCCAGCTCGGAGTGACGGCGGCCGGCAATGGGCGAGCCGACGACGACATCGTCCTGGCCCGAGTAGCGCGACAGCAGCAACTGCCACGCGGCCATCAGCACCATGAAGGGGGTGACGCCCTCGCGCTGGCAGAAGGCGGCGAGCCGAGCCGACAGCGCCGCCGGCAGGTGGACGGGCAGATGGGCGCCGCGGAAGGATTGGGTGGCGGGGCGGGGCCTGTCGGTGGGCAGCTCCAGCGCGGCGGGCGCGCCTTCCAGCTGCGTGCGCCACCAGGCCAGCTGCGTCTCCAACACCTCGCCTTGCAGCCAGCCGCGCTGCCAGGCCGCGTAGTCGGCGTACTGCACCGGCAGCTCGGGCAGCTGCGCGGGCCGGCCCTGACGGAAGCCCTCGTAGAAGGCGCCCATCTCGCGGATGAGCACGCCCTGAGACCAGCCGTCGGAGACGACGTGGTGCATGTTGAGCGCCAGCACGTGCTCTTCCTCGGAGAGGGTGAGCACGGTCACGCGCAGCAACGGGCCGGAGGCCAGGTCGAAGGCGCGCTGCGTGTCGAGCTGAACCCGGCGCAGGGCTTCGGAGCGCCGCTCCTCGGCCGGCAGCGTGGACAGGTCCACCACCTCGATGGGCAGCGGTCCGGGCGCTGCGATGACCTGCTGGGGCTGGCCCGCCTCGGAGCGGAAGCGGGTGCGCAGCACCTCGTGGCGCTGCACCAGCGCATCGAAAGCACGCCGCAGCGCCGTCAGGTCCAGCGGGCCGCTGACGTGCAGCGGCATGGGCAGGTTGTAGACGAGGCTGCCGGGCTCGAGCTGGTCCAGGAACCACAGGCGCTGCTGGGCGAAGGACAGCGGCAGCGCG
>JBKGHK010001527.1:0-875 GCA_046520375.1 Pyxidicoccus sp. 3LFB2
CCCGCCAGCAGCCCTGGTGGGAGGTGCAGCCGCGCGGACGCAGTCCCATCTTCTGGGGCATGAAGGAGCAACTGGTCCCGGATGCGCTGTGGGAGCGGATGGCGCCCCTGCTGCCCCGTCGGCGAGCGCACCGCAAAGGCGGTCGCCCCTGGGCGGATGACCGGGCAGCGCTGCGTGGCATCCTCTTCGTGCTCAAGACGGGCATCGCCTGGCGGGACTTGCCCGCCGAGGTGTTCGGGGTGAGTGGCGTCACGTGCTGGCGCCGGCTCGAGCAGTGGACGCGAGCGGGTGTCTTCCGGCGCCTTCAAGAGCGGTTGCTCGACGAGCTGGGCGTGAAAGGCCGCATCAACTGGAGCCGCGCGGCCTTCGACTCGGGGAGTGTCCGGGCGAAAAAGGGGGGCCCGAGACGGGCAAGAACCCCATGGACAGAGGGAAGAAGGGCAGTAAGCACCACGTCCTGACGGACCGCAAAGGCAGTCCGCTGGCCGTGCTGCTGTCGGCGGCCAACGTGCACGACAAGAAGCGCGCCCTGCCGCTGGTGGACACAGTCCCGCCAGTTCACAGCGGTCGGCGAGGTCGCCCGCGCAAGCGTCCCGAGAAGGCTCACGGTGACAAGGGCTACGACTTCAAGGACATTCGCCAGGGCTTGCGCGCCCGCGGCATCACCCCACGGATTGCCCGGCGTGGCATCGAGTCGAGCGAGCGGCTGGGGCGCTACCGCTGGGTGGTGGAGCGTACGCTGGCGTGGCTCCACAGCCTCAAGCGGCTGCGCGTGCGCGAGGAGCAACGCGCAGACCTCCACCTCGCACTCCTTCAGCTCGGCTGCTGCATCGTGCTCGTGCGCCGAGCTGGCCGGAGGTTATGAAACGACCTCT
>JBKGHK010001528.1:0-874 GCA_046520375.1 Pyxidicoccus sp. 3LFB2
GAGTACCTGGGCCGCTCCGACTTCCAGGTGAAGCTGCGCGGCTTCCGCATCGAGCTCGGTGAAATCGAAGCGGTGCTGCTGCGGCAGCCGGGCCTCAAGGACGCGGTGGTGGTGGCGCGCGAGGACGTGCCCGGCGACATGCGCCTGGTGGCCTACGTCGTCGCCCACCAGGGCCATGCACCCGACGCGGCCACGCTGCGTCAGGCCCTCAAGCAGGACCTGCCCGAGTACATGGTGCCCTCGGCCTTCGTCGCCCTGGACGCCCTGCCCCTCACCTCCAACGGCAAGCTGGACCGCCGGGCCCTGCCCGTCCCCGAGTCCACGGCGGCCGCCCTCGTCGGCTACGTCGCCCCGCGCACGCCCACCGAGGAGCTCGTCGCGGGTGTGCTCGCCCAGGTGCTCCGTCTGGAGCGCGTCGGAGCCACCGGCCACTTCTTCGAGCTGGGCGGCCACTCGCTGCTGGCCACCCAGGTCATCAGCCGCCTGCGCGAGGCCTTCGGCATCGACCTGCCCCTGCGCGCCCTCTTCGAGGCCCCCACGGTGGAGGAGCTCTCCCGGCGCGTTGACGCCGCCGTGCGCGCGGGCCTCGGCCTCCAGGCGCCAGCGCTGACGCCCGCGCCCCGCACCGGCACGCTGCCGCTCTCCTTCGGCCAGCAGCGGCTGTGGTTCCTCCACCAGCTCTCGCCGGACAGCCCGCTCTACAACATCCCCGCGGCGCTGAACCTCGAAGGCACGCTGGACGCGGAAGCCCTGCGCAAGGCGATGCACGCGCTGGTGCAGCGGCACGAGGCCCTGCGCACCACCTTCGTCGTGCATGAAGGCGTGCCCACGCAGCACATCCACCCCGAGGCCCGGGTGGAGCTGCCCGTGGTGG
>JBKGHK010001529.1:0-872 GCA_046520375.1 Pyxidicoccus sp. 3LFB2
CCGGCCCGCTGTATGCGCTGAAGCTGGCGCAGGCGCCGGAGGACGCGGGTTTCGGACGCGAAGCCGAAGCGTTGCGGCGGGTGCGTCACCCGGGCGTGGTGCGGCTGGTGGAGGAGGGGTGGTGGGAGGCGGGGCACCCGTACCTGGTGCTGGAGTACGTGCACGGCGAGGGCTTCTACCGTTGGGCCTGGCTGCGCAACCCCACTGCCCGGCAGGTGGCCGGGCTGCTGCTCCAGGTGGCCGAGGCGCTGGCAGCGGCCCACGCGGTGGGCGTGCTGCACCGCGACTTCAAGGGCAGCAACGTGCTGGTGGGGCCGGGGCCGCGCGCCCGGGTGCTGGACTGGGGCGCGGGTGTGCATCCTGATGCTGAGGCCCTCACGTGCACCGCGCGCATGCCGCCGGGGACCCCGCTGTACTACAGCCCCCAGGTGGTGCGCTGGCGCGCGGGCGCCCTGCGCGGCGGGGGCGGGCGTTACCCGTACACGGTGGCGGACGAGCTGTATGCGGTGGGCGTCACCTTCCACCGGGTGCTGTCGGACGAGTACCCGCCGTTGCGGCTGGAGGACCTGGAGGACGTGGAGGAAGAGGGCGGCCCGGAGGCCCTGGCCCTCCCCAACCCGCGCGTTCCCCAGGCACTGGCGGCGCTCATCATGGAGCTGCTGGCACCTCAGCCAGAGGCGCGCCCGGCCAGCATGGCCGTGCTGGCCGTCCGGGTGCGTCGGACGCTGGAGGACGCGGGGGAGGCGTGGGACGCGCCCCTCTTCGAGTGGTATTCCGGCCCTGAAAGCCAGTCTCGCACCACGGTCGAGGACGGCGGGTGGGGGCGGTGGCGCCCGGCGACGAGGCCGCCCTCCTCAGGGACAGATGGCGGC
>JBKGHK010000152.1:0-17366 GCA_046520375.1 Pyxidicoccus sp. 3LFB2
GGCCGCCACGCCGGCACCGGGGACATCGCAGGAGGGGGACGAGCGCGCGCCGCATGGAGCCGGTAAGGCTACCGCCCCCGGCCCCACACGAGAACCGCTTTCAGGGACGCGCTCAGGCGGACGGGGGCGGGCGCGCGACGCGCCGGTCCTCGGCCACCAGCACCGGCCAGCCGCGGGCCATGGCCTCGCGGAAGAAGGCCGCCAGCTCGCGCCGGCTGTGGTTCACCGCGCCCAGGAAGGGGTCGATGAGCGCCTCCTCGCCCAGGCTGCGCGGGGACGTGAGCTCCACCGGGTTGCCACACCGCTCGCAGCGGATGGACACCTGGCGCACGAGCGCCACCGGCACCGCGTACCGGGCGCCGCACTCGCCGCACTTCCAGACGAGGGCCCGCTCGCCGGCCTCGCGCTTGGCGAGGTTCTCCAGCTCGTCCGCCAGCCGCAGCAGCGCTGGCAGGTCCTGGGGCGGCTGGGCGAAGACGGCGGACGGGCCGAAGCCCGCCTCGGGGGCGCCCAGCGTGGGGGACGGTCCCCCTGCAGCAGGGCGCGCATCCGGTCGCGTGCGCGCACATCGCGGAACTCGGCGCCCGTGAGGGCGCGCTCCACGGCCTCGTGCACCGGAGGCAGCTCGGGCTCGAGGCGCTCATCGTCCGGCAGGGTCTGGGGGAAATTCACCAGTCGATGCCCGGGGACTGCGAGGAATCGGAAGGCCACGCCTGCTCCATTGCACCCCGCCCGTTCCGGCGCAAGGCGCGAGTTGGCAAATGTCCGCTGCTGCGATTTCCCGCCTGCCCCTACTGCGACCACTCCAGCATCCGCTGCAGCGGTGCCCGGGCAGCCTCCCGCAGGTCCACCGGCATCACCAGCTCCGGCGTCCGGTCCTTCATGCACCGCCAGAGCTTCTCCAGCGTGTTCAGCCGCATGTACGGGCACTCGTTGCACGCACAGCCGTTGTCCGGCGGCGCGGGGATGAACGTCTTGTGCGGCGCGCCCTTCTTCATCTGGTGGAGGATGCCCGCCTCCGTCACCACGATGAACTTCTCCTTCGGGCTCTTCAGCACGTAGTCCAACAGCCCCTTGGTGGAGCCGATGAAGTCCGCGTGCCGCAGCACCGCCGCCTCGCACTCGGGGTGGGCGACGACTTCCGCCTCCGGGTGCTCCACCTTCAGCTGCACCAGCTTCTTCTCGCTGAAGATTTCATGGACGATGCAGCTGCCCGGCCACAGCACCATGTCGCGACCGGTCTGTTTCATCACGTAGCGGCCCAGGTGCTGGTCCGGCGCGAAGAGCACCTGCCGGTCCTTGGGGACCTGGTTCACGATCTTCACCGCGTTGGAGGACGTGCAGATGACGTCGCTCATCGCCTTCACCGCGGCGGAGCTGTTCACGTAGCTCACCACGAAGGCGCCCGGGTGCTTGTCCTTGAAGGCCTTGAAGGCCCCCGGCGGACACCGGTCCGACAACGAGCAGCCCGCCTTCAAATCCGGCAGCAGCACCTGACGCGTCGGGTTGAGGATCTTCGCCGTCTCCGCCATGAAGTGCACGCCGCAGAAGACGATGACGTCCGCCTTCGTCGTCGCCGCCGCCTGCGCCAGCGCGAGGCTGTCCCCCACGAAGTCCGCCAGGTCCTGGACCTCGCTCTCCTGGTAGTAGTGCGCCAGGATGACCGCGTTCATCGAACGCTTGAACTCCTGGATTTCCCGCGCGTAATCCACCTCGGTGCCCATCGCACCTCCTTGCGTAAGAGGACAATTAACCCGGTCGGCGGTGCAGGGCCATAGCCGCCTCACCGGCCTGCCGGGCGGGCAACCCTTCCAGATGTCCCTGGGTCGTCTCTGCACCGCCCCCCCGTCGGAGTACTCTCGGCGATGGATGGCCTCACCTGATGGCGGGGAGCAGGTAGAATGCGCGCAATCCGCCGGGTCACCCCGGCGGGGCGCAGTCGTACTGCTGTCAAGGTTGGACAAGCCACATCACATCAGGGTTCGAGAACACGCGATCGGCTGGTGGAGGGGCGGGCACCAGACCTGGAGCGGGAGAAGGGTCTGGAAGCGCGCTGGCTCCGCCATGAGGCCTTTCCGTCGAGGAGTGACATGAGTGTCCCCACTCAGGACGTGCTGATTGTGCATCCGAACGCCGGCCGCCGCGCCGCGTTGGCCGAAGTCCTCGGCATCCACCGCGTGGTGGCGGTGGAGTCCCAGGTCGAGGCCACGCGGAGGATGGAAGCCGCCATCCCCACGCTCATCATCGCGCCCCCGGAGAACGCGCGGCGCTTCCTGAGACACGTGGACCGGGCCGCGCCGGAAGCCGTCCGCGTCTTCGTCTGCTCCCAGGCGGACCGTCAGGGCCTGGAGGAACTGGTGGAGACGGCCGCGGAGGGGCATGTCTTCAACACCCTGGACGACAGCCTCACCGTCTCCGAAATCGGCCGGCGCCTCACCAACCTCCTCCAGCTGCGCTCCTCGGCGCGCGTCGCCCCCAACACCTCGCTGGACGTGCACTTCCGGCTGCACGGGGTGACGTATCCGGCGTGGTGCCTGGACGTGGGCAACTTCGGCGCCGCGCTGCGCGTGCCGCTCAGCGCCTCCGTCGGCGCCTTCCTGCAGGGCACGGCCCTGGAGGATTTGACCATGGAGCGCAACGGCCGGCCCGTGCTCCATGTCTCGCGCGCCTTCATCCGTCACGCCTACCAGGTGCGGGGCGGCCCCCAGCCCTACCTGCGGCTGGGCGTCACCTGGAGTGACGCGATGGAGGACCCGGTGCAGACGCCCTCGCTCACCGTGAGGGATCCGGTCATCGTCGTGGCCTCCCTGCGCAAGGCGGTGCGGCGCGAGTCCCCCATCTGGCTGCACTTCCTGGACACGCCCTCGTCGCACTTCCGCCTGGAGGCGCCGGTGGTGGAGCTGGTGGACGGGCGCGCGGTGCTGCGAGGCCTCAACGAGGGCCACTTCCCCGCGGACGTGGGGGACGTGCTGCAGCTGTCCTTCGAGGTGGGCGGCCAGAGCTTCTCGGGCGCCACCAGCGTGCTGCGCCGGACGGCCAACGACGTGGCGCTGAGCGTGCCGCGCAGCTTCAGCAGCCAGAACCGGCGCGGGCTGCAGCGCTTCCGGCTGGGGCCGGACCACCGCTTCCTGGTGACGTTCCAGGCCCCCATCAATGGCGAGCGCATCACCCGCTCCGTGCTGGACTTGAGCGGCCGGGGCTTCTCCTTCCCGTTCGACGCCTCCTGCGAGGTGCTGCCCGCCGGCTCCAAGCTGGATGTCTCGCTGCTGTTGCCGGACGGCTCGGCGGTGCCCTGCCGCGCCGAGGTGCGCTCGGTGGACGCCGTCAACACGGACGGCCGCTATGACCGGCAGCTGCGGCCCTACCGCTGCGGGGCGCGCCTGCTGGAGGTGCCCCCCGCGGTGCGCGACGCCATCCAGGACGCGTTCATGGCCGCGCGCTGCCCCGCCTCGCTCGACGGAGGGCGGCAGCGCTTCTCGGACATCTGGCGGATGATGGAGGAGTCGCACTACGGCTTCCACCCCGACTACCCCTTCGGGGGCGAGCCGGGCTACCTGGACGCGCTGGAGACCACCCACCAGCGGCTGGCCGCGGCGAAGGATTTGGGCCGCTCCATCCTCTATACGGACGAGGGGCGGCTGATGGGGCACGTGGGCGGCCTGCGCATGCACTCGCGCTCGTGGCTCGTGCAGCACCTGGCCGTCCGCCCGGGCTACCACCGGCACGAGCAGATTGCGAACGAGCTGACCGCGCTCGCGGTGGAGCTGGGCGAGTCCGGCGAGGACGTGGAGTTCATCCGCTACATGTGGCGCAGCGACAACCGCTGGCCCAACCGCCTGGGCACGTGGCTGGCCCGCGTCATGGAGGACCGGGGCTTCAGCATGCTCCGCGCCTTCCACTATATGCGGCTGCCCCTGGAGGGTGCGCCCGAGGTCCCCGAGACGTCGCTGGGCGTGAGGGACGGGCAGCCAGGAGACCGGGCCTGGCTTGAGTCGCACCTGCGCGCCAAGGGCGAGGTCGTCCGGGTCCTGGCCGAGGACCTGCAGGCCGAGCCGGACGCGCAGGATGCGCTGCGGGCGCGCTTCGCGGCCGCCGGGCTGCACCGCGACAGGCGCCTGTTCGTGGTCGACGGCGAGACCGGGCCGCTGGCCATGGCGCTGATGGAGGAGGCCTCCCCGGGCTTGAGCCTCATCGAGGTGACCAACGCGTTCTGGCTGGTGGTGCCCGACCGCGCGCACCCCCAGGCCCGCGAGGCCATGCAGGCGCTGGTGCGCCGCTGCATCGCCCACGCGCGCGGCCAGGGGCGCCCGTCCGCCGTCGGCCTGATTGACGACGAGGACGTGGCGCTGCTGGCCGGGTACGGCTTCCAGGACCAGGGGCGGTTCTGCGAGTGGATCTTCCACCGCTCCATGGTGCGCCGCTGGTGTGACTTGTGGCGCTCGCTCTTCGAGCGGCTCAGCCGCCCCCGCCGCTCCGTGCCCGTGGTCGAGGACCCCTCATGTACCTGATGGAGTCCTCGGAAGAGGGCCGACGGTTGCTGGCGCAGGAAGGGGCGGCCGGGTACGTCCGGTCCGTCCTGGTGGGAACGGGACTCAAGGCGGGGGGCCGCGCGCTGGACGCGGGGTGCGGCCCGGGGGGCATCTCCGAGACGCTGGCGGACATCGTGGGTGAGGCCGGCCATGTGACGGGCCTGGACCTCAACGAGGAGCGCATCCGCGATGCCACGGCGCGCAACGCCCACCGCCCCTGGCTGCGCTTCCTCCAGGGCGACGTGCGCCGCACCGGCCTGCCGGACGCCTCGTTCGACTACGCGTGGAGCCAGTACGTCTTCGAGTACCTGCCGGACCGGGACGTGGCGCTCGCGGAGCTGATGCGCGTCACCCGGCCGGGCGGCAAGGTGGTCATCTCCGACATCGACGGGCTGGGCTTCCAGAACTGGCCCTTCGCGGACAAGCTGCGCGAGGGCACCCAGCGCATCGTCGACGCGCTGTCGGCGCGCGGGTTCGACCTGCATGTGGGCCGCAAGCTCTTCTCCGAGTTCCGCAAGGCCGGGCTGCGCGACGTGCAGGTGCACCTGCTGCCGTACTACTTCGTGGCCGGGGCGGCGGACGAGCGGTTGATGAAGGACTGGGAGATTCGCTTCGCCGCCCTGGAGCCGGTGGCCGCGCCGGCCTTCGGCGGCCGTGAGCCCTACCAGGAGCACTGCCGTGAGTACCTGCGCATGCTGGCGGACCCGGATGGACTCAAGTATGCCGTGACGCTGGTGACGGAAGGAACACGGCCTTGATTGACAGTGCCCCGCTGCGGGAGGCGTCGCTGCCTCCGGACAACGCGCCCGAGGTGAGCACGCGCGCCACGTCGACCCTGCTGCACTACTTCGAGCACCGCTATGGCGCGGAGCGCATGTCCCGCGTCTGGCAGCAGCAGGGCTTCAGCCTGGGCCTGGACTACATGCGCACCCCGACGAACTTCGTCTCGCTGCGCTTCCTGGAGCGCGTGGCGACGGTGCTCCAGGCCGAGTCCGGCGACGCCCAGTTCATGCGCCAGGCCGGGCTCTTCACCGCCTCGCCCCAGGCGCTCGGCTTCGTCTACTACATGCTGCGCGCCGTCGGCTCGCCGCGCATGTGCTACCGGCAGACCATTGAAATCTCCCCCAGCTACAACCGCGTGGGGACCTTCCACGTGGAGAAGCTGGAGCGCGAGCGGCTGGAGCTGTCGTACCGCAGCAGCATCCTCGAGCAGGACCGCAAAATCTGCGAGCTGCGCATGGGCCAGTTCGCCTCCTTCCCCACCATCTGGGGCCTGGCGCCCGCGGAGGTCCGCGAGTCGGAGTGCCAGGTGAATGGCGCCTCCGCGTGCCGCTACCACCTGCGCTGGACGGACCCTCCGTCGAACTGGGGCCACCACCTCGGGCTGGTGCTGGGGACGGCCGGCGGCCTGGCCGCCAACGCGCTGGAGCTGGGCAACCCGGTGTTCTGCGTGGGCGCGCTGGCCACGGTGGGCTTCTCGCTGGGCGGCTGGTGGGACCGGCGCCGGGAGCTGCGCCGCAAGGATGACGCCCTGGCCGCGCAGACCGAGGCCAACACCGGCTCGCTGCGGGAGCTGCAGGAGCGCTACGACGAGGTCTACCGCACCAAGCTGGCCCTCGAGGACCGGGTCGCCGAGCGCACGCGGGAGCTTTTGGAGACCAACGTCAAGCTCGAGGTGTCGCTCACGAAGCAGCAGGAGCTGGACCGGCTCAAGAGCGAGTTCTTCGACAACGTCAGCCACGAGCTGCGCACGCCGCTGACGCTCATCCTGCTGACGCTCGAGTCGCTGCAGCGCCGACATGACGACCTGCTGCCGGCGCCGGTGCGCCACCACCTCGTCACCATGGACCGCAGCGCCCAGCGCCTCTTGCGGCTCATCAACAACCTGTTGGACCTGGCCCAGCTGGAGTCGGGCCGGGCCCGGCTGCGCTACCAGCCGCTGGAGCTCACCGGCTTCTTGAGCTCGGTGCTGCCGCCGTTCCAGGCCATGGCGGACCGGCAGAACCTGTGGCTGCGGCTGGAGGGCGGGCCGGTGACGTCCATCGAGGTGGACCACGAGCGCATCGACATCGTCTTCCAGAACCTGCTGTCCAACGCGCTCAAGTTCACCCAGCAGGGTGGGGTGACAGTGCGTCTGAGCGAGGACGCCACCGACGTGCACGTGGCCGTGGAGGACACCGGCCCGGGCATCGCCCCGCAGGACATCCCCGTCATCTTCGACCGCTTCGCCCAGGCGGACACCAGCGGCACCCGCCGCTTCGGGGGCACCGGCATCGGCCTGGCCCTGGTGAAGGAGACGCTGGAGCTGCACTCGGGCGGCATCTCCGTGACGAGCGAGCTGGGCAAGGGCTCCACCTTCCATGTCCGGCTGCCCAAGGGCACCGCCCACATCCGCGAGGACCTGCGCGAGCGCCGCCGGGCGGACGCCCCCGTGCGCCGCGAGCGCCGCACCTCCGGCTCCTTCCCCTCCCTGGAGGCCGGCGCCTCGGGCGGCTCGGGCGCGGTCTCCACGCCCGCGAAGGACCACCAGGGGCCGGGCCTCGAGGCGCCCCGCATCCTGGTGGTGGAGGACGACGCGGAGATTCGCGGCTTCGTCGCCGGCCTGCTGTCGCAGCACTACCGGGTGCTGGAGGCCGTCAACGGCGAAGAGGGTCTGCAGCGGGCGAGGACGGAGCGGCCGGACCTCGTCGTGTCCGACGTGATGATGCCCATCATGTCCGGCCTGCAGATGCTGACCGCGCTGCGCAACGACGCGCGCACGGTGGACATCCCCGTCATCCTCCTCACCGCGCGGCAGGAGGTGACGGCCAAGGTGGAGGGCCTGGGCACGGGCGCCAACGACTACCTGGGCAAGCCCTTCAGCCCGCGCGAGCTGCTGGCCCGCATCGAGACGCAGCTGCGCCTGCGCGAGGCGGCGGTGCGCGCCGCGGAGAACGAGCGGCTGGCGGCCATCGGCCTGCTCACCTCCGGCTTCGCGCACGAGGTGCGCAACCCGCTCAACGGGCTGATGAACGCGCTGGGCCCGCTCAAGGGCACGCTCGGGGGCGGCCCCGAGGACCTGGCCATGGGCCGGACGATGCTGGACGTGGTGGAGGAGTGCGGTCAGCGCATCCGCCACCTGGCCGAGTCCCTGCTGTCCTTCACCCGGACGAGCGACACGCCGCTGGCCCTCTCCCTCACGTCCTCGCTCGACTCCACGTTGAGCGTGCTCGCCTGGCGCGTGCCCACCGGCGTCACGGTGGAGCGCTCCTACCAGTGCAACGAGCCCGTGCTGGGCGACCCGGGCACCCTCAACCAGGTGTGGCTCAACCTGCTGGACAATGCCCTGCGCGCGGTGGGCGAGCAGGGCCGGGTGAATGTCGCCACGGTGCGTCAGGGCGACGAGGCCGTCGTCACCATCAGCGACAACGGGGTGGGCATCCGCCAGGAGGACATGGAGCGGCTGTTCCAGCCCTTCTTCTCCACCCGCGCCGCGGGCGAGGGCACCGGGCTGGGGCTGGCGCTCAGCCGCCGCATCATCATGCGGCATGGCGGCCAGGTGTCCCTGCGCAGCAAGCCGGGGGCGGGGACCCAGGTGGAGGTGCGGCTGCCCCTGCGCCCTCCGGTGGCTCCGGCGTCCGGAGAGTCCTGAAGCCCGAGCAGCCCTTGAACCGCGCAGCCCGGCCGGCGCCTTCGTGCCCGGCCGGGGCCGCCTGCCCGCACCCGCGGTAGGGCAGCCCATGCACCGGGTAGGGAATTCCCCAGGTGCCCAGGTGTCCTCCTGGGCATGGCGGGCGTGTCTGCTACAGTCACGCCTCTTTTCCGTAACACCCGTCCTTCAAGGAATTCAGCGCATGCACGCAAACGCTGCAGGGCTCGCGGAGGCGCCCAAGGGCCATCCGCGCGGGCTCTACCTCCTGTTCTTCACCGAGATGTGGGAGCGCATGTCCTATTACGGCATGCGTGGCCTGCTGGTGCTCTTCCTCACCGACAAGGTGGGCGGCTGGGGCTGGTCGACCGCGAATGCGCTCGCGCTCTACGGCACGTACACCGGCCTCGTGTACCTGACGCCCATCGCCGGCGGCTACATCGCGGACAACATCATCGGCCAGCGCAAGGCGGTGGTGTTCGGCGGCACGCTGATGATGATTGGCCACCTGTTACTGGCGCTACCCGGGGAGAGCATCTTCTACGCGGGGCTTGGCTTCCTCATCGCGGGCAACGGGTTCTTCAAGCCCAACATCTCCACCATGGTGGGCGGGCTGTATGCGCCCGGTGACGGCCGCCGCGACGGCGCCTTCACCATCTTCTACATGGGCATCAACCTGGGCGCGGTGCTGGGCAACTTCATCTGCGGCACCCTGGGTGAGACGGTCGGCTGGCACTGGGGCTTCGGCGCCGCGGGCGTGGGCATGCTCCTGGGCCTCATCACCTTCCTCGCGCTGAGCCGGAACATGCTCGGCACGGTGGGCCTCACCCCCCAGAAGACGGATGCCGAGCGCCGCGAGGCGTGGAAGCGCGTCGGCATGTACGCCGTCTCCGTCACCGTGGCCGTGGCCGTCTTCTACGGCCTCAAGCAGGTACCGGCGCTCGTCGACTCGACGCTGATCCGCTTCATCGCCGCCTTCATCGTGTTCGCCGTCGGCGCCGTCCTGGGCAACAACGCCCTGAACAAGGGCCAGACGCAGGCCGAGGCCGAGGCCGGCGCGCTGACGAAGCAGGAGAAGGACCGCGTCATCTCCATCTTCATCATCGCCGTCTTCGTCGTCCTCTTCTGGATGGGCTTCGAGCAGGCCGGCGGCCTGATGAACCTCTACACGGACCAGAAGGTGGACCGCGGCGTGTTCGGCTGGGAGGTCCCCACCACCTGGTTCCAGAACTTCAACTCCGCCTTCATCGTGCTGCTCGCGCCTGTCTTCGCCGCGCTCTGGAGCCGGCTGGCCGCGAAGGGCAAGGACCCGAACGTGGCGGTGAAGATGGCCTTCGGCCTCATCTTCATGGGCGTGGGCTTCCTCTTCATGGTGGGCGCCTCGCGCGAGAGCGCCACCATGGGCAAGGCGGCCGCCTGGTGGGTCATCATGGCCTACCTCTTCCACACCATGGGCGAGCTGTGCCTGTCGCCGGTGGGCCTCTCCATGGTGACCAAGGTCGCCCCGGCGCGCATGGTGAGCGCGATGATGGGCGTGTGGTTCCTCGCCAACGCGGCAGCCAACAAGCTGTCCGGCGTGGTGGGTGGCTACAGCGAGCAGATGGGCGAGTTCAGCGTCTTCGTCATGCTCGTCGCGGTGGGCATCGTCGGCGGCGGCCTGCTGTGGGTCCTCAGCGGCAAGGTGAAGTCGCTCATGCACGGCACGGACGAGGTGAAGCCCGCCGCGCCGGCCACCAACACGCAGGGCGGCTCGGTGGCTGCGGCCTGATGAGTCGCACCACCCGGTAGGGCCCGGTTTGAAGCCGGGCCCTTCCAGGCGGCTTCCCCGTCGCAACGAAGACGCCGGTGCACCCGCGAGGGGGCCCGGCGTTTTTCTTTTGCGGCGCTCGGGGCCGCCTCCACCGTTTCCGGCGGGCGACGACGGGCCGCGAAAGGCAGGGCCCCGGAGCTCAACCCATCGCGCTCGCGTGGGCGCTCCGGCTGCGGCGAGGGCTTCCAGCGGCCGTCGCCGCGTGCGGAGAGCGACGGGCCGCAAGCAAGGCCTCCGCCCCGGAGCTCGACCGCGCTCCGGGGCAGGGGAGGCGGTCTACGCCGTCTTCGGCGTCACCCCGGCAGCGGAGCGCTCCTCGGTGGGGACGGGGGCGGACGTCTGGTAGTAGTCGCGCACCACGTAGCGGCGGGCCACCAGGGCCATGCCCACGGCGGCCACCAGCGCGAAGCCGGCGTAGAAGAAGAACTGGCCGGAGCCGGAGAAGACATTGAGCTTCGAGGCGATGGCCACCGCCACGTTGGCCAGCGTCGTCGTCAGCAGCCAGAGGCTCTGGATGGTGCCCTTCATCTCTCGCGGCGCCTGCGTGTACGCGAACTCCAGGCCCGTGGTGGACACCAGGATTTCCGCCAGCGTCAGCACCACGTACGGCAAGAGCTGCCACGCGATGTTCATCGTGGTGCCGCCCTCCATCCGCACCTGGAAGATGCCGGCGATGATGAAGGAGATGGCGCCGATGGCCAGCCCCAGCGGCATGCGCCGCAGCGGCGTCAGCTCCCAGCCTCCGCGCTGGAAGGCCGGGTAGACGACGGCCGTGAGCAGGGGGATGAGCAGCATCACCAGCATGGGATTCACGAACTGCATCTGGCTGGGCTGGAAGACGAACCCGGCGACGTTCGGGTCCATGGCCCGAGCCTGCACCACCCACGTGGACGCCTTCTGGTCGAACAGCATCCAGAAGAAGGGCACGAAGGGCAGCAGCAGGGTGGCGACGCGGAACACCGCGCGCACGCCGTCCACCGCCTCGGCCGGGTGCTCGCGCTTCGCGCGGTCCAGCCAGCTGCCGCCCTGGGCACGGTTGCGCAGCGCGCTGCCCACCACCTTGAAGAACGAGTGCGGGTTGGCCCCCGTGGGCGGCACCCGGACGTACTTGTGGCGGCCGGCCCAGAAGATGACCGTCGCGATGAACATCAGCACCCCGGGGATGCCGAACGCCACGGCGGGGCCGTAGTGCTTCAGGATGAGCGGGATGAAGAGCGACGCGAAGAACGAGCCGAAGTTGATGGTCCAGTAGAAGATGGCGAAGACCTTCTTCACCAGGTGGCTGTTCGTCTCGTTGAACTGGTCTCCCACCATGGCGGCCACGCACGGCTTGATTCCGCCGCTGCCAATGGCGATGAGCGCCAGGCCCGTGAAGAAGCCGGGGATGCTGTTCTCGAATACCGCGAGGCACGCGTGCCCCAGGCAGTAGACGACGCTCAGCCCGAGGATGATGCGGTACTTCCCGAAGAAGCGGTCCGCGAGATAGCCACCGATGAGCGGGAAGAAGTACACGCCCGCCATGAAGGTGTGCATCAGGCTCTTGGCTTCCGCCTCCCGCAGGCCCGTCTCCGGCACCGCGTTGCGCAGCAGGTAGTCGATGAGGAACACCGTGAGGATGTTCCGCATCCCGTAGAAGCTGAAGCGCTCACACGCCTCGTTGCCGATGATGAAGGGGATCTGCGGCGGGAACTTGTTGTTCTGCGCAGCGACAGTCTGGGCCATGCGACGGGGTGCTCCCTCGTGGCGAAAGGTGGGGGGCTCCAAGAAAACGAGAAGCGAACCCTACCGGACCCCTCTTCGGGACTCCACCTGCCGCACACCGCTTCCGTCCGCCCCCCGGGCCCTCCAACCGCCGCCCGGCCGCACCCGTATCGGAATTCTCCCGCGAGCGTGGGTGCGTCATTCCGGTGGGAATGTGCCTTTATCAATACACATTAATCAGTTGACGCGCGTTTGACAGGGATTGTGCCTTCCCTATCATGTGACTCGCAGTCCGTCTCACTTCGCAGCCCACACCCCTCCCGTGACACCATTCCTCCAAGGTGGACGGGGGGTTGGGGGTGAATGAAGGCACCCCCGCCCCCCGCTCCATTGTCACGGGCCGGAAGCGTCGTGAGCGTCAGCCCGCCACTTCCCGCAGGGCCGGGCCGTCCACGCGCTGGCCCACGCGGGCCCGCCGGGCCTTGGACAGCACGTGCTTGAGGTAGCGGCCGGTGTGGCTGCCCTCCACGCGGGCGACCTGCTCGGGCGTGCCGGTGGCCAGAATCATTCCGCCGCCCGCGCCGCCCTCGGGGCCCAGGTCAATCACCCAGTCCGCGCTCTTGATGACGTCCAGGTTGTGCTCGATGACGAGCACGCTGTTGCCCGCCTCCACCAGCCGGTTGAGCACCGACAGGAGCTTGCGGATGTCCTCGAAGTGCAGGCCGGTGGTGGGCTCGTCCAGGATGTAGAGCGTGCGGCCGGTGGCCACGCGCGCCAGCTCGCGCGCCAGCTTGATTCGCTGGGCCTCGCCGCCCGACAGGGTGGGGGAGGGCTGGCCCAGGCGGATGTAGCTCAGGCCCACGTCGTGCAGTGTCTGGAGCACGCGCATGATGTCGCGGTGCGCGCCGAAGTGCTCCATCGCCTCGCGCACGCTCAAGTCGAGCACCTCGGCGATGTTCTTCCCCTTGTAGCGCACGCGCAGGGTGGCCTCGTTGAAGCGCTTGCCGGCGCAGCTCTCGCAGGGCACGTACACGTCGGCGAGGAAGTGCATCTCCACCAGCTTCACGCCGTCGCCCTCGCACGACTCGCAGCGGCCGCCCTTGATGTTGAAGCTGAAGCGGCCCGGCCCGTAGCCGAAGGCGCGCGCCTCGGGCGTCATCGCGAACACCTCGCGGATGTTGTCGAACAGCTTGGTGTACGTGGCGGGGTTGCTGCGCGGGGTGCGGCCGATGGGGCGCTGGTCGATGTCGATGACCTTGTCCAGGTGCTCGAAGCCCTCAATCGACTTGTGCTTGCCGGGCGTCTCGCGGCTCTCGTAGAGGTGCCGCGCCAGCGCCGGGAAGAGGATGTCGTTGATGAGGGTGGACTTGCCCGCGCCGGACACGCCGGTAATCGCGCTGAAGACGCCGAGCGGAATGTCCGCGTCCACGTTCTTCAGGTTGTTCTCCGAGGCGCCCTTGATGACGAGCTTGCGCTTGGGGTCCGGCTTGCGGCGCTGCTCCGGAATCTCGATTTCCTTCCGCCCGGAGAGGTACGCGCCCGTCTCGCTGTCCGGGTTCTCCATCACCTGGGCGGGAGTGCCCTGGGCCACCACCTTGCCGCCCAGCTCTCCAGCGCCCGGGCCGAAGTCCACCAGCCAGTCCGCCTCCTCCATCGTCTCCTCGTCGTGCTCGACCACGAGGACGGAGTTGCCCAAATCCCGCAGGCGCTTGAGCGTCGTCAGCAGCTTGCCGTTGTCGCGCTGGTGCAGGCCGATGGAGGGCTCATCCAGGATGTAGATGACGCCCGTCAGCTCGCTGCCCATCTGCGACGCCAGGCGGATGCGCTGGCTCTCGCCACCGGACAGCGTGGACGCGGTGCGGTCCAGCATCAGGTAGCCCAGCCCCACGTCCACCAGGAAGGACAGGCGGCTGCGAATCTCCTTCAGGAGCTCGGTGGCAATCTTGCGCTCATGGGCGGACAGCCCCATCTCCCCGAGGAAGGCCAGCGCGTCGGAGATGGTCAGCCGGCTCAGCTGCACAATCGTGTGACCGTGCACCTTCACCGCGCGGCTCTCCGGCTTCAGCCGCTCGCCCTTGCAGGAGGGGCAGGGCTTGTCGCTGAAGTACTTCTGCAGCTCGGTGCGGCGCGCCTCGGAGGTGGTCGTCTTGAAGTTGCGCATCAGGCGCTCGACCAGGCCCTCCCACTCCATCTTGTACTGGCCGCCCTCGCCCCACTCGACGGTGAAGCTCTTGCCATGCGCGCCGTACATCAGCGTCTCGCGCTCGCGCTTGGACAGCTTCGCGTAGGGCACGTCCAGATCAATCTTGAAGGCCTTGGCCAGGCTCTCCACGAAGTCCGCCGTCCAGCCCTCGCCCCGGTTCATCCCGCTGGCCCAGGGTTCGATCGCGCCGTCGCGGATGCTGCGGGACGGGTCCGGGACGATGAGGTCCGGGTCCATCTCCGGCTTGGTGCCCAGGCCGTTGCAGTCGGTGCACATGCCCAGCGGGTTGTTGAAGGAGAAGGACGCGGGCGTCAGCTCGCCGAAGGACAGGCCGCAGGTGGGGCACGCGTTGAGCTCGGACATGACGCGGTCCGAGGACGGGGTGCCCTTCTCGTCGGTGACGATGAGCGTGCCCTTGCCCTCGCGCAGCGCCGTCTCCACCGAGTCGGTGAGGCGCGTCTTCAAGTCGGGCTTGAGCACCAGCCGGTCGATGACGAGCGCGATGTCGTGCTTGGACTTCTTGTCCAGCTCGATGCGCTCCTCCAGGCTCTTGAGCACCCCGTCGATGCGCGCGCGGGAGAAGCCGCGCTTCTGCGCCTCGGCCAAGAGCTCCTTGTGCTCGCCCTTGCGGTTGGTGACGAGGGGCGCCAGGACTTGCAGCTTGGTGCCGGCGGGGGACTTGAGGATTTCCTCGACGATTTGCTGCGCGCTCTGCTTGCCCACCTTGCGCCCGCAGTTGGGGCAGTGCTGCACGCCGATGGAGGCGTAGAGCACGCGCAGGTAGTCATGCACCTCGGTGACGGTGCCCACCGTCGAGCGGGGGTTGTTGCTGGCCGCCTTCTGCTCAATCGAGATGGTGGGCGACAGGCCGCGGATGGTGTCGTACTTCGGCTTCTCCATCTGCCCGAGGAACTGCCGGGCATAGGCGGAGAGGCTCTCTACGTAGCGCCGCTGGCCTTCCGCATAGAGCGTGTCGAATGCGAGCGAGCTCTTGCCGGAACCGGACACGCCCGTGAAGACGACGAGCTTCTTCTTGGGGATGTCCAGGGAGACGTTCTTGAGGTTGTGCTCCTTGGCGCCTCGGAGGGAGATGACGTCGGGCTCGGACATGATGGGCGGGCGTTTATCACTGAATGGGTGTTCCGGTGCGTGGAAACTCGCACGGGAGGAGTGGATGACGCCCGACGCCCCGGGTTTCAATGGGAATCCCACATGTGGCAGGTGGGTAGCCGGGCGGGCATGAGGGGGCTGGAGTCGTCAGGGTTTCCCTGTAGGGTGCGCGGCGTCCATGAACCGCTGGGTCCTTCCGGAGCGCTATCGCGGTGTTCCCCTGCTCGTCTTCTCGAGCTTCCTCTTCGCGGTGATGGCGCTGTGCACCCGCCTGCTGTCGGGTCGGCTGTCCCCCGGGCAGGTGGCGTCCGGCCGCTTCCTCATCGGCCTGCTGTTCCTCGCCGTCTACTTCCCCGTGCTGGGGCGCCGGCCACGCTACGGACGCCTGCACCTGTGGGCGCTGCGCGGCATCTTCGGCGGCGCGGCCGTCTACCTGTACTTCGTCGCCATCGACCGGATGACGGTGGGGCCGGCGGTGCTCCTCAATGCGTGCTGGCCCATCTACGCGGCCATCATCGGCTGGCTCTTCCTGCGCGAGCGCGTCACCGGGGCGCTGCTGGCCGGGCTGATGCTCACCACGCTGGGCGCGGGCCTGGTGATGTGGAGCACCATGGGCCCGGGCGCCTCCTTGGAGATGGGGCTGGGCGCGTGGGCGGGCATGGCCTCCGCGGTGCTGGGCGGCGCGGCGGTGGTGGTGGTGCGGGCCTTGCGGCATGACACGGACTCGGCCACCGTCTTCCTCTCCTTCTGTCTCTTCGGCCTCCTGTTCAGCCTGCCCTTCGCGGTGCAGGACTGGCGGCCGCTGGGGTGGGACGTGGTGCTGCCGCTCTTGGGCGTGGGCCTGACGTCCGTCGTCGCGCAGATGACCTTCACGTATGCCTTTGGCTACGTCACCGCCGCGGCGGGCGGCGTGGCCACCCAGCTCACGCCCGCCTTCTCCTGGGTGATGGGCGCGGTGCTGCTGGGCGAGGCCGTTTCACCCCTGGCCGTTACCGGTGCGCTGGTGTGCGTGGCCGGTGTGCTCTGGGGTACCGGCGTGGTGGGGCGACTGCTGGCCCCCGCGTCGCGCCCCGCCGCCTGAGCGCCTGGAGCCTGGGGCCTGGAGCGCCAGGGCACCGGAGCAACCGTGGCACCGGAGCAATCGTGACACCGGAGCGCCGGAGCCGGGCCGGCTGAACCTGCCTGCCCCGTCCATCCGTCCAGGGTGTCCGTGTGTTACCCGCGCTTCCTGAAGAAAGTTCAGTCCTTCGGTTCAAGTGGGAAATGTTGTTCCACGCGCGGTGCGGGCCGCTTCCCAGGGAGGCCAGCGGTTTGCCGCGTCGGACTTCCGACGTCTTCCCCCTGGGAATCGCGGGCACCCGGGTTGCAGAGGGCCTCCCCCCGGAGCCGCCGATCAGCGCGGCGGCGGTTTCGTGGTGCCAGGTGTGGGTGGGGAGGTCGGTATGCGAAGGGCTCTGTGGGTGGCGTGGGTGGCGGCGGCGGCGATGGTGGCGGGTGTGGCATGTGAGCGGCCGTCGTCCCAGAAGGCCAAGAGTGCCTTCGTGGTCCGTCCGGAGATGATTGAGTTCGGCCCCGCGGCCCTGGGACGCACCAAGTCCTTCAAGCTGAAGATTGCCAACGGGGGCCGGGCCTCGTACCGCGTGGAGGGCGCCGTCTCCAGCGTGCCCAACGTGGAGATTCCCCCCTTCGAGCCCTTCACCCTGTCCGCCGGCGGCGAGCAGGAGATTGAGGTCCACTTCACGCCGCAGGTGGAGGGCGTGGTGCAGGGCATGGTGGAGGTCATCACCGACGCCGAGGTGGAGGGCCTGGTGCCGGTGAATGGCCGGGGCGTGAAGGCCTTCGTCGAGGTGCCGGAGACGGCGCTCGACTTCGGCAACGTGGCCATGGGCATGGTGGAGATGCGCGAGGTGAAGGTGCGCAACCCCTCGGACGTGGAGAGCCCGCTGGTGCTGTCGCTCCATGGCACGGACGCGGACCAGTTCTCCGCGAGCGCCGGCCAGTCCGCCACGCTGGCCCCGGGCGAGGAGCGCGTGGTGCCGGTCGCCTACGCCCCCCAGCGCCTGGGCTCCGCCGAGGCGGCGCTGCATGTGGTGGTGTGCGAGGGCTGTGAGCCGGCGGTGATTGCGCTGAGCGGCCTGGGTGTCGCCTCCAAGCTGGAGGTGACGCCGCTGCGCGTGGACTTCGGGCGCGTGGCGCTGGGGGCCACCGCGGAGCAGTCCATCACCGTGCGCAACCAGGGCACCGAGCCCTACAGCTACGACGGCGCGCGCTTCCTCGACAACCCGGGCGACTCTTCAAGGTGGTGAATGCGCCGGTGCTGGCGGGCGGCGTGCTGGCGGCCGGGCGCGGCGGTGGAGCTGCGCGTGGCCTTCACGCCGACGGCGG
>JBKGHK010001530.1:0-869 GCA_046520375.1 Pyxidicoccus sp. 3LFB2
CGCCGAGGCGCTGCTGCGCGAGGTGCTGGTGCTGGCGGCCCGCGGCCGGGACGCGCTGCTGGAGGCGCGCACCTGGAGCTTCCTCGTCACCGAGGTGGGCGCGCGGCAGGCCCGCTACACGGAGGCGCTGTGGATGGAGCTGCCGCTGATGGCCGCCGCCGAGCGCCTCGGCGACGGGCACCAGCTGGCCCTGGCGCTGGAGACGCTGGGCAACGTGCGCTGGATGAAGGGCGACCAGGCCCTGGCCCTCGAGCACTACGAGCGCGCGCTGGCCCTCATGGAGAAGGGCCCGGACAGCGTCAACCTCTCCAGCCTGCTCAACAGCCTCGGCAACGTCCTCATGGACCAGGGGCGGTACGTGGAGGCCCGGACGCACTTCGAGCGCACCCTGGCGATGAAGCAGCGGCTGTTCGGCGCCGAGCACCCGTCCGTCGCCGTGACGCTCAACAACCTGGGCATCATCCACGAGGAGCTGGGCGAGTACGCGCAGGCCCAGGCGCTGTACGAGCACTCCCTCGCCATGCGCCAGAAGCTGCTCGGCGCCGAGCACCCCATGGTGGCGTCCTCCCTGGCCAACCTGGGCGACGTGCTGCTCGCCCGGGGCCACCTGGAAGAGGCCCTGGCGCACCATGAGCGCGCGCTCGCGCTGCGGCAGCACACGCTGGGCGCCCGGCACCCCAGCGTCGCCACCTCGCACACCAGCCTCGGCGAGGTGCGGGCCGCCCTCGGGCAGGATGCCCTGGCGAAGGAGGAGCTCGCCCGCGCCCTGGCGCTGCACGAGCGGGTGCAGGACGGAGACCCGACCGACCTCGCCCAGGTGTCCGCGCTGCTGGGCCAGACGCTGGTGCGGCTGGGCCGGTGGGAGGAAG
>JBKGHK010001531.1:0-868 GCA_046520375.1 Pyxidicoccus sp. 3LFB2
CGGCCGACGCGTGCGTGCACCAACTCTTCAGCGCCCAGGCCGCGCGCACGCCCGAGGCCCCGGCGGCCCTTAGCGACTCCGGTTCGCTCACCTACGCCCAACTGGAGGCGCGTTCCAACCGACTCGCTTCGCACCTGGCCTCGCTGGGCGTGCGGCCCGGCACGCTCGTTGCCCTCTGCATGGAGCGCTCGCTGGAGCTGCCGGTGGCGCTGTTGGGCATCCTCAAGGCCGGCGCCGCGTACGTGCCGCTGGACCCGAGCTACCCGCGTGAGCGGCTGGCTTTCATGCTGCGCGACTCAGCTGCGCCGGTGCTTCTCACCCAGCACGCGCTGCGCTCGCTGCTGCCCGAAGGCCCCGCTGTCATCTGCCTCGACGCTCAACCTGAAGGCCCCTCCGTCACCCGCCTTGATGCGCAAGACGACGCCTTCTCCGGCACCTCGACTGCATTCGTCTCTGGTGCCGAGCACCCGGCCTACGTCATCTACACCTCGGGCAGCACCGGCCAGCCCAAGGGCACTGTCATCTCCCACCGCGCCCTGGCCAACCATATGGCCTGGCTGCTCTCCACCTTTGAGCTGAGCTCTCGCGACAAGGTGCTGCAGAAGACGCCGCTGAGCTTTGATGCCTCCGTCTGGGAATGCTGGGCGCCGCTGCTGGTGGGCGCGCCTCTCGTCCTCGCTCCGCCCGACGCCCACCGCGACCCGGCGGCCCTGCTCGCTTGCGTCGTGCGCCACGAAGTCACCGTCCTCCAGGTAGTGCCCTCGCTGCTGCGCTTCATGCTGGAGGAGCCTTCCCTCGCCCAGGCCTCGCACTTGCGCTGGCTCTTCTGCGGCGGCGAAGCCCTGCCCTCTGAGTCCGCCTCGCGCCT
>JBKGHK010001532.1:0-868 GCA_046520375.1 Pyxidicoccus sp. 3LFB2
TTGTCGTGCGCGAAGCGCCAGCGGCCGTCCGCCACGTCCAGCACCGCCGCCGCCGCGCAGTCCGTCAGCCACGGCTCCACGTCCACCCCGGCCGCCGCGTGCCGCAAGAGCGCCAGGTCCATGTGACGGCCGTAGATGGCGGCCACGCGGAGCAGCTCGCGGTGCTGCGCGGGCACCTTCTCCAGCCGGCGCTGCACCAGCCGGCGCACGCCTCCGGCCACCACCCGCTCCGGCAGGGACATGTCGCCCAGCCTGTCCAGCCCGCCCGCCTCCTCTGCCAGGGCGCGCACCACCTCCACGAGGAAGAAGGGATTGCCCTCCGTCTCGCGGCGCAGCAGCTCCACCAGGTGCGGCCTGGAGCCGGGCGGGCCAATCATCGACTGGCTGAGGATGGCAATCTCCAGCGCGTCCAGCCGGGGCAGCCGCAAGAGCTGCAGCTCCGGGAGCTGGGACGGGAGCGCGGGTGCCTCGTCATCGCGGAAGCTGCCCAGCAGCAGCAGCCGCTGCCCCGGGGCGCGCGCGGCGAGGCGGGCCAGCAGGTGCAGGGACTCGCTGCGCGCCCAGTGCAAATCCTCCAGGATGACCACCGTGGCCTGCGGCAGCCGCGCGAAGACGTCCTCCACCACCTGGAACAGGCGCGCCTGCGCCATCTCCGCGCCCAGCTCGACGGGGTCCGGCACGGGGCGGCCCAGCAGCGCCTCCAGGTCCGGCACCAGCGGCTTGAGGATGCTGGCCTCGCGCTCGTCCAGCGTCGTGAGGATGGACAGCCAGCGCACCACGGGGCGCCACTCCTGGTACGGGCTGCTGCCGGCGGCCACCGCCTGGCCGCGCAGCACCACCGCGCCCCGCACCAGCGCCAGCGCCCGCA
>JBKGHK010001533.1:0-867 GCA_046520375.1 Pyxidicoccus sp. 3LFB2
TTGGCTCTGTCTCGACCCTGGTGCGGACATGAGCAGGGCGCAGTTGTGGAGCACGCCGCGCAGCAGCACGTCGCGCTGGCGCGCGCCCAGCTGCGGCTGGGCGTCAGGTCGCCGAAGCGGCGTTTGTGGGCCGAGAAGGAGCTTTCCGAGGCATTGCGCTGGCTGTACTCCGGGGGCAGGTGGTGGAGCAGGGCCCGACGGTAGGGGGTCTTCAGGCTGGCGCCCGGACGTGGCCGTTTGATGCGCATGATGGCCCGCGCCCCGAGCCACTCCTCGCACAGCCGCAAATTCCCCTCACTCTCGAAGCCCCTGTCGGCCAGCACCAGGGTGGAGGGCCGCAGCAGGTGGGCCTCCAGGGCCAGGGGCGCGAAGTCCTGCGTGTCGGGCAGCGGGCCCCGGCTGGCATGTTGGGCCAGGATGAAGTGGGTGTGGCAATCGATGGCGCTGCTCCACTTCGGATGGTGCCAGCTCTTCTTCGGCTGCTTCTTGGCGCGCGCCACTCTCAGCCCGGCGCGCTTTCGCTTGCGTCGCGCGCGCCAGTAGCAGGTGGGTTTCTGGTGCGAGGCCCAATGGCTGCTGCGGCTGGCGGTCAAGCCCGTGGAGTCCGCCGAAAGCTTCGCCTTCTTTCCGCGCGGCAGGGCGTGCGCGCGCTGGGCCAGGCGGACTGTCTGCTCGGTGAGGCCCGTCAACTGCTCCTCGCTCAGGGCCCGATGCGCACGCCACAGCGCGTTGTGGTCCGGCACCCGGCGCAGGTGCAGCGCTTTTTGGAGGTCTCGCGAGTCCTCCAATTGCGCCTGGGCCCCGCGCAGCGAGGTGCGCCAGAAGGCGCGCAGCACCAGGCAGGCGGCCAGTTGGGGCAAGGTACAG
>JBKGHK010001534.1:0-865 GCA_046520375.1 Pyxidicoccus sp. 3LFB2
CAGGTGCCGGTGGCCGGGTCGTACAGCTCGGCGCTGGAGAGAATGGCGCCGCCGTACCCGCCGGCCACGAGCACTCTTCCGTCGGGCAGCAGCGTGGCCGTGGCGTTGGAGCGAGCCTGCCCCATCGCGCCGGTAGCGGCCCACGTGCCGGTGGCCGGGTCGTACAGCTCGGCGCTGGCGGTGGTGTCGCCGCGTAAGGCGTACCCACCCGCTACGAGCACCCGGCCATCGGCCAGCAGCGTGGCGGTATGGCCGTAGCGGCCCGTGCGCAGCGAGCCGGTAGGGCTCCAGTTGTTACCAGCCAGGTTCGGAGCCGGCGGGGCCGCCGCGCTCGGGGCCTCCAGGGCGTGCACCTCCCCTCCACCTGCGACTGCGAGGAGCAGGAGCACGGTCAGTGCTCCTGTGAAGTGCGTCCGCTTCCACGTCCGCTTCCGCCGCGTCTGATGCATGTGTGTTCCCCCTCTGCTGGGACGGGACCTTACACGGACCGGGGCACGACTCATCACCTGGCCTGTGGTTCCACCCTGGAGGCTCACGTCACCCGTGGCTGAATCCGAGGTGCAGCAGGCGGCGGCAGCAGGGCTCGTCACTCTCGCCCGGCCGCTCGTTCCGTGCCCCGGGCCCGGGCATCCAAAACTTAGTGTCTCCTCTCCATCGAGGGACGCGCGGATGGCCCAGGCGCCTGGCAGTGAGGAAATGCGGGAGATCTACCGCGGGCGCCGCTACGTCGTGTTGCGCGGATGGAAGCAGGACGGCGAGCCCCTGGTCGTCAAGCAGGTGCGCTCCGGCCCGCTCGCCCACGGCAGCAGGGCCATGCTGCGCCACGAGTACTCGCTGCTGCGCGGCCTGCGTGACCAGGTGCCCG
>JBKGHK010001535.1:0-854 GCA_046520375.1 Pyxidicoccus sp. 3LFB2
ACCCGGCGCACGTGGGGCGCGGAGACGACGTCGCCACCGGTGAGCAGCTGCTTCACCGAGCGCAGGCCGTCGAGGTTGGCGTCCACCATCTGGGTGAAGAGGCCCGAGGTGAGGTGCAGGGTGGTGACGGAGTGCTTCTGGAGGACGTGCTGCAGCTCGCGCACGTCGTTGGGCGCGTGAGGCGGGTAGAGGACGAGGCGGGCGCCGTGGAGCAGCGGCCCCCAGACTTCGAGGGTGGAGGCGTCGAAGGAGATGGGGGCGATGAGCAGGAAGGAGTGCTGGGGCCCCAGCTCCATGTAGTCGACGCGGCCCAGCAGCAGGCGCATGACGGAGCGGTGCTCGATGCACACGCCCTTGGGCTTGCCGGTGGAGCCCGAGGTGAAGTCGATATAGGCCAGGTTGCGCGAGGTGGTGGCGCAGGGCGGAGGCGAAGCGGGAAGCCGCGCCAGCTCCTCGGTGAGCTCCTCCAGGAAGAGGCAGGCAAGGCCCTCGGAGGGCAGCTGGGAGGCCAGGGCCCGGGTGGTGAGGAGGACCTGGGGCTGGGCGTCCTCCAGCATGTGGGTGAGGCGCTGGCGCGGGTAGGCGGCGTCGAGCGGCACGTAGCAGCCGCCGGCCTTGAGGATGGCCAGCAGGGAGACGACGAGCTCGACGGAGCGCTCCAGGCAGAGGGCGACGCGGGAGTCGGGGCCGACGCCGTGGCGCTGCAGGAGCCAGGCGAGCTGGTTGGCCTGAGCGTCCAGCTGGCGGTAGGTCAGCTGCCGGGAGGCGTCCTCCAGGGCGATGGCGTCGGGGCGCAGGGCCACCTGCTGGGCGAAGACCTCGTGGATGCAGGCGTCGCGCGGGTAGTCGTAGGC
>JBKGHK010001536.1:0-850 GCA_046520375.1 Pyxidicoccus sp. 3LFB2
CACCGTGCCGCTGGCCGGCCATGCCACCGTGTCCGACGGCACCGTGTACCTGCGCGGGCTGGTGGGCCGGCCGGACGGCACCCACGTGGTGCGGGGCGAGGTGCGCGGCCCGGTGGCCCAGGCCCATGCGCTGGGCGAGGCCCTGGCGGACGACCTGCTGTCGCGTGGGGCGGCGGACATCCTGCGAGATTTCGCTCGCCGCGCGGAGGCTCGGGAGTCCTAGAGTGCGCGGCGCGTGGAACGGCGACTGGAAGGCATCCGAGTCTTGGTAACGCGCCCGCGTGAGCGGGCCGAAGAGCTGTGCTTCCTCCTGGAGGACGAGGGCGCGGAGGTGCTCAGCGTCCCCCTCTTGGAGCTGCGGCCGCCGGAGGACCCGCGTCCGCTGGCCTCCGCGGCCGAGCACATCCAGCGGTACAAGTGGGTGCTGTTCGCCAGCCCCTCCGCGGTGGAGGCGCTGATGGAGGCGCTGCGCGAGGCCGGCACCGCGGACCGCCTGCGCCGCGTGAAGCTGGCCGCCGTGGGCCCCCGCACCGCGAGCGCCGTCGAGGCCTTTGGCCTGGAGGTGGCGGCGGAGCCGGCGGAGGGCACCGGCGAGGCGCTCTTCGAGGCCATCAGGAATCGCTCCAGCCCGGCGACGAGGTGCTGCTGCCCGCCGCCGAGGAGGGCCGGCGTGAGCTGGAGGACGGCCTGAGGGAGCTGGGCGTGCTCGTCACCCGCGTGACGGCCTATCGCTCCATGCCCGCGCCGATGCCCCCGGAGGCGCTGGCGCTGCTGGAGTCCACGCCCCCGGACGTGGCGCTCTTCGCCTCGCCGCGCACCGCGGAGGCCTTCCTGGATGCGGCGGGCCGCG
>JBKGHK010001537.1:0-849 GCA_046520375.1 Pyxidicoccus sp. 3LFB2
CCCTCGGGCTTCGCTGGCCACGGGTGACGCCCTCGTGGCGACGACGGCACCGGCCACGGGTGGCGCGCCGGTGGGAACGGCTGCGCACGGCGCCGAAGACGCTCGCGGCCCGGACAGCACCGCTTCCACGACGCTCGAAGCAGAGGGCGCCGTGCCGCGAGGTACCGCTCCCGACCCGGCCACCACGCCAGCGCCTGTCCCGAGGACCGGGGACGAGGATGCGTCCGTCGCGCCTCGCGCTGGCTCGCGGCGCTCCGCGCTCTTCGGACAGGCACCGGGTTCCGAGACCGCGTCTGGGAGCCCACGCACGCAGCCCGAGCTCTTCCCAGATGGCCAGGCCACGGAGATGGGCAGCGCCGGCAGTCTCCTCGCGGACATGACTCCCGGGGCCTCCGCCCTGACGGCCCCCGCACCGAGCTCACAATCCTCCCAGGCCGCGCGGCGCATCGTCCGGCTGCTGCAGCCCGCCGCCGTCCGGAAGGAGGCGACATCCTCCCTGGCTCCCGCTCCACACGCGGAGACGCGGGAGCAGGCGACGCTCGACGGGCGCGTCCCCAGGGCCCCCACGGATACACGGCAGGGTGTCGTGCCTGCGGCAGTCACGGCTGAGCAGCGAGGAACCGTGCCCGTCGCGGCCACCGTGCAACCGCGAGGAACCGCGCCAGTCTCGGAAGGAGCGGAGCCGCGGGAAACGGGGTCACCGTCCGCCTGGGCGGAGCAGCGTAAAGCAACGCCAACGGCAGTCATGGCCGAGCAGCGGAGCGCAGTGCCAACAGCAGTCAGGGCGGAGCAGCGGAGCGCAGTGCAACAGCAGTCAGGGCGGAGCAGCGGAGCGCAACGCCAGCGGCA
>JBKGHK010001538.1:0-848 GCA_046520375.1 Pyxidicoccus sp. 3LFB2
CGCTCCAGCCGGTGCACCGCGTCGGCGAAGGCGCCGCTGCGCCGGGCAATGGCCATGGCGCGCGCCACGTCCTTCGCGAGGAACCACTGGCGCACCACCAGGCCCGCGGGCAGGCCCCGGCCCTCGGCCAGCTCGGCGGCCAGCTTGAAGCGCTCGTGCCGCTCCAGGAAGGAGACGGCCTCCTCGTGCGCGCCCAGCAGCTCGGCCAGGATGAAGGCGGCCTCGTCGATGCGGCCCTCGCGCTCGTAGCGGCGGAAGGCGTCGCGGTAGCGCTCCTTGAGGGCGGCGAAGAGCGCCTCGCCCCCGGCGAAGACAGAGGCGGCACCGCCGCTCGAAGGCTGGAGGGTGAGCGACTCGCGGGGGCCCGGCAGGCCCAGCGACACCCGCGTGCTCTCGTCCAGGCCCTGGCCCAGGGGGATGGCGTAGCGCAGGGCCTCGTGGAGGTTGCCCTCCTCGAACAGGTCGAAGAGGCGGCGCACGTACTCCGCCTTGCGGCGGCCCAGCAGGTCGCCGAGCGGCGTGTTCCGCAGCATCCACTCGGACAGGCGCGACAGCATGCCGGGGCCGGGCGGCGGGGCCGGAGTGCCCTGCGAAGGCGGCGTCCGTCCACGGGTGTCCGAAGCGGAGCCTCCGAAGAGGTTCGCCAGCCACTGGCCCAGCCACGAGGGGGAACGGCGCACCGGTGCACCGGAGGCGCGCTGCATGCCGCTCGCGCCGCCGGGAGCACCCGAGGGGAGTGCAGGCTGTGCGTGGCCGCGCTGGAACCACGCGGCGAGCGCGAGAGCAGGCCCGGGCCTGCCCGCCGAGGGCGTGGAGCCCGCGCCATTCTCTCCGGGCGAACCGAAGAG
>JBKGHK010001539.1:0-846 GCA_046520375.1 Pyxidicoccus sp. 3LFB2
CCGCGGCACGCTGCACGGCGCGCTGGATGCCTTCACCACTGGCCTGCGGGACGTGCCCATGGACGCGCTGCGCGCCGCGCTGGGGCCGGAGCGGGGCCTGCACCACCTGCTGCCCTCGCCGCTGGGCGCGGGCGCCGCCAAGCGGCTCAACCTCTTCCTCCGGTGGATGGTGCGGGGCCCGACGCGGTGGACTTCGGCATCTGGAAGCGCGTGCCGCCCGCCACGCTCCTCATCCCCCTGGACACCCATATCGGCCGCATCTCCCAGCACCTGGGCCTCACCCGGCGCAGGGACTTGACGTGGCGCACCGCCGAGGAG
This sequence comes from Pyxidicoccus sp. 3LFB2, assembly GCA_046520375.1. Classification (GTDB taxonomy): domain Bacteria; phylum Myxococcota; class Myxococcia; order Myxococcales; family Myxococcaceae; genus Myxococcus. The sequence goes on from JBKGHK010001539.1 coordinate 319, forward strand.
GTCACCGCCTCCCTGCGCGCCCTGGATGCCGAGGACCCCGTCCGCTACGACTTCGCCCTGTGCCACTACGGGATGAGCGGCGCCTGCCCGGCCCAGCCCGTGGCGGAGAACTGCGCCCGCTGCCCGCTGCTGCCCGCCTGCGCCGTGGGCCCGGGCGTGGTGGCGACGGCGACCCGGCGGGTCCGCGCAACCACCGAGAAGAAGGGCCGTCCAGGGGCCGGGGCCCGGCGGCGTTGACCGTTTCGCCCCGAGAGGCTGCAATTCAAGGGGTGGCCCCGCGTCTGCATGGGGGAACATCGGCCCTGTTCGGGGCCAGGGAGTGACACGGGTGCACGCAACGCTGGTAGCCGTACCCTTCGCCGTGGCGGAGGAGGTCGAGCGAGGGTTGCGCGAGTCCGAGGCGGGACGCTCCTGTCACCTCGTGCGCGTGTCCGAGGCCCTGCCCGCGGGCGCCGTCACGGAGGGGCTGCTCGTCGCCTGGGACGCGGGGGGCCCGCTGGAAGAGGCCCTCGCCGCCTGCCGCGTGCT
>JBKGHK010000153.1:0-17356 GCA_046520375.1 Pyxidicoccus sp. 3LFB2
CCCCGGCCGCGCGGCTCGACGAGGCGCCACGGCCCGATGCGCGTGCCCGCCGGCAGGCCTGCTGGATTCAGGTGACCCGGCTCCATGAACTGCCTCGCGAGGAGAGATGCGGTCCGCTCCGCGCGGCAGGAGACTACTCGCTGAGTAGTCAGATGTCAGCCCAATCACCCGGGAGAGGTCAGCGAGGCTCACCGAACGCCACGGCAAGACAGGCCCCGTTGCCCACGCGGCCCGCTCAGCTGGCTCCAGCGCGGCGGGCCACCGCGAGGAGAACGCAGTCGCACCTGGAGAAGCGCTGCCCTTCTCCAGGGGACCTCCTGCCCGCCCGGCTGAATCCTGTATACGGATGCCCTCCCTGGAGATTTGCATGGCTCGCCCCCGCGCCGTCCTGATGACCCTCCTCGCCTCTGGCTTCCTCGCCATGGCGGCCACCTCACTTGCCTTCCAGGGGACGGGGGCGCAGGCGGCGACGCAGGAGCTGGCTTCGGCGGCGGAGCTCACCGTCTCCTCGCAGGAATTCAGCATCGACATTCCGGTCCGCCTGCCAGCATCGGCGGCCCAGCTGGAGCCCGCCGTCGCCTTCGACGGGACGAACTACCTCGTTGTCTGGGTGGACCACCGCGAGAGCAACCGCCGGGGCTCGGACGCCGCCAGTTCGCTCATGGGGGCGCGCGTGAGCAGGGACGGTCAGATGCTCGACCCCCTCGGCTTCGAAATCACCACCACGCCGAACTACCACGCCGCTCCCGCGGTCGCCTTCGATGGGACGAACTACCTGGTGGTGTGGTCCCGGCGGTCCACGTCAGCGGCGGCGATGAACATCTACGCCACGCGCGTCTCGCCGGCCGGCCAGGTGCTCGGCGCGGCTCCCACGGCCCTCTCCACCACTGGCTCCAGCCAGGAGACCCCTCAAGTCGCCTTCGACGGGACGAACTACCTCGTCGTCTGGAAGGACTGGCGCAACGGCTCCTCCTCGGCCATCTACGGTGCGCGGGTGGGTCGCGATGGAAGGCGCATCGGAACGGACTTCCTCATCGCCGCCGGTTTCATTTCGGCGACCCTGCCGACCGTGGCCTTCGGCGGCTCGGAGTTCCTGGTGGTGTGGACCGACGGGCGCTCCGGCGTCGTGGGCTCCTCCGACCTGTACGGAACGCGCATCAGCACCTCTGGCACCGTGTTGGACACGGGCGGCCGGCGCATCATCTCCGCGGCGGGCAGGCAGTGGTACCCGGCGCTCGTGTCCGACGGCACCCAGTACCTCCTGGCCTGGCAGGACGGCCGGGCCCCGCTCGCGGATGGCGGCACGGCGCCAGAGCAGGTCTACGCCGCACGACTCGCACAGGACGGCACGCCCGTGAGCGGCTCCGAGCGGGTCCTTGGCCCCGGGAGCACGGGGTACCAGTGGTCGCCCCGGGTGACGCGCTCGCACGACGGCTTCCTCGTCACCTGGCAGGACTTCCGCGCCACGGGCCGCGTCCTGCCCGTGGTCCGGCTGGATGCCACGGGGGCGGAGGTCTCCAGGTCCGAGTTCCCCGTTGCGCCCGCGCCCTACATCGCGTCGTTCGGCGTCGCCTCGGACGGAGAGGGCTTCCTGCTCTCCTGGGGCGAGCAGCAGTCCTCCGCCCGCTCGTGGGATGTGCTCGCCACGAAGATGGGGCCGGGCGGCGAGCTGCCCGACACCCCTGCCCTGCTCCTCTCGGTGGTGCCCAACACGCAGCAGGAGCCCACCGTGGCCTTCAACGGCGAGCACTATGTCGTGGCCTGGGAAGACGACCGCAACGCCAGCGACTCGGGGCAGGACCTCTACGCGGTCCGCATCGGCGCGGACGGAACGGTGCTGGACCTGTCGGGTGTCCCGGTGACGACGGCACCGGGTGGGCAGAGCTCGCCGCGCATCGCCTGCGAGGACGGCCGGTGCCTGTTGGTCTGGGTGGATGAGCGAGACTCCGCCTCGACCGGGAACAGCGACGTGTACGGCGCCCGGCTCGCCTCGGACAGGGGCGTGCTGGACGTGCAGGAGGTTCGCCTCACCCAGGGGCGCGCCGAGCGACGCAATCCCGATATCGCCTCGGATGGCCATCAGTACCAGGTCGTCTGGGATGAACGCACCCCGACCGGGACGGACATCCTGGGGCTGCGCGTTCCCTACGCGGGCGTGCCGGGCGAGCTGACGCCGGTGCCCATCTGCACCGCCACGCACAACCAGATGCGGCCGGCCGTGGCCTCGTTCGGAGCACTGTCGCTCGTCGTGTGGGAGGACACCCGGAGCAGCAGCTACGGGGATTTGTACGCGGCCCGCCTCGACTCGGATGGAGGCGTGCTGGATAGGGATGGGCAGTTGCTCATACCGTCGACGTGGTCGAGCAAGTACTCGCACGATGTGAGCGCGTCTGACGGCGGCTTCCTGGTGGCCTGGGAGGACAACCGCAGCGGCGCCACCACGAACGATATCTACAGCGCGCGGATGTTCACGGACGGAGGCCTGCCGGATGGACTCGGGCGCAAGCTGGCCATCGCGCCCGGCTACCAGTCCAACCCGGCCCTTGCCTTCAATGGGGAACGTCATCTCGCCGTGTGGACGGACACTCGAGATGACCTGTCCACCGACACGCTGTGGGAGACACACCTGTTCGGGCAGCTCGTCCCGGTGGGAGGTGGAGACCTGACGGACGGTGGGTTCTCCGTGGCGCCCGGTCCCTTCACCCAGGCCGCGCCGGTGGTGGCCTCGGACGGCCAGCGGCGCGCGCTGGTGGTGTACGAGCGCCAGGACGCCTTCGGCAATACGCGGCTGCGTGCGCGGTGGGTGTCCGACACGCTCCCGAATGGCGGCGCGTGTACCGTGGCCAGGGACTGCGCGAGCGGCTACTGCGTGGACGGCGTGTGCTGCAACACCGCGTGCGGCGCAGGCGTCTGTGACGCGTGCTCGGTGGCGGCGGGAGCGTCCGTGAATGGCGTGTGCGCGGCGCTCAACGGCCGGAGCTGCGATGACGGCAACGCGTGCTCCTCCAATGACACGTGCAGCAGGGGCGTCTGCGGAGGCAGGGCCTACCAGTGCCAGCCGGGAGTGTGTGAGCAGTCCTCGACGTGCGACGGACAGGGAGGGTGCTTCGTGGAGCCCCAGCCCAACGGCAGCCCGTGCAGCGATGGCGACGCGTGCACCACCCCGGACTCGTGTCAGGTTGGCGTCTGCGTGGGGGCCGAGTCTTCCGTGTGCCAGGACGCGGGCACAGAGCCGGAGCAGGACGCGGGGACGAATCCACCCGAGGATGCGGGCACGGGCTCCACGCCGGACGCGGGCACGGGCTCAACGCCGGACGCGGGCTCGGCACCGGATGCCGGCGCGCGGCCGCCGCAGGACGCGGGCACGAGCCCGCCACCGCTGAAGGAGTCGTCCGGCTGTGGCTGCAGTGCCACCTCGGGGGGCTTCGAGTTCGCCCTGGCGCTCGGGGCTTTCGCCCTCAGGCGCGCCGCCGCGCATAGCGAGAGGAGCAGCGTGGGCCCTGCCTCGGTTGGTACCCGACAGGGCCGGCTGCGCGGCTGCGCTCGCGGGACGTAATGGCATGGCCGATGCGATAATACGTTGAGTCCGGCGCGATGTGCTTTTTGGACTACCCTCACGCAACACATCTACCAATCCGGGTGGTGCATGAAATACTTCATCGAGCGCGACGGCCTCACATACAGGACCCGCTCCGGGAAAATATCATCAATCAACATTCCCGCGCACTTCCTGCGCAAGAGCACGATAGATGAATTTGTAATTTCCGATATTTTCGAAGAGCCCTGCAGAGTAAAGGATGCTTGGCGATACACACTGGTTTTGTCGCGGGGCACTTGCGCACGCCGAAGCCGGTTCCCAGACAGGACGCCGAAGGTTCGGAGAAATGTCTTTAGACTGATCCTCCTTCTGGAGTCGCCACATCGAGACGAGTTTGAGTATGACGGGGCTTCTGGGATGTTGAGGCCAATAGGCCCAGCACAGGGGAGTACGGGTCTTGACATCGAAAGGAATCTAGAGACTTTCGTGAGTCAACTGCGTCTCCATGATGGTACTTGGGATGTGTTTATCGTAAACCCCGTTCCATATATGACTTCGCTCGGACGATTCTATGAAACCGGGCTTCTTGCTTCGCTAAGGAACAGCATTTGGGTGGCACTGTGGGATACTTTCCCTATCCAAGATGACTTTCTTCAGCGGCTGCAGGGGTACTCGCCTTCATTCATTGCCAACTGCTGCACAGGCAAGCTCAACGGTTTGGTTGCGGATGTCCTGCTTGACCAGGTGGCCTATGTGGACGGATTTCATCCGGCCGTAAACTGGAATAAAGGCAACTTCCTGCGGCGATGAAACTGGCGGATGCGAGTCGCATTGATGCCTGAGAAAGCCAATGTTGGGGGCTGTTGGTCTCCTTGATTCGAGCGCTCAGCGGGTTCGGCTATGGGAGCCGACTCCTGAGTTGGAGCCAGCCTTCCAGCTCAGGATGTTTCCGCACCACTTCGGTTTCAGAAATGGCGTCCAGGACATTGAGCGCATTCTTGATGGCGCGCAGCCGGCGCAGCGTCTCGATGGGAAGGGTGCCCCAGTCTCGATTTTCCACCAGCCTGGCGGCCTCCTCCATGGGAACGGTCGCCACGCGCTGGAACCATCCGAAGATGATTTCAGGGTCCAGAATGGCATCACCTTCGCGAGCGCCGAGCTCGCTGATCATCCAGGCCCGCAGGTTCATCGCCGAGAACATGCCGGAGTGCGCAGCCCCTGCGGGTAGGCGCTCCTCGAGCACCTCGTAGACCCTCAGGGCGATGTGCGCCCATGGAAGGCTCCGCTCCTCCCGGGCCCGCCTTGCCGCGGTGAAAGCAAAGAGCTCCCAGTTGAAGGCTTCCTGCCCCAGGGGCTCACCGATGGCGAGACCATCAAGCCAGGCCGTCACTTGCGGACGGGGCCACTGCAGGACTGTTTGCAGGAGGGAGGGCTTCGTTTCCATGCCGGAGCACTCCAAGCGTCGCATGCCCATGAAGCCCCAGTAACCGGGGCTTCAGTCAAGCACGCCTCGCGGGTTGCTTCACCTGGGGTACCAGGTCGCCCGTCGGATGGGCGGAAAGCTGCCCCTGGAACCGCCAGACCTGGGCCGAACCTGAATCAGCGTGGGACGGGCACCGTGCCAGGCGGCGTGGCCAGCGGCAGCACGTCCTGCACGAGGTGGAGGAGCATGCGCCCGGGCTCCTCCAGCATCATCATGTGGGCGGAGTTCTCGAACCAGATGAGGCGCTTGCTCGGCGCACTCACCCGCGTGAGCCAGTCGGCGGCAACCTGCGAGGGCGTCGTCGTGTCGTGCCGCCCCGCGAAGAGGATGACCGGGCATTTGAAGCGGGTGACCTGCGTGTAGTCGAACCTCGCCACCTCCGGCAGCAGGCGTGGCAGCGAGAGCTGTGAGCCCTTCCCGATGGAGGCCACGTCCGCGGCGGAGTAATCGGGTGAGAGCTCGGCCAGGTCGAGGAAGTGGCCAACGCCGTCACGGCCATGCACCAGCCCTCCGAACGTGTCGGACCACTTGCGCTCGATGATGACCTTCTCGATGCGAATCGACCCGTCTGGCTCCGGGTAGGGCGCAAGCGCCTTCAGCTCCTGGATGGCGGTCGCATTGTGGGTGGCCTCGGCCTGGGCGAGCGTGAGGGCATAGCTGACGCGCTCGTTCTCCAGGCCGCTGATGACCTGCCCCATCCCCACGTAGGCGAACAGCAGCTCGGGATGGCGATTGGCGAGCTCCAGCCCGACGAGGCTGCCCCAGGAGTGACCGAGCACGAAGACCTTCTCCTTGTCGTAGCGGCGCCGCAGGTACTGGACGACTTCCGCGGCGTCCTCGGCGATGCGCTGGAGCGAGAGCGTGGGGGCGATGAGGGCGGGGTCATTGGCGCTGTATGACTTGCCGCTGCCCCGCTGGTCCCACTGCACCACGGTGAAGAAGTCCTCCCAGCCGGCCTGGAAGGCCCAGCCCGTCGGAAGGTCCGGGGAGGCCGGCCCGCCGTGAATCATCAGCAGGATGGGATTGCTCCGGCTCTTCCCCCGGACCGAAATCCACTGCTTCGTCCCGCCCACCGGAATCTCCAGCAACTCCTCCACGCCTTCGCGCGTCGCAATCTTCCGCGCGTCCGCGATGATGGCCCGTGCGTCGACGCGGGCCTCGGCGGGCGGAGGCGCCTTGTCGGGGGCGTGGGCCGGCACCGGCGCAGGCGGGGTGGTGGCGCAGGCAGCGCCGAGCATGAGGCACTGCGCGAGCACGGCGAGGTGGCGAAGCAGGGGGGCTGCGGGCGGCATGTCGGGCGGTCCTCCGTGAAGGGCAACGGCCTGCCCCGGAGGTTACGAAGCAGGCAGTGGCGCGATTGCGCACGGGAGAAGGTTGGGCGTGAAGCCCCCCTCCCCTGCTTCCAGGGTGGCCGTGCCGGCCCACAGCTCCGCCACGGTCTCCACGAGCCGGTCGATGTCGATGGGCTTGGCCAGGTGTCGCTGGAACCCGGCGTCGAGCGCCTCCCGGCGGTCTCCGTCGCCGGCCAGCGCCGTGAGGGCTATCGCCTTGACGGCGCCCCCCCGCTCCGGGCCGAGGGCCCTCACCTTGCGGATGAAGGTGTAGCCGTCCTCGCCGGGCATCGCGATGTCGCTCAGGAGGACATCGGGCTGGAAGTCCTCGAGGAGCGCCAGCGCCGCCGCCGCGGAGTCCGCCGCCAGGACATTGGCGCCAGTCTGTCTGAGCAGCTCGGCCGTGGCCTCGCGTGTTCCCGGGTCGTCCTCCACCACGAGGATTCGCAGGCCTCCGAGTCGCGAGGCAGTTCCCGGGTTGCGGAGCTGGAGGCCGCCCCGCGCGGGCTGCTCCGGACCCGCGGTGGGCGCCACGCCGGCCGCGTCTTGCTGGACAGGCATGAGCGGCAGGAGGACCGTGAAGGTCGCGCCCTGGCCCTTGCCCGCGCTCTGAGCCTGCACCGTCCCCCCGTGCAGCTCCACCAGGTGGCGCACGATGGCCAGCCCCAGCCCCAGCCCGCCGAACACGCGGGTGGTCGAGCTGTCCTCCTGCATGAACCGGTCGAAGATGCGCTGCAGTGCCCCGGGCTCGATTCCGGCTCCGCTGTCGCTCACCCGGAGCCGGGCGTGTCCATCCACCCGCCCGAGCTCCACCTTCACCCGCTGGCCGTCGACGGAGAACTTGATGGCGTTGCTGAGCAGGTTCCAGACCACCTGCTGCAGCCGCGTCGGGTCTCCCGAGATGGGCCCGAGCGAGTCCTCCAGGGAGACGTCCAGCTGGATGGACTTCCTGCGGGCCTGCTCGCTCACGCTCTCCAGGGCGGCCTGGACCACGTCGGGCAGGTGGAGCGGCTGGAAACGCACCCGGAGCTTGCCGGTGACGATGCTCGACACGTCGAGCAGGTCATCGATGAGCTGCACCTGGAGCTTCGTGCCCCGCTCGATGGCCTCGCCCGCCCGCCGAAGCCTGTCATTGTCCATGTCGCCCCGGCGCAGCAGCTGCGCCTGCATCAGCATGGTGGACAGCGGGGTGCGCAGCTCGTGGGACAGGGTGGCCAGGAACTGGTCCTTCGCGCGGTTCGCCTTCTCGGCTTCCTCCTTCGCCCGCTGCGCCTGGGCGAGCAGCTCCGCGCGCTCGGTGATGTCCTCGATGGCGACCAGGAGCATGGGGACTCCGGTGCGTGAGTGCACCGGGCGCGCGGAGAGCGACATCTTCCGGCTCCCCACGTGGGGGAACGCGTGCTCCACCTCCAGGCCCCGCAGCAGCGTGTTCCTGGCGAGCATCTCCCCCAGCGAGGCCCGCAGCGCCGGCACGTCCCACGCGCCCCCGCTCAGCGCGAAGAAGCTCTGCTGCTCGACCTCTGACGCCGCGGCCCCGTAGGCCTGGTGGAAGGCCCTGTTCGCCGACAGCACGCGCAGCTCCTCGTCGAGCACCAGCAGCGGCACCTGCACGGCCTCGACGATGCTCGCGGCGTAGTCGCGCGCCCACTCCACCTGGCGGACGTGGTGCTTGAGCGCGTCGATGTCGATGAGCGACACCATGGCGCCGTCAATCCGTCCCTCGGTCGTCCTGTAGGGCCTGACCTGCATCCGGTGCCATTGGCCGGCCCGGTCCTGGACCTCGGACTCCCGCATCACCGCCGTCTCGATGACCTCGGCGACCTGCGCGTCCAGGTCCGCCACGCTGATGTTCAGCGTGATGTCGCTGATGGGGCGGCCCACATCCGACGGGAGGATGTTCATGATGCTGCGCGTCTTCGGCGTGAAGCGCCGGATGCGCCGCTCGAGGTCCAGGATGAGAATCGGGATGTCGACGACGTTGACGAGGTTGACGAGGTCGCCATTGACCAGGTGCAGCTCATTGTTGCGGCTGTGGAGCTCGTCGTTGACCGTGGTCAGCTCCTCGTTGGTGGACTGGAGCTCCTCCTTGGCCGTCTCCAGCTCCTCGTTGAGGCTCTGGAGCTCTTCATTGCCCGAGACGAGCTCCTCGTTGGCGGAGGCGAGCGCGTCATTGGTGCGGCCATGCTCCTCGAGCAGGGACTGGAGGTAGTCCTTCGTGGCGGCCAGCTCGAGCTTCAGCGCGGGGGGGTGCGCACGCCCCTTCTGCTTCGCCTCGGGGGCGGGCGCGCTCCGGACGGGCTTGCGCCCCTGCTTCCCGGGCAGGGCCACCTCTTCGAACAGCACGACATAGAGGAACTCCTGCCCCGCGGGGGCCCCCACGGCGGGGGCGGGGACGACGACGACGTCACAGAGCAGCGAGGCGCCCTTCTGGGCGACCTGCACCCCTTCCATCCGGACGGGGGCGAGCTCCTTCTTCGCCTGGGCGAGCGCCACGCGCAGCGGGGAGACCAGTCCTTCACGCGCCATCTTCAGGATGTTGAACTGGGGCTCTCCCGGCGCGGGCTCCAGGTAGGGGCCGGTGTGGCCACGGAACTGGACGATTTCCAGCTTGTCGTTGAGGACGACTCCTGGCGGCGCATACCGGCTCAAGAGGAGGCGGTCCACCCGCCGCGTCGAATCAGGCGGCGGGGACGTGCTGGGCGCCACGGCGGCGCGGCCGTGCACCTGCGTGTCGGCCGGCAGGAACTCGGGCCCTCGCGAGAACCGGAGCTTGCTGGGCCCCTCCGTCCGCGCCAGGAGCTTGTGGGTCTTGCTCACGGACGAGAAGAGCTGGCTGGAGCCGGCGATGCTCTCCGTGTTCCCGAGCAGGAGGAAGCCCGGGGTGTTCAGGCAGTAGTGGAAGGTGGCCAGCACCCGCTTCTGGAGCGCGGGGGTGAAGTAGATGAGGACGTTGCGGCAGGTCACCAGGTCCAGCCTGGAGAAGGGCGGGTCCCGGGCGAGGTCATGCCGGACGAAGACGCACAGCTCGCGCACGGCCTTGGCGATGCGATAGCCCCCATCGACCTGCATGAAGAAGCGCGCCCTCCGCTCCTGGCTCAGGTCTCTCAGCGCGCTCTCCGGGTAGAGCCCGGCGCGGGCCTTGTCAATGGCCTGCGCGCTGAGGTCCGAGCCGAAGATCTGGATGGGATGCTGGTCCCGGCGCTCCCCCAGGAACTCCAGGAGGCAGATGGCCAGCGAGTACACCTCTTCGCCGGTGGAGCACCCAGCCACCCACATCCGCAAGGGGGCTCCCGCGGGCTTGTGCGCGACGAGCGTGGGGAACACGTACTTCTTCAGCGCCTCGAAGGTTTCGGGCTCCCGGAAGAAAGAGGTGACGTGGATGAGGACGTCCTCGTAGAGGGCCCGTGCCTCGTCGGGGGCGCCCTCGATGAGCTTCACGTAGTCCGCCAGGCTCTCCACGCGGCGCAGCGCCATCCGGCGGGCGAGCCGCCGCTCGAAGGTGGCCGATTTGTATTCCCTGAAGTCGATGCCGACGGCGCCACGCACCAGGGCGAAGAGCCGCTCGAGCGTCTGGGCGCCCTGAGCAGACCGGGGCCGGTCCGCCGCGTCCTCCTGGGTATAGGCGTGGCGGCTCAGCCGCACGAGCTCCTGGGCGAGCTGCGGCAGCGGCAGGCAGGCGTCGACCACGCCGGCCTGGACCGCGCTCTGGGGCATCCCTCCGAACTTCGCCGACCGCGGCTCCTGGGCCAGCGTGATGCCGCCCGCCTCCTTGATGGCCCTGAGCCCTTCGGTGCCATCCGAGGCGGTCCCCGAGAGGATGACTCCAATGGCGCGGCTCCCACGCGTGGCGGCGAGCGAGCGCAGGAAGATGTCGACGGACAGGTGCGGCTTGCCCGGCTCGTCCGCTCGCGGCCTCAGGCTGAGCATGTCCTCCGAAAGCTCCAGGTCCGCGCCCGGCGGGATGACGTAGAGGTGGTCGGGCTCCACGCGCATTCCGTCCGTCACCTGGACGACGGGCATCTGGGTCGCCGTGGACAGGGCTTCACTCAGGAAGCTGGGGTTCGTGGGGGACAGGTGCTGGATGAGGACGAAGGCCATTCCCGTGTCGGGAGGAAGCTCCGCGAGGAGCTGGGTAAAGGTCTCGAGCCCTCCCGCGGACGCGCCGATTCCCACCACCGGGAAGGACGTCCTGGCCACGCGCGCGAGAGGCACGGCGGTGGGCCGCCTGGGCGCTCTTTTCGCGGTGGCGCTGCGGCGCCGTGCCATGCCTGGCTGGGCCTTGCTCGGTGACTTCTTCCCCACGGGAACCCCTGTTCTGCGCAGAGCTTCTCGCCAACGCGGCTCCCGCATCCCAGGCGAACCCTTGACGGAGACAGGTCTTCCAGGACTGGAAGTCTCAACGGCATGGGCGCCCTGACGAGGGGAGTCAATGGCGCCAGGGCGAAGGCAGCTGTCCGCTTCTGCCTACACTCAGTTGCAATCGAACCTTCCCCGAGGGAAGGGCCGGCAAACGGGTGCAGGCAGGCCTCGGCTGACGGCTGGCGGATACCCCCGGGCCGTGCGGTGCACCGAGCGACTGGTGGTCCACCCTCGACTATCGCTTGCTGGCTGAAGGGAGCTGGGAAGGGCGCGCAGCCGCGCTCACGTCCACTGCGGATGCGCCAGCACCCGTGCTTCCACTTCGGGCGTGAGCTGCGCGCCGTGCGGCGCCCGTGACGACGAGCGCTTCCACCGCTCCAGCCATCGTGCGCCCAGGGGCAACTCCAGCGACTCGCGCCGCGTCGTGCCCACCGTCGTCTCGCCCTTGGTCCCCGTGGACACGCCAGCCCCCACGTAGAACCCGGCCAGCAGCAGCGTGACGCGCGTGGGCGTGGCCGCGCTGTAGGTCAGCAGCATCGCCCCGTCCCCGTCCTCGCGGCAGTGCTTGCGCACCCGCGCCAGCACGCCCTCGGTCCACATGTCCGGGTTGGACGCGGGGGAGAACGGGTCGAAGTACACGAGGTCCGCCACCGGCAGCGCCCCGTCCAGGTGCGGCACCGCGTCGCCCAGCAGCAGCCGCCAGCGCACGCCCTCCCCTTCCCACACGCCATCACGCATCAGCGTCTCCGCGGCCTCGCGGAAGGGCTGGAGGAAGGGGAAGCCCGCCGTGTCCGCCAGCGCCAGCCGCAGCGGCGCCAGGTCCACCTCGAAGCTCACCACCTCCAGCGTGCGCCGCTGCTCCGCGCCCAATTCGCGGGCGCACGTGAGCGCGGCCACCGCGTTGGTGGCGGCCCCCAGGCCCACGTCATGGATGACCAGGGGCGGGCCCGGCTGGCGCAGGCGCTCGGCCAGGCGCGCCTGCTCCACGTAGAGCCGCAGCGCCTCCTGCCACGGGCCCACGGAGGGGTGCATCACCTCGCCATGGCCCAGGTGCCGCACGGCGCGGGCCCCGTTGCGCAGGGTGACGACCTCGAAGTCTCCGTCGCGCGGGTTGACGACCGCCACAGCCTCCGGCCCGCCGCTCACCCGACCTCCTTCAGCGTCACCTCGCCCGCCCCCGCCTCCGCCTTCAGGTCCTTGGGCGTGGCGATGGCGGCCTTCAGCTCGCGGGCCACCTGCTCGTAGGTGCCCCCGAGGATGCCCGCGCGGATGCGGCCCATCAGCTTCTGGTAGTGCCGCACGTTGTGCACCGACAGCATGCGCGAACCCAGGTGGTGCTTGCCGCGCATCAGGTGCTGCAGGTACCCGCGCGTGTAGCGCTTGCACACGTAGCAGTCGCACTCCGCATCCAGCGGCGTGTCGTCCAGCCGGTACACCGTGCGCGTAATCCGCACCAGCCCCTGGAAGGTATAGGCGTAGCCCTGCTGCGCCATCTTCGTGGGGATGATGCAGTCGAACATGTCCACGCCGCGCAGCACCGCCTCAATCAGGTCCGTGGGAGTCCCCACGCCCATGAGGTAGCGCGGCTTGTCCGTGGGCAGGGACGCGGTGGCGCGAGCCGTCATCGTCTCGCGCTCCGCCTTCGTCTCGCCCACCGCCAGCCCGCCGATGGCGAAGCCGTCGAAGGGCAGCTTCGTCAGGAACTCGGCGCTCTCGTCGCGCAGGTTCGGGTACACGCCGCCCTGGACGATGCCGAACAGCGCCTGCCCCGTGTCGTGCTTCGTCTTGGCCTGCAGGCTGCGCACGGCCCAGCGGTGGGTGCGCTCCATGGCCTCGCGCGTGCCGGCCTCGTCGGTGCGCGAGTCGATGCACACGTCCAGCACCATCATGATGTCCGAGTTGATGGCCTGCTGCATGGCGATGCTGGACTCGGGGCTCAGCAGCTGCCGGCTGTTGTCATGGAAGCTGCGGAAGTGGGCGCCCTTCTCCGTAATCAGCCGGTCCTCGGGCAGGGAGAAGATTTGAAACCCACCCGAGTCGGTGAGGATGCCCCCGTCCCACTGCATGAACGGGTGGATGCCCCCGAAGCGCTTGAACACCTCCGGGCCCGGCCGGAGCATCAGGTGGTAGGTGTTGGCCAGCAGGATGCTGGCCCCGGTCTCCTTCACCTCTTCGGAGCCCAGGTGCCGGAAGGCGGCATGTGTGGCCACCGGCATGAACATGGGGGTGGCAAAGGAACCCCGGCGCGTGTGGAGGATTCCCGCGCGGGCGCCGGTGGGGTCGGTGGTGACGAGCTCGAAGCGGACGGCCATTGAACGGCCCTTATACCCGCCACGCCCGCCCGGTACCGCATCCATCCTCCCGGCCCGCTCCCCCGCCGGCCAGGGGCCGCGTTCCCGATGTGCCCCCTCCCCGGCTCCCGGGCAGGCGACCAGAGGGGGGTGGCCGGGAGCCCCCGCGACGCAAGGGCGGCCCCGGGCATCTGGAGGGGGACGCCCCGCTCCCCCTGGAGAGCGGCATTTTCCACCCCCCGTCAGTGGTTACATCCGGTCACCGCGAACGGGCTGGGGAAGCGAATCACCTTGCTTCTTTGGCCCACCGCGCCATTTCCGCTACAACGCCGCCGCCATGTTCAACGTCATCAACGTCTCCAAGGCCTACGGGCCCAAGAAGCTCTTCGAGGAGGTCAACGCGACCTTCTCGCCGGGCCGCCGCTACGGCCTCACGGGTCCCAACGGGGCCGGTAAGTCCACGTTCATGAAGATCCTCGCCGGGGACGAGGAAGCGGACATGGGCAACATCGTCCGGCCTCGCAAGCTGGGCATCCTCCGCCAGGACCACTTCCGCTACGAGGAGGACCGCGTCCTCGACGTGGTGCTCATGGGCAACAGGGCCCTGTGGGCGGCCATGACGGAGAAGAACGCGCTGCTGGCCAAGTCGGACATCACCGAGGAGGACGGCAACCGGCTGGGTGAGCTGGAGGGCGTCATCGCCGAGGAGGATGGCTACTCCGCCGAGAGCGACGCGGCCACCCTGCTGGCGGGCCTCGGCATCGACCAGGCCTTCCACGAGGGCCCCATGCGGCAGCTCACCGGCGGCCTCAAGCTGCGCGTGCTGCTCGCCCAGGCGCTGTTCGGCAAGCCCGAGGGGCTGCTCCTCGACGAGCCCACGAACAACCTCGACATCGACTCCATCCGCTGGCTGGAGACGTTCCTCCACGAGTACGAGGGCGTGCTCATCACCATCAGCCACGACCGGCACTTCCTCAACTCCATCTGCACGCACATCGCGGACATCGATTACGAAGCCATCATCCAGTACAACGGTGGCTACGACGACATGGTGCGCCAGAAGGCGCAGCTGCGCACCCGCGTCGAGTCCGAGACGGCCGAGAAGAAGAAGAAGATTGCCCAGCTCCAGGACTTCGTGGCGCGCTTCCACGCCGGTACCCGCGCCTCGCAGGTGCAGAGCCGCATCAAGCAGATCGACAAGCTGAAGTCGGACGACCTGAAGCGCTCCAACATCGCGCGCCCGTTCATCCGCTTCGACCAGAAGGTGCCCAGCGGCAAGCAGACGCTGATGGTGGAAGGCATCCAGAAGTCCTTCGACGGCGTCCAGGTCATCAAGCCGTTCACCGCGCTGGTCTGCAAGGGCGAGAAGGTCTGCGTCATCGGCCGTAACGGCGTGGGCAAGTCCACCCTGGTGAAGATGATTGCCGGGCAGGTGGAGCCGGACGCCGGGAAGATTGGCTGGGGCCACCAGGCCTCGGTGGGCTACCTGCCGCAGGACCACCACGGCGTCGTGCGCAAGGGCACCACCTGCTTCGGCTGGCTGCGGGACTTGCACGACAAGCTCACCAACGAGGAGATTTCGGGCGTGCTGGGCCGGATGCTCTTCTCCGGTGAGGAGCGGATGAAGAACACGGACACCCTGTCCGGTGGTGAGACGGTCCGCCTGCTCCTGTCCAAGCTGATGATCATGCAGGACAACGTCCTGGTGCTGGACGAGCCGACGAACCACCTGGACCTCGAGTCCATCGCCGCGCTGGCCGAGGGCCTCCAGAAGTACGAGGGCACGGTCATCGTCGTCACGCACGACCAGGAGCTCATCTCCGAGGTGGCCACCCGCGTGTGGTCGCTCCAGCAGGGCCAGGAGGTGCTGGACTTCAACGGCCCCTACTCGGAGTTCCTGGAGAAGCACGCCGACGCCGCGGCCCGCCGCCGCTAGGCGCACGCAGAGGCGCTGGAAGCACGAATCGCCGCCCGGACCGGGGAAGCACTCCCGGCACGAGGCGGCGATTCGCTTTTTCCAGGCAGGCCCAGTGGGCCCTTCAGGCGCTACGGGTTGGGCAGGCCGAGCGAGCCGGTGCCCACCGCCCAGTCACCCTTCCTGTTGGAGTCACCCGCGAGGACGCGCCGGACGGTGGTGGTCTTCTCGCCGCTGGGGAAGGCCGAGGTCCAGTCGACGGAGACGTCCAGGGCGCCCGGGAAGTTGTTGTAGTTGCAGGGCCCGCCATTGCAGTTGGCCGGCAGCCACTGCCCCTCCATCTGGATGGCACTGAGGTGGGTGAGGAAGCCCGCGGGCGGGTTCTGGAACAGGGTGAAGACGAAGGGCACCGCGTCCTGGGTGTTGCCCACCGGGTCTCGGATGCGGAACACCCGGTTGTTGTTGGTGACGCCGCCGGCCGCGCCGTGGAAGTCCCAGGCCGTATCGTAGTTCGACAGGTACTGGCTCTGGGGATAGGCCGTCTTGCTGGTGACCTCCGAGGCCGGGGCATCCGAGCCCGGCGTCACGCGGTCCGGATCCAGGTGGATGACGATGAGGTCGCCGGTGGCCACGTCGACATCCGGCAGGGTGGCCAGCAGGGGGTTGGCGAGCGTGGCCTCCACGAGCGTCATGCCGTCGGTGTTGCCCCCCTGCACGACGTAGAGCTCCACCAGGTCCCGCCCGAAGGTGCCGCCGGAGATGGCGGGCGCCACCTCGTTGATGCGCAGCACGGCCGGCGCCGCGTACCCCCGGAAGGTGAAGGAGTTGCCCGCCGCCTCCACCCCGGTGCCCACCGGGTCCCGCACCGTGGACGCCACGCTGACGGTGTAGCTCTGGCGGGGCGTCTGGGTGCTGGTGCTCACCCGCACCTCGCGTTCGGCGGCCACCGTGGCCCCCGTCACCGTCAGGCCGGGGATGGTGAACTGGCTGCCATCGGCCAGGACGGAGCCCGGGTTGAGCCGTCGGTCGAACCGGACGATGACCGTCCCGGCGCTGGCGGGCCTCGCGCCGGCCACCCGGGGGCCCGGGCATCCCAGCGAGGTGACCTGCTCCGGCGTCCACGCGGACGGCTGGGCGGTGGTGCCGAAGACCCACAGCGGAGAGCGCAGGCCCACCGTGCAGCCCTGCGTCACGTCGAGCTGCTCCCTCACGCTCTCCACCATGCGCAGCCGGTAGTCCACGGAGCTCAGGGAGCCCCGGCGCACGCCCTCCGTCACCAGCGCGGCCTGCACGTGGCCGACGCCCGCCGCGATGAAGGCCGCATCCACCGTCCCCGTCAGGGAGAGGAGCTCGGCCTCGTACTGCTCCTTGTCGAAGGGCACGTCCACGCGGCTCACGTCCTGGACGAACGGAGTGAGCGGGATTCCCGAGTCCTGCACGCTGAAGCCGGAGATGTTCGCGCGCACCATGTTGTTCTGCCTGCGCTTGTTGGTGACGGTGACCGCCACCCGCATCCCGGCCTGGGGCCGGGGGGTGAGCGTCGCCGGGTCCGCCTCCACGAAGAGGGCCGGGCCTTCCCTGTCCGCCTGGAGGAAGAAGCCCGCCGGGTCGTTGGTGAGGTTGCCGACGCCCGGCTTGACGTAGGTGATGACGGCCCCCTGGATGGGCAGGCTCACCGCCCCGTCCGTCGCGGCGCGCACCGCGCCAATCTGCGCGGAGGCCGGGTGCAGGGAGATGGCGTACGTCGCAATCCGCGTCACTTCCAGGTTGCCCGCGACATCGATGGAGCGGTAGCGCACCTCGCCGGAGGCGGAGACGGTGAAGGGCCCGGTGTAGCGCTGGCTGGAGGTGGACGGCTCCGAGCCGTCGAGCGTGTAGAACGTGCCCGCGCAGCCACTGCCACTGGAGCCGTCTTCGCACGCGAGCGTCACCGCCTGGGCGCTGAAGTACGTGCCGGCCGCGGGGGTGATGGTGGACTGCGGCTGGAGGGGGTCCGAGGAGAACGTGTACGTCTCCGTCACCACCGGGCTGGGGTTGCCCGCGGCGTCCACGGAGAGGAAGGCCAGCGCCGTGTTGGCGGCGAGCGTCAGCGCGCCCGTGTAGCGGGGGGACGTCGTGTTCGGCGTTTCGCCATTCACCGTGTAGTGGATGGCGGCGCAGCCGCTGCCCGCGTCGGCGCACGTCAGCGTCACCGTCTGCGGCGTGAAGTACGTGCCGCCCCGGGGGCTGGCGGAGACGGTGGGCGCCACCGCGTCGACGTCGTACGTCTCCGTCACCGCCGGCCCGTCGTTGCCCGCCACATCCACGGAGAAGAAGCGCAGCGTGGTGGTGCCGGTGAGGGCGAGGGGGCCGGTGAAGCGCGCGGAGGCGCGCGTGGGCGGGGTGCCGTCGGTGGTGAAGTGCGTGGCCGCGCAGCCGCTGCCCGTGCCGTCGTCACAG
>JBKGHK010001540.1:0-837 GCA_046520375.1 Pyxidicoccus sp. 3LFB2
CGGAGGACGGCTCGCCGGGCGGAGGAGGCGCGTGCTTCCGAAGAGGCCCGGCTCGCCGAGGAAGCTCGCCTCGCTGAAGAGGCCCGGCTCGCTGAGGAAGCTCGCCTCGCGGAAGAAGAGGCGCGGCTCGCCGAGAGGCTCGTCTCGCGGAAGAAGAGCGCCTCGCAGAAGAGGCTCGTCTCGCTGAAGAAGCCCGCCTCGCGGAAGAGGCACGTCGAGCCGAAGAAGTCCGTCTCGCTGAAGAAGCCCGCCTCGCGGAAGAGGCGCGCCATGCCGAAGAGGTACGGCTCGAGGTAGAGCGCCGCCGCGCCGAAGCGGTGCGACGCGCGAAGGAGGCCCGGCTCGCGGAGCAGGCCCGCTTCGCCGAAGAAGCCCGTCTCGCCGAAGAGGCCCGCCAGGCCACAGCTCCGGTCAGCTCCGAGTCCGCATCCGAGGACGCGGAACCCCTCACCCTCGATGTCGGTGACATCGTCTCCGCCGACCCCGAGCCCCAGAAGCCTTCCGTCTCCGACTCGTGGGCGGATGCCATCCCCCAGTCGGCCTCTTCCCTCGACCTCCCGTCCCAGCCCGAGAGCCCGGACGCCCTGCGCGCAGCCCGTCTGCTCGCCCAGGCCGCGCTCGTCAGCGACATGGAGGAGGCCCTCCGCCGCTCGCGCACGCAGCCGCTGGAGCCCTGGCTCGCCGAGGAGCCTCCACGCCCCACTCCGCCCACCCGGACCAGGGACCTCGTCCCCGCCCAGGACGAGCAGTGGCACGCCCGCGAGTCCTCCCACTCCACCCCCGCCACCGCCGAGGCGAGACCTGCCCCTGCTGGAGGTCGAGCCCGAGGCTCCTGGG
>JBKGHK010001541.1:0-836 GCA_046520375.1 Pyxidicoccus sp. 3LFB2
CACGCGGACCCGCACCGCGTCGAGCTGGGCGCGCTGCGAGGGCGACAGGGGGCGCTGGCGCAGCGACTCCAGGGAGCTCCAGGCCTCGCGCGTCCGGGCCCGCACGGTCTCCATGTCCGCATCCGGGGGGAGCGCCAGCACGGCGTAGTGGTCCCCGGCCGAGCGCTGACGCCAGGCCTCCAGCACCCGGACCGCGTCCGCGTCGTCTCCCTGGGGACCCGGCGAGGGACCGCGAGGGGCTTCTCCCTTGAGGAGCTGATCCACCGCGGTCCTCAGGGCGGCGGTGGCCTCCACGAACTGGACGCCGAAGCCGGTAGGCATGCCCCAGACCCGGGCCTGCTCGGGGGGCACCTGCCGCACCACCTCGCAGAGCACCGACAAGGGGCCGGACTCGAGCTCCAGCACCACGGGCAGCCTCGCGCACAGGGGCGGCAGCGAGCCCCCGCTGCGCAGGAACAGGCCGCCGCGTGACAGGTCCGAGCCCGTAAGGCGCACGGGCGAGTCTCCAGGGCGCAGGACCACCTGCACTGGCAGCTCCACAGTGCGAGGGCGCACCGGGGTCGCGGCCCGGGCCGGAGCAGCGGGAGGACTGCCCACCGAGGCTGGCGTGGTGGCGCTTCCCCCGGAGGCCGGCGTGGACGGGCTCCTCGATGAAGCCGGAGTGGACGGACCTCCCCCTGCGCCCGGTGCGGAGGAAGTTCCCCCACCGGCTGGCTCGGACGGGCGCCGCCCAGGAGGCGCCCCGGATGGGCTTCCCGCAGCGGCTGGCGCGGAAGGGATGTCCCCCGCGACAGGTGCTGACGGGCTTGCCCGCGGCCGGCGCGGACGCGCGGTTC
>JBKGHK010001542.1:0-836 GCA_046520375.1 Pyxidicoccus sp. 3LFB2
CCCTGCCCGCGCCCGAGCGCGTGGTGGCGGCGTCGGAGGCGGTCCAGGAGGGACCCCGGGACGCGACGGAGGCGGCGCTCGCGGCCATCTGGGCGCAGGTGCTCGGCCGCCCGAGCGTGGGCGTGCACGAGGACTTCTTCGAGCTGGGCGGCGACTCCATCCTCGGCATCCAGGTCCTCGCCCGGGCCGCGCAGGCCGGGCTGCACCTCACCGCGAAGCAGCTCTTCGAGTTGCCGACGGTGGCGCAGCTCGCCGCGGTGGCGGGGACGGCTCCCGCCGTCGCGGCGGAGCAGGGGCTGGTGACGGGCCGGGTGGAGCTCACGCCCATCCAGCGGTGGTTTCTCGACCGCGAGCCGCCCGCGCCCCACCACTTCAACCAGGCCCTGCGCCTGACGCTGCGCGAGCGCATTCCCGCGGAGGTGCTCGAGCGCGCGCTCCAGCACCTGCGCGAGCACCACGATGCCCTGCGCCTGAGCTACACGCGGGACGGGCAGGGGGCCTGGCGGCAGGAGGTGACGGGCCTGGAGGGCACGCTGCCGCTGCTGCGGGTGGACGTGTCCGGGCTGCCCGCGGACGCGCGCCGCGCCGCCGAGGAGTCCCATGGGGCGCGTGCCCAGGCCTCGCTGGAGCTGGCCTCGGGTGGGGTGGCGCGGGCCGTGCTGTTCGAGGCCGGGTCGGAGGCGCCGCAGGAGCTGGTGCTCATCATCCACCACCTGGTGGTGGACGCCGTGTCCTGGCGCGTGCTGGTGGAGGACCTGCTCACCGCCTGCCAGCAGCTGCGCGCGGGTGAGCCGGTAAGGCTGCCGCCGAAGACGCTGTCCTTCGCCTGGTGGGCG
>JBKGHK010001543.1:0-834 GCA_046520375.1 Pyxidicoccus sp. 3LFB2
GGCCCACCACCAGCTCCAGGCCGCGCTCCAGGCACAGCGCGACGCGAGTGCCAGGAGTAACGCCAAGGGTGCGCAGGTGGTGCGCGAGCTGGTTGGAGCGCTCGTCGAGCTGGCGGTAGGTGAGGGTGCCAGCCTCGGACTCGACAGCGATGGCGTCCGGAGTGCGCGCGGCCTGGGCCGAGAAGAGCTGGTGGACGCTGGCCTCGCGCGGGTACTCGGAGCCGGTCTGGTTCCACTGCTCCAGCACCTGCAGCCGCTCCGCATTGGAGAGCAGTGGCAGCGTGCCCACGTACGTGTCCGGCGAGGACGTCGCCTCATCCAGGAGCGTCTGGAAGTGGCTCACCAGCCGTTCGACCGTCGAAGCGTCGAAGAGGTCGGTGCTGTACTCGAGGTCGCCGCCGAAGCCTTCCGGCGTATCGCTGAGCATGAGCGCCAGGTCGAAGCGGGCGACGTGGCCCTCCGTCTTCAGCGGACGGAAGGAGAGCCCCGGCAGGGAGAGCTCGGAAGCGGGCGCGTTCTGCAGGGTGAAGGAGACCTGGAACAGCGGAGAGCGGCTCAGGTCTCGCTGGGGCTGCAGCGCCTCCACCAGCTTCTCGAAGGGAATGTCCTGGTGGGCAAAGGCACCGAGCGTGGTCTCCTTCACGCGCGCCAGCACCTGCCGGAAGGAGGGCTTGTCCTCCATGCGCGTGCGAAGGACGAGCGTGTTGATGAAATAGCCAATGAGGCCTTCCACCTCGGCGGTGCGGCGGCCAGCGATGGGCGAGCCGACGACGATGTCCTCCTGGCCCGAGTAGCGCGACAGCAGCAGCTGCCACCCGGCCAGCAGCGCCATGA
>JBKGHK010001544.1:0-833 GCA_046520375.1 Pyxidicoccus sp. 3LFB2
ACCAGCAGGGCGGCGAGGCAGTCCGGGTGCAGCCGCAGCACCTTGGCGCCGGGGTACTGCGCGGCCAGCGACTCCGCCGTGGCGCGCAGCACCGCGTCTCCGGTGGGGAAGCCGAAGCGGGCGTTGACGTGAATCATCCCCTGCACGTCGGCGATGACGGCGCCCACGCGCCACCCGTCGTGGTGGGCGTGCGTGGACAAGTCGTATTCCTCCTTGAGGAGGCTGCCCTGGGTGAGGGCGGGGACCTGGAGCGCCCCCGTCTTCGCGTCGGGGTGGCCCCGGCGGGCCTGCTCGGCCTGGAGGAGCACCTCCACGGCGGCCTGCACGGGCGCGTCCCGGTGGCGCTGCAGCACCCACGGGTGGAGGGCGATGAGGGCGGTGGCGGTGGCGTCGTCGAGCGGGTAGGGCATCGCGTCCCTTGTGTAGCGCGTCGCGAGGCCCCGCGCAGGCGCTTCACTTCATGCGGTGGGCCGTCACCGTCACCTCGTCCCGGTCATGGTAGAGCTGCCGGACGATGAGGCCCTCCCAGCCTCCCTCCTTCGTCAGCGTCTGGCGCACGCGCAGCAGCACCGGGTTCTTGTCCTTCATGGGCAGCTTGATGTTGGCCACCAGCTGCCGGGCCCAGCCCTTGCGGCCCCACTTCGCCAGGAGCTGCGCCACCTCCAGCGGGCGCCACGCCATGTCGCAGAAGAGCCAGTCCACCGGCTCCTCGGGTGCGTAGGCGAAGGCGCTCTCCTGCACGTGCGTCACGCGGCGGTTGGCGGCCAGCTCCGGCATCAGCTTCGCCGGGTCCACCGCCACCACCCGCGCCCCGCGCGCCACCAGCCGCTGCG
>JBKGHK010001545.1:0-833 GCA_046520375.1 Pyxidicoccus sp. 3LFB2
CGCGAGACGGCCCGGCCCGTCGTGGAGGACGGTGAGTAGGATCGCCGTCCGCTCTGGCCCTTCGTGGTGGGCGGCGTGGGGCTCGCCGCGGCGGCCGGGGTGGTGCTGGGCGTGGTGCTCAGCCAGCCCCAGCCCCTCGCGCTGCCCGCCGCGGACCGGACGGAGCGGCTGCCATGAACGTGCACCCGGGAAGGCCCGGCACCTTCAGGCAGGCCCCCTCCTTTATATGGCGTTCACGGGTGTGCACCCTCGGGGCGCTGCTCTGCGTGCTGCTGACGGTGACGGCGTGCGAGGAGACGCCGTCCCTCGTGCCGCCGGACCTGTGCGCGAGCGTGGCCTGTCCCGGCGGACAGACGTGCGTGGAGGGCCGCTGCCTCGCCACCACGTGCCGGGGGGTGGCGTGTGGCACGGGGCAGGTGTGTGAGCAGGGCTCATGCGTGGAGCCCTCGTGCCTGGGTGTGAGCTGCCAGCCCGGGGAGCGGTGCCGTCAGGGCGCGTGCGGCCGGGTCGGCTGCGGCTCCGGCGTGGCGTGCTTCCCGACGGAGCGCTGCGTGGACTCCGCCTGCGCCTACGACATGTGCCTGGGCGTCACGTGCCCGCAGTCCACGGTGTGCCGGCCGGGAGGCGTGTGCCGGAGCGTCTCGTGCTCGGGTGGCTTCGACTGTGAGTCCGACGAGCGCTGCGGCACGGACGGCCGCTGTGTGCCGGCCTCCGGCTGCGCGGCGGTGCTCTGCCCGGCCCAGCAGGTGTGTCGCGACGGCACGTGCTCGGCGCTGGCCTGCACCTCCAGCGCGGACTGCGGTGTGGGGGAGACCTGCCGCGCGGGCACCTGC
>JBKGHK010001546.1:0-830 GCA_046520375.1 Pyxidicoccus sp. 3LFB2
GGAGCGGCTCCCGGTGGACATGGCGGCGCTGGCGCGGCTGGCCCAGGCGCAGGGGGACCCGTGGCTGCAGCTGGTGGCCGAGCGGGAGTGGGCCGCGAGCGAGTCACGGGCGGGCCGGTGGTGGAACGCGGAGCAGCGGCTGAAGGCGGCCCTGGACACCTGCCTGGGCACCACGCTCGTCTTCAGCTGTCTGCGCCTGGAGCGGGAGCTGACGGAGCTGTACCTGGAGCAGCACCGCCCCGCGGAGGCGCTGCCCTACGCCTGGAGCGGCTGGCACCGCGCGAAGGCGGCCCGGGAGTGGCGCTCCGAGCAGGGCTTCCTCCAGCAGCTGGCGGACATCACCCGCTTCCAGCACGCCTATGCCAGCTCCCGCGCGTACCTGGAGGAGGCGCTGGCGCGGATGCCGGAGGACTGCGCGCAGCGCACGCACACCCACCGCAACCTGGCCGCGGTGGAGTGGGAGGGCTTCCGTCCGGACAGCGCCCGTCGCGCGCTGGACGAGGCCATGGCCTGTGAGCGGCCCCTGGGGCTGACGGGCGCCTTCGTGCTGTCGGACCTGGCGCGCGCCCGGCCCGGGCCCAGGGATGGGGGACCACCTCCGCCGCGCGCTGGTCGAGCTGCGCGCCGAGGGCGTCACCCCCGGACGCGAGGCGCTGCTGCTCTTCATCGAAGGGCAGTTCGAGCTGGTGCGCTCGCGCGCCACGGGCCAGGCGCTGCTGTGGAATGCCCTGGAGCTGGCGGAGCGCTGGCCGGACGACGCGCACGCGCGCAAGGCCCGGGCCTATGCCTACGGTGCCCTCATCGCCGACGCGGCGAAGGCGGGGCGCTGG
>JBKGHK010001547.1:0-829 GCA_046520375.1 Pyxidicoccus sp. 3LFB2
CTGAGCCACCTGCGCATGGGCGGCGGTGTGGAGCTGGTGGACCTGGGGGCGGCCTTCCCGCCGCCCGCGCCCCTGTCGCTGACGAAGGCGGACGCCCTCTTCGAGGAGGGCCGCACCGCCTACGACAACCTGGACCCCGAGGCCGCGGAGCAGAAGTTCCAGGCGGCGGCGGAGGCCTACACCCAGTCCCCGGCGGAGCTGAGCACGGAGCGGCTGGCGCAGACGTACATCTTCCTGGGCGCCTCGCGGCTGCTCAACGGCAACACGGCCGGCGCGACGCAGGCCTTCACCCTCGCCGCGGTGGCCGAGCCCTCCGCGCGCCCCGACAGCGCCCTCTTCAGCCAGGAGGTGCAGTCGGCCTACTCGGAGGCCCAGGCCTCGGTGAAGGCGCGCCCCGCGGGCATGCTGGTGGTGGACTCGCAGCCGTCCGGCGCCCGGGTGCTGGTGCGCGGCCAGGACGTGGGCGTCACCCCGCTGCGCGGCGTGCAGCTGCCCGCCGGCCAGCACCCGGTGGTGGTGTCGCTGCCCGGCTATGCGCCCTCGGCCAGCTACACCGAGGTGAAGCCGTCCGGGTCCACCGAGCTCAAGCCGAAGCTGGAGCCCTCGCCGGGCCTGTCCGCCATGCGGGACGCGGCCGCCGCGGCCTCCACGGAGAAGGCCTTCGACCAGGACGTCGTCCCCGCCGAGGCCCGGGCCGTGGGTGAGCGGCTGAGCGCGCGCTACGTGGTGCTGGCCGCGGTGTCCAAGGACAAGAAGGGCCGCGCCCAGGCGGAGCTGCAGGCGTGGGACCTGCGCTCCAAGGCCCGGCTGCGCGGCGTGGAAATCGACC
>JBKGHK010001548.1:0-826 GCA_046520375.1 Pyxidicoccus sp. 3LFB2
CCACCGCGTGGGGCTTGTCGCCCACGGCGCGCAGCCGCAGGCCCAGGGGCGTGCGCGTCAGCAGGAAGTGCAGGGCGAAGGGCAGCACCAGCGCGAGGTACGTGGGCGCGGAGTGGTTGCCCAGCGCGCCCAGCACCGGCACCGACGCGAGGCCGGGCACGTCCCACCGCGACAGCTGTTGAATGGGCGGCGTGCCGTTGGGGCCGAAGTGGGACTCCAGCAGGAAGGTGCCGCCGGCCAGGGCTACCAGGTTGAGGGCGATGCCGGACACCACCTGGTCCGAGCGCCAGCGGATGCTCAGGAAGCCGTGCACCGAGGCCAGCGCCGCGCCGGCGAGCATGCCCGCCACGACGGCCAGGGGCGTGGGCATGACCAGCGCCGCCACCGCCGCGCAGAAGGCGCCCACGCGCATCATGCCCTCCACGCCCACGGACACCACGCCGGCGCGCTCGGAGAGCACCGCGCCCAGGGCGGCGAAGACGAGCGCGGGCATCGCGTCCAGGGTGGAGAAGAGCAGTGAGTGGAGGACCTCAAGCACGGGGCACCTCCACGGCGGTGGGCGCGGAGGCGGCCGGCGCGGGGGGCTGGCGGCGGCGCAGCATGGCGAGCCACACCATGCGGCCGGCCACGAAGAGCAGCGCAAGCCCCTGGATGAGCTCGGGGAAGCTCTTGTGCACGTCCAGCAGCTGCATGCGCGTGCCGCCCGCGCGCAGCACGCCGAAGAAGAGGGCGGCCAGCGTGGCACCCAGCGGGTGGTTGTTGCCGATGAGGGAGATGGCGATGCCGTCGAAGCCGTAGGGCGCGCCCAGCGAGCCGGGGTAGCGCC
>JBKGHK010001549.1:0-825 GCA_046520375.1 Pyxidicoccus sp. 3LFB2
CCGACGCCGCCCTCTTCGTCGACGGGAGCACGGAGCCGTCCGCGCTCGTGGATGCGCGGGGGCGCTTCGAGCTGGAGCTGCCTGCCGGGGCCCACCGCGTCGAGGTGCGCGCTCCGGGCCACCGGCCCGCCACCTTCGAGGAGACGCTCGCCGCGAGCCAGTCCCTCGAGGTCGTCTACCGGCTGCACCCCGGGACGGTGAACCCGTACGAGACGGTGGTGCGCGACGAGCGCCCCCGCACGGAAGTCACGCGCATCACCCTGCATGAGCAGGAGCTTCGCGAGGTGCCCGGCACCCAGGGAGACCCGTTCCGCGTCGTCATGCTGATGCCCGGCGTGGC
Organism: Pyxidicoccus sp. 3LFB2; assembly: GCA_046520375.1. Classification (GTDB taxonomy): domain Bacteria; phylum Myxococcota; class Myxococcia; order Myxococcales; family Myxococcaceae; genus Myxococcus. Next base: position 341 of record JBKGHK010001549.1, read on the forward strand.
CAGCGTCGCCTCGGGCCTGGGCTACCCGGTGGTGCGGGGCGGTCAGCCCGCGGCGACGGGCTACTTCCTGGATGGCGTGCGCGTCCCGATGCTCTACCACCTGCTGCTCGGGCCGGCCGTCATCCACCCGGACTTCATCGACACCATCGACTTCCATCCGGGCACGCCGCCGGTGCAGTACGGGCGGCTGCTGGGCGGCGCGGTGGAGGGACGGCTGTCCCGGCCTCGCGAGGACCGGCTGCATGCCACCGCCTACGCGGACCTCATCAACGCCGGTGGCTTCATCGAGGTCCCCTTCGAGAAGACGGGCACCTCCGTCACCGTGGCCGCTCGCTACAGCTACACCGGGCTGCTGATTCCCCTGGCCTACGCCATCCTCAATGACGAGGAGGACAACCCCCTCCATGCCTCGTTCTGGGACTACCAGCTGCGCGTGGAGCAGAAGGTGGGCGAGGGCAGCCTGCGGCTGTTCGCGCTGGGCAGCT
>JBKGHK010000154.1:0-17346 GCA_046520375.1 Pyxidicoccus sp. 3LFB2
GGTCCTGTCCGCCTGCGACACCGGCCGGGGCGACGTCAAGCTGGGCCAGGGGGTCTACGGCCTTCGCCGGGCCTTCGTGGTGGCGGGTGCCGAGACAGTGGTGATGAGCCTGTGGAAGGTGAATGACGACACCACTCGCCAGTTGATGGAGGCCTATTACCTGAAGCTGCTCGCGGGCCAGGGCCGCGCCGGTGCACTGCGCGAGGCCATGCTCTGGCTGCGTACCACCCTGCCCCATCCCCACTACTGGGCTCCCTTCATCGCCCTGGGCCAGGATGCTCCGCTACGAGGGCTGGGGCCTGCATTGCCTCAATGAGCCCCTGACTTCGCAGCTGTTCGATGAAAGCCTCAACGAGAAGGTGCGCTCGCTGTTTCGAGTCTGCGTCCCCGCCTGCCGGGTAGTTCCTACTGCCCCGCGACGTCGCAGACCAGACGACTGCGCCCGTGGTTGCATCCAGCAGGCGCCAGAGAATCGTGTCTTCGAAATAGGTAATGGTGACGTTCCCGGCGGGGTGCATGTGGAAGTTCAACTCGGAGGGGAAGATCACCAGCCGGTACCTCGCGCCAAATACATCCTCCGTCAGCTGGTTCCGCGCGACGATGACGCCCACCGGCACATTGAGTGACAAACCATCCCTGGCAAGGACCGGAGCTCGCTGGCTGGAGAGCGCGTCGCGGAACAACATCTGTGTGTTTCTCACGCCGTGGCGAGTCAGGGCCGCCGCCAGCTGTCCCCGGAAGTGCTGTAGGAACGTTTCGCCGAGGAGGTGGGCCTGGAAATCCAGGAAGGAATACACGTAGACGTCGTTGAGCTTGAGCGCTCGTTGCTTGGGGACGTCGACGGTAAACCGGGGAGGAACCACCGCACAGCCGGTCAAGAGCAGGGCGGCTGCGAGAGCCACACCGTACTTCATCGTTGCTCGTTGAGATCGGACTGGCATGTTCAGCATGGTTTCTAGAGCTGTGCCTCCTGCCGGGAAGCAGTGGTGCTCCAGCCCTCTCGAAGGAAATGATCCGGTGCGGTGGAGGCCCCGGGTGAAGTCCACCGCTGTTCACGCTTGAGAAGGAGACACCCGTGCCCCAGGGCTCCCGAATGCGAGCGGGAGCCCCGGGGTGCTCAGGTCACGGGGTGTAGAGCTCCGCGGAGGAGAGCGCCAGGAACGAGCTGTTGGTGCCTCCCACCGCCAGCACCTTGCCCGACGGCAGGGTGCTGAGCGTGAAGCGGTTGCGCACCGCCAGCATGCTGGTCGTGGCGCTCCAGGTGCCGGTGGCCGGGTCGTACAGGCTCGCGCTGGACAGGTATTGCGTCGTGGAGCTGCCGCCAATCTTGTTCAGGCCGCCCGCCACCAGGACGGCGCCCGAAGGCAGTGCGGCGGCGGCGTGGCTGTGGCGCGGGCTGCTCATCGTGCCTGCGGACGACAGGGTGCCCGCGCTGAACGACTCGGCCGCGGAGACCGAGTAGAAGCCGGTGGAGAGCCTGCCGCTGCCGGACAGTCCTCCCACGATGAGCGCAGTGCCGGAGGGCAGCAGGAGCGACAGGTGCCCGCTGCGCGCCGTGGCGAGGCTTCCTGTCGTGGACCAGGTGCCGGTGGCCGGGTCGTACAGCTCCGCGCTGGCGACCCGGAACATGGAGGTGCCGAGCATGTAGAGGCCGCCGCTGACGAGCACCTGCCCGTTGCCGAGCTGCAAGGCGGAGTGGTCCATGCGGCCCGTGGCGAGGCTGCCCGTGGCGGACCAGGTGCCGGTGGCCGGGTCGTACAGCTCGCAGCTGGTCAGGTAGACGCCACCAGTGCCACGGCCACCCGTGACGAGGACCTGTCCCGAGGACAGCAGGGTCGCGGCGAAGTTGGTGCGGAGCGTGCCGAGGCTGCCGGTGGCGGCCCACGTCCCCGTGGCCGGGTCGTACAGCTCCGCGGTGGTGGTGCTGCCGAAGGTGCCGCCGATGACGAGCACCTTGCCCGACGACAGCAGGACGGCGACGTGGGCCGAGCGGGCCTGCGTCATGCTCCCCGTGGCGGACCAGGTGTTGGTGGCCGGGTCATAGAGCGTCGCGCTGGCATGGTAGGTGCTCGAGCCGTTTTCGCCGCCGGCCACCAGCACCTTGCCCGACGGCAGGACGGTGGCGCTGTGGTCGACTCGGGCCGTGAACATCGGCGCGGCGGAGCTCCAGTTGGCGAGGGCCTGGCGCTCGGTGGCCACCTCGACCGCGGAGGAGGCCCCCGTCGGCGCCTGGTCGTCGGACGGGCCGGGACCGCAGGCCGCGCTGGCGAGCAGCAACAAGATGGATGGGAAGGTGGATGCGAAGGAACGCGTCATGGAGTGCCGCCTTGGAGCGAAGCCCTGTCATGGCAAGAAGGTTCTTGTCATGTGCGGGTGTGATTGCCGGCTCACGCGAGGGTAGACGCCTTTCCAACCCTCATGGGCCGACGACGCGCATCCTTGTCATTGTCAGTGGGAGACTTCAAGCACGCGCGTCAACGTCCGGATGGCACCCCATGCCCAACGGGAGAGGGAGATGTGGACACCGTTCGCGCGAACGACCCCTTCCGCGACGTGCGCAGGCAACCGGGCGGATTGGCGTCCCTTCAGGGGGTGGAGGAAGACATCATCAGTGCCAGAAAGTCAGGATGCACCCTGCCTTTGAGGGTGCGAGCCGGAGGAGCGCGAATGCCGGCTCGCACCTCAACAAGGCGCGCTAGAACAGCTCAGGGCTTGTACTTGCAGGTCGTTCCGTTGGCCTGGACGTTGGTCCAGGGATAAGCGGCCGGTGGTCATATTGCCGTTCCAGGCCGGCTGCCACTGCGACCAGCTCACCGTCGTGCTGGCGCAGCCACCGAGCCCCTGCGTCAGCTGCCCGGAGTCATCCTCCGCTCCAACCTGCTCGGCCTCCGTGGGCAGGGATTCGGACACGCTCGCGGCATCCTCGGACTCCGAATACCCATCGTCGACGCCAGGCTCGTCACGCACCCCGCGACGAGAGCCCCGAACAGGGCGGAAACAAAGACACCACGGCCCATCAATGCACGAATATACATGGCTACTCCCCTGGTATGTATTTCCGGTGAGCAGTCGTTGAGTCCCCTGGCGCAGCGTGAGTGGGTATTCGGCTCGTCCCGAGTCGCCTTCGTTGGGACAAGCAGATTCCGCTCAACGGGGATGAGCCGGCGGGGAATAAACCGATGCATTAAATCCGCAGGCCGCTGCCGGAGCATTGGCGGGATGGGGCGTACGACCCGGCCGGAACCGCGCGCTACGGGCACTTCGGGCAGCTCTGGATCTTGTCGATCGTCCTGATGCTGATGGGGACCATGTTCCTGACCGTCGCGTTCTCGATCCGGAATCGCGGCTATTGATGGCGGAAGCGCCCGATCACGGGCCGTGCGGGTATGCGCGTGTTCAGGTCGAGCGCTCCGGAGTCGGCGCGAAGTACGGGCGCGCGGCCTCGTCAGCCTCGGCGCGGTACCGGGCACTCTTCCCGGCGTCGGCCTGCGCCAGCGCGGCCTCCAGCCCGGCCGTCCCGAGGTCTTTGCAGTACGCCGGTGTGCCGGGCTGCTGCCGCCAGGAATCGGCGAGCGGCCCTGCATCGAGGCCATCGAACCCCAGCGCCTCGAGGAGGCCCAGCACCACCTGCTTCGCACGCACGTCGTCGCCCGCGACGGGGAGACAGACGCGGCCCGGGGTACCGGCGGGCACGCCTCGCGTGGCCAGGCTGGTGGCCACGATGTTGTTGAAGGCCTTCACCACGGGGCGGCCCAACACCTGCGCCACCCACTGGCTCTCGGCCAGGCCGCCGTCGATCTCGGCAATGTGGCCGTCGCGCGACGGGTAGTAGTTGCCGGTATCCACCACGACCGCGGACGTGGCGGCGAACACGTGGCGTGGCAGCTCGGACACCGCCTTCTCCGGGATGGTGACGATGACGACGTCGCGAGCACGAGCGGCCTGCTCCACCGTCGCCGCGGTCGCGCCCGTCTCGGCCGCCAACGCGGCCAGCGAGGCCGGACCCCGCGAGTTGGCAATCGACACCCGGTGCCCGAGCGCCGTGAGCTTCCGGGTGAGCGTGCTGCCAATGTGACCCGAACCGATGATTCCGATGTCCATGACGTTCCGTTTCGCTTGGTGAGAAGAGTGGACCGACCGCAACCGGCGCAACGTCACCTGAACAATGCGCGACTGATGCGGACCCCGAAGTCCGCATCGGGGTTCGTGGTGCTGTCCCCCATCCGTTCCTGGAATGCCGCCACGGCCAGGTCGCGCCGCTTCGGCAGGCGCGCCCGGTCGGCTGTTGCCAGCGCGGTCGGCATCTCCTCGCGGGTGAGGTCGTGCAATAGCAGGGGGCACCCGGCTGCTGCCGCCACGACTCCGCAAGCGGGCCCGCGTCGACTGCGTCGAACCCGGTGTCCTCGACGAGCGCCATGGCCACCTTGCGATCTGCTTCCCGGTCCGCCGCGACAGAAAGCGCGATGCGCCCCGGGCTCCCCGGGGGCATCCCCTTGGTGGCAAAGGAGGCAGAACCGATGGAGTTCCACGCCTTGGCGACCGGACGCCCCAGCTGCTCAACGACCCACAGGCTCTCCACCTGGCCGGCTTCGATGGCGTCAATCCGGCTGTCTCGCACGGGATAGTAGTTCGACGTGTCGATGACCACCGTCTCGGGTGGAACGCGGGCCAGCAGCGGCGCGACCTCGGGGAGTCGGTTCAGGGGAATCGAGAGGATGACCACGTCCACGTCCTTCACGGCTTCAGCCGTCGAGACCGCGCGTGCGCCGAATGCCAGGACCTCGGCCTCGATGGTCTCCGGGCCGCGGGAGTTGGCCACCTTCACGTCATGTCCTGCCGCAGCCAGCTTGCGTGCCAGCGTCTTGCCGATATGGCCAACGCCGAGAATGCCAATCTTCATGTCGAATCTCCTCGTGTTCATTGGGGGGTGTTCACTCGGCGGCGAGATGCGCGGGCGCTTCGTGCGTGCGCGGGTCCAGCCCGTACTGGTCGCGGGCTCCGAGGTGGTGGCGAAGGGTGGGACCTTCGTAGTCGAGGTGGAACAGGCCGCGTTCCTGCAGGAGGGGGACGACCTGGTCGACGAAGGCGTCAATGCCGTCGTGGTAGCTGTCGATGGCCAGCGAGAAGCCGTCGCAGGCCCCTGCCTCGAACCACTGTTGCATGTGGTCGGCCACGTCGGCGGCGGTGCCGGTAACGACCGGGTGGTAGTCGATGACCCCGTGCGCGATGACGTCGCGCAGCGTCCAGCCCTCCCGGGCCACCTCCAGGGCACGGGCGGAGCGCGGGTCGTCCGGGCTGGGTTCGGCGTCGGCCAGCTGGCGCGCGGAGAGGGGCGCGTCGAGCTGCTCGTCACCGAGCCGCAGGCCGAGCATGGCGCCGAGGTAGCGCACGCGCTGCCGCAGGTCGACGGACTCGTCCAGCAAGCGCCGTCGGTCGAGCGCGGCCCGGCGGGAGGACGCAAGGGTCGGCATGAAGCCGGCGAACATCTTCACTCGTCCGGGTCGCGTCCGGCGCGCCTGGCGGCCTCGCGCAAGGCGGTGCGCTGGGCTTGTCCGTCCTCGAGGGTGTAGGGGTTGGCATAGACGCCGTCGGCGTAACGGCCCGCCAGTTCCAGACCGTTCATTCCCCCGCCTGCCTGGAAGATGACCGGCTGGCCCTGCTCGGAGGGAGGAATGGGCAGCGGGCCTCGGGAGGTGACGTGGCGCCCCTGGAGGTTGACCGGCCGGATCTTGTTCCTGTCGGCGAACCGCTTTCCGGGGACGTCGAGGACCCACGCGTCCTTCTGCCAGCTGCCCCACAGCGCCTGCACGACCTGGACGACCTCGTGGGCGCGCTCGTACTTCTCCGCGCGCGGGGGAATCCGGCGGCCGAAGTTCGCCGCCGCGGTGGGGTCGGAGGTGGTGACCGCGTTCCAGCCCGCCCGGCCGTGGCTGATGACGTCCAGGGCCTTGAACTGGCGGGCGAGGTTGTAGGGCTCGTTGAAGGTCGTGGAGCCGGTGGTGACCAGGCCGATGCGCCGGGTCTCTCGGGCGATGGAGGTCAGCACCAGCAGCGGGTCGATGGGGAAATGAGGGGGTTGGTGTTCGAGGTCCACGTCCAGGCCCGGGGTGTCCGCGAAGAACAGCAGCTGGAGCTTTCCGCGCTCGGCGGCCTGTGCGAACCGCACGAACTCGTCCATGTCCGTGTAGCTGGACAGGTTCACCCCGGGCAGGCGCCAGGCCCCGGGCTGGGCTCCGTAGCCGTTGGTGAGCTGCAGGCACAGGAGCATCTGGCGGCGTGTCATCGAGGGTCCTTCAGCTGAGGCCATGTGAAGCGGAGACAGCCTCCGCTTTCGTGAATACAATACGGAGGCAGCCTCCATTTCGCAATATGATGAGATTCTGATGAGGAGGAAGGGCCGATGAGCACCGAGGAGGCGGAAGGGCGGAAGCCGCGTGCGGACGTGCTGCGCAACCGAGCGAGCATTCTGGAGGTGGCCCAGCGCCACTTCCTGGCGCACGGGATTGGCACCTCGCTGGAGTCGGTCGCCAAGGAGGCGGGCGTCGGGCCGGGCACCCTGTACCGCCACTTCCCCACCAGGGAGGCGCTGCTGGCGGCGGTGCTGCAGCTGCGCTCGGAGGAGCTGGTCGCGCGCCGCGCGGAGATCGCTCGGGTCGCGGACCCCGATGAGGCGCTCCGGCAGTGGATGCGGACCCTGGAGGACTACTTCAGTGCCTTCAGCGGCCTGCCGGAACCGCTCATGGTCGCCGCCCGGGAACGCGAGCCGGACAATCCGCTGACGCTCCCGTGCGACCACCTCATCGCCACCACGGACGAGTACTTGAAGGCCGCGCAGCGCAAGGGCCACGCGCGCGCCTCCATCCGGGGCTACGACCTGTTCCTCGCCGCCATCTCCGTCGCCTGGCTCAAGGGCACCGGCGCCGCGGACGACACCTCGCTCACCGCCCTGCGCACGATTGTCGAGACCGGGTACAGCCGCCGATAAGAAGGACCGGGAACGGTCAACGGCCCTCGAGTGCCCCCAGGTCGCCGTACGTCGGAGCACCCGCGCCCGTATCCGGCACCTGTGGGTCGTCCCATCGAGCACGTCCGTCGGCATCAACCCCGAGGGCCCCGTCGGCGAGCGCGGCGTCGATGCCCGGACTGCCCGGGGCCAGGTGGAAGTCGAGGCTCGCCGCATCCATGAACAAGGGCGGACGGGTCAGGTCGTGCACTCCAGAGAAGTTGCCGCCGCCCACCAGGTTGTAGTCCTCGAACGCGAACGCGGCCGCCCTGGCGCTCCGGCCGTCGAGCGTCTGGAGGATGTTGTTCTGCAGCACCACGCCCACGGTGGCCGGCCCTGACACGTCGTTGAGGTCGATGCCGCCCTCCCCGCTCCCCCAGACGGTGTTGTTGAGAATCCGCGCCGCCGGCACGTTGGCGAGGTCCACCGCCCAGTAGAGAAAGCCGGTGAACAGGTTGTTCTCCAACCGCAGGCCCTCGATGCCGTGCAGCCAGACCGGGCCGTCGGAGCCGTGGACGCGGTTGGCTCGCAACGTCACGTCACGGGAATCCGTGATGAAGAACGGCTGGGCGCTGTCCGGAAGCTGATTGCCCTCCACCGTGAGGCCTTCAGCGCTGGAGATGCGAATCCCGACGCCCTCCACGCGGAGGAAGCGGTTCTCCAGGAGGCGGATCCGAACTCCCCCCTCATCGGCCAGGAAGCCACGCCCCGAGACGCCGTCTCCCGCCTCGCGCAGGTCATGGACGGTGCAGCGAACGAGCGAGAAATCTTCGACCGTCGCCTCCACGTGCACCCCCGCCGCCGGCGTTTCCGAGGTGATGTCGCAATCGGAGAAGGAGACGTGTGAGACGCCCTCCTGGATCGAGATGGAGCCCGTGAAGTGGAGTCCCTGGAACCGGAGGTATTGCTGGCTCTTCAGAATGACTCCGGCGATCTCCGCTCGCTCCTGGGGATAGGGCTGAAGGACCAGCTCCGCGCTTCGGGCGCTCGGCGTTCGGGCCATCAGGAGAGGATAGGCGCCGCCACGGATCCGGACCGACCAGCCGCGCGGCGCGGCCTCGAGCGCGCGGGTGATGCTGCACCAGGGCGTCTGAGGCGAGAGGGCCTGCTCCGCGGAGTAGGCGTCATCGCACCGGCCCCCGAGCGAGCTCCCGTCCACGATGAGCGCATGGGTCGGAAGCTGACTCGCGCCCAGGCCTGCCTCGTCGATGAAGGTCATCTGGCAGCCAGCGAGTGCCAGCGCCGACGCGGTGAAGAGCGCTCTAGAAGCCATAACCCAGGGCCAGAGCGGTGGTCAGTCCGGGGCGCAGCTTCCACTGCCGGTTGATGGGCACGGCCAGCGCCGCGCCAGCCACTTCCAGGGCAAGCCGCGCCTCGTCGCCAAGCCGGAGCGAGACACCTGCCACGGCGCCAGCGCTCCAGATGGGTGCCGACCAGCGCGCCTCCGAGGTCCGCTGCGAGGCCCAGGTGCCCCCCAGCTCCGGCCCTGCCTCCAGGAGAAAGCGCCCGACGCCCACGCCCTGGAGGCCCGCCACCGCCCCGCTGAGCCCTCGGAGTCGGTACTGGAGCACGCCCTGCCTGCCCTCGTGGTCGAAAGCGTCAATCCTCAAGCGGAGCCGGGCCCCGCCCACGAAGCGGCTCACCCCTACGCGAGCGGCAAAGCCCGTCCCGAAGCCCGGCAGGAGCCCGGTGATGAGCGCGCCACCGGCCAGCACTTCCACAGCCTCACCGCCCTTGGCGGCCGCCTCCTCGATTCCGAGCGCCACCAGGCCCGCGAGCTGTTGCGTCTCCCCTGCCGCCAGCACCACCTGGCCTCCCGTCCGGCGCTTCCCCTCCCGCCGCTGCACCTCGTAGCGCCCCGCGGGAAGTCCCAGCGTGAGCCCCTGGGGGCTTCCCGCAATCTCCGCCAGAACGCCGGGCCCGCCACGCACCAGGTACATCCCGGAGGCATCCTTCGGCAGCACCAGCCGCGACTCCGCCCGCCGCAAATCACTCAGCACCACATCTCCCCTGCCCGACATCTTCACGTCGTACGTCGGGTGTTGAGCCCCACGCACGGTGGCGGCGGTGCCGACGACCGTCTGATGGGAGGTGTACCTGAAGGCCTCGGTGAGGGTGACCGTGCCGTCTCCATCACTGTCTCCAGCGCCCCGGAGCGCCACCTCGAGGTGATGGCTGAAGAAGCTGCCGCCCAGGGCCGCGGACTCCTGCGCCGCCTCGCCCATGGCCGTGGAAGCGACAAAGGCCACGCCCCGGACCGCGTCCTCCGGAGGCAGGAGCGGAAAGTCGAGCGAAGGAAGGGCGCGGGTCCCCTTGACCTGCGTCAGCGCACCCGACTGGCACGCGTCCACCAGCACCACCTTCGCTGCCGCGGAGGAGCGGGTGGTCAGCTCCCGCAGCTCGTCAAAGCTCAGCCGCTGGCGCCCCAGCTCGAGCGCCGCCGCGTCGGCGTGACCGGAGTAGTAGAAGACCAACAGCGAACGCTCGCGTGCAGGTGACCGGGCAATGCGCTGCTCGAGCTGGGCCAGCGCCTGCCGGACTCCCTGCGCTCCCTGGCCGCGCAGCACCACCACCTGCTCCGCGGGAAAGCCTCCGAGCTCCACCAAGGCGCGCGCGACGCGGTCCGCATCGCGCTCCGCGAACCAGAGCGCGGAGCGTTGGGGTCCCCCCTCGTTGTTCCCCACCACCAGGGCGTACCGTGGCGCGGGCCCTGCCGGGACGGTGCTCAGGAGCGCCGCCGAGAGAATCGCCAGGAGCGTCATCCCCGCTTCTCCACGAGGATGCTCGCCTGCCCTACCCCGTCCGGAAGGCCTCGAACGTCACGCTGCTGCCGGACGCTGTCCGCGCTCGGTGGGGAGAAGGTCCGCCGCATGGCCTCTTCCACCACGGACCAGGAGAGGGGCACCGGGCTGCAGAGCGCCACGAAGCGTTCCGGCCCCGTCACACCGTCCAACTGACCGCCCCCGGGGACCGGGCCCGAGGCCTGTGTCGAAGCTCCGCCGTCTCCGCCAGCGGGAGCGATGCGGGACACCTGACCCGCGGCATCGACGGAAACAATCCAGAGGTGGCACGGCCGATCGATGGCCACCGAGAAGCGGACGCGGGCGTCACTCGGGAGCTCGGCACCGTCGGACGCCTGGCGCGAGCCTCCCTGGACCTCGGTGAAGACCTCCAGCGAGAAGCCCGCGCCCTTCGAGCCTACGTAATCGGAAGGGGGTTCCATGGGCCGCGAAAGCACCGCGAGGAGCGCCACCGCCAACCCCATGGCCGGAAGCGCCACAACGGGCCACCTCGGCCACCGCCACCGGGAACCAGCGGCGGCCTCCACCGCCGCATCAAGGGTGCCGGGCATGATGTGGCGGCGAAACGACGCATCCTCTTCCCGCATGCGCGCCACCTGGTTGCCGCACTCCGGGCAGGCTTCGATGTGCGCACGCGCGGCGGCCGTGGCAGGCGCCAACACGTACTGCTCGAGGGCGACTCGCGAAGGACACGCCGTCATGCCATCCCCCCATTCAACAACGCTCGCGCCTCGGCGAGAAACTGCTCCAGCTTGCGGGCCACCGTCCGGCGAGAGAGGCCCAGAATCCCAGCGAGCTCGGTCTGCTCGATGCCATCCACCAGAACGCCAACGGCCACCACGCACGTGGTCTCATCGAAGCGACTCAGGAGTTGTTGCGTCAGCTTTCGCTCCGAGAAGGTCTCCGGCGCCACGGTGGACGCGACATCGAGGGTCAACTGGCTCAGCTTGCCCTGGTGGAGATGGGCGTTCCGGACCCGGTTCAGACAATGGTGCGTCGCCACGCGGTAGATCCACGCCGCGGCGTGCTCGCGGTCCTGCAGCCGCCGGGCGGAGTACAGCTTCACGAAGACCTCCTGCGTGGCGTCCCGGGCCTCCTCCGGGTCGCGGAGAACGGCCAGGCACTGGCGATGGATTGCCGGAGCGAGGTCCCGATAGAGCGAGGCAATCTCCTCGCGGTTTCCTTTCCACGACGTACCGATGGGTGGGTCCTCACAAAAGAGTATAGGGAGGCGCGGGGCTCGAGTCCCCACGCCTCCGCTCAGTCAGCCAGCCGTCTAGCGCCCTTCACCGTCAACGGATACCGATGTCCGTACCGTCCGAGGCCGCGCTCTTTCCGGGTGACCCGGTTGCAAGACGGAAGCCGGAACGGTCCGTGGGCTGGGTGCCTCCCACGAACACCGGGACACCCGTCAGCTCGCCAGTCTGGGCGCCCCGACGAAGGAGGTTGTGGTGGCGCTCCGCCACGGTGGAGCCGTTGGACACCGAGATTTCGGTCGCCACGTTGTCGACGATGACCGTACCCCGCCCGGCCTCATCCGCCGTCTTGCGGGTGATGTCGATGATTCCGCAGGGCAGGTTCCAGGCGCACGTCCCATGCATCAGCGTGTTGTGGCGGATGATGGAACCGTTGTCCGAGTAGAGCTCGATGGCCCACGGGCGACCGCGCAGATCCAGCACGTTGTCTTCGATGACCGCGCGCTCGACGCCGTCGTAGGCGACGATGCCCGTCACGCAGTTGAGGAAGTAGTTCCCTCGAACCACCGAGCCCGGAGCGCCGAGCAGCTGGATTGAGTCGGTGTGGTTGTCACCGCTCTCCTGGATGTCCTTGAACTGATTGTTGAGGATGTTGACCCCCACCCCGGTCTGGATGCCGTCCGCGTCGCCCCCCTCGAAGCGCGAGTTCTGGATGGTGACGCCGGAGTGTGTCGCGCTGCTGTAGGGCAGATGAATGCGTGCCGGAGCGGAGCCAGGGGGGGCATAGATGTTGAGGTGCGTGTTGTTGTCGAACAGGATGTTGGCGTTGGCCACCCCGTCAATCATCGCAGCGCCCGTGAAGCGGCTGCCGGTGATGGTCACGTTGCGGGTGGAGCCCAGCAGCGCGGCCGAGGTGATGGTGAGCCCCTCGATGCGGACGTTGTTCGCGCCGTTGAAGCGGAGCGCCAGGGTGGCGGTGGCGCCGCTCTGGGGCTTGACGGTCACCACTCCGGGCTTGGAGCCCGCGGTGAACGTGCCGTAGCTCCCGCTGGCCAGACATAGGGTCTGCCCGGCGGTGGCGGCGCTCCACTGGCTCGCCAGCGTCGTCGCGTTGGTGGCAACCCGGTCGCAGGTGCCGGTAGGCGGAGGCGGCGGCGGAGTCGTGCTGGAGCCCTGGACGCCGAGCTCGCTCACCGAGGCCCACAGGTTGTCGGTGTTGCCGTTGACCGTCACTCGGACGTAGCGGGCGCTGCCATCTGGGATGTCATAGGTCTCGAGCGCGGCGGAGGTTCCGCTCGACTGGCCCGAGAAGACCTCGGTGAAGGTCGAGCCATCCTCGGAGAGGGAGACGGTGAAGGTGTTGCGGCGCACGTCGCCGCGGTACCAGGCCACGGACACCGAGCAGACGGTCTTCGTCGAGCCGAGCTCCGCGGTGATGAACTGCCCGGCGCCAAGGGACGACCAGCGCGTGGACAGGAGCCCGTCGAGGACATTCTGGGGCACGTTTCCATCGTCGCCGCTGGCCGTCACCCCAGTGGGCACCACCGTGGCGCAGCTCTCGAGGCCCAGGTGCTGTGTGCCCTCCGGGGCCGCGGGGGCCGAGCCTTCACCTCCACAGCCCCAGCCAAGCCACGAGAAGGCGAGCATGAAGGCGGCTCTGGCGCTGCGTCCTGAAGAATTGAACTTGGGTTGCATGTGCATCTCCCTTTCCGGTTGCGGGGAGAAACACACGCGAGCGCGGCCAGATGTGACACGCGATTTGAAAGCTGAGGAAAAACAGCGTGATAGACGGCCGGAGCGGACGACGCCACCCCGGCCGTCCGTGACGTCGACTAGCGGTTCGCGCCGCGCTTGATGACCTGCAGCAGCAGGTCGCGCATGCGGCGCGGCTTGTTGCCATTGTTGTCACGGTAGATGAGCGCCACATCGTCACCCGTCCGGTGGTACTCGGGGATGAGCGAGCCGCCGCCCGTCGCGGTGCTCAGGCCCTCGAACAGGAAGACGACGTCCTCGCCCCTGCGCGAGAACACCGCGCCGTCCTGCCGGTCGTAGTACGTCTGGATGTCGCGGTTCACCCGGTCGAAGGGATCCGGCAGCGCCGCGTTCGAATCCGTGACAATCGTCCGCCAGTAGTTGGCCACGCCGCTGGTCAGGTCGATGACCGAGAAGCGCTGGTCATCCCACCGGCCCACCATGTCCATGTTGATGACGCCGACGATGTTCGCCAGCCCGATATTGGCGATGGGGTGGTCCACGAAGTACTGCGCCCCGACGAGGCCCTTCTCCTCCGCCGCCGTCCAGAGGAACAGCACCGAGCGGTTGAGCTGCCCCGCCGTTGCCGCCGCCTTCAGGTCCGGCAGCGCCGACAGCAGCACCGAGCTGCCCGACGCATTGTCGTCCGCGCCGTTGTACACCACCCCGCCCGACGCCACGCCGATGTGGTCCAGGTGCGCCATCACCACGATGACCTCGCTGGCCTTCGGCCCCGTCCCCGGCAGGAACCCGAGCACGTTGCGCACCGTCCCCGCCAGCTCCGCCCCCGCCAGCAGCTCCGCGTCCGTCTTCGGTGCCACCGCCTCGCGGATGCCCGCCTTGCGCGCCGCCTCGGCACGGTTGCGCGCCACCGCCGCGCGAGCCTCGGGGCTCATCGTGTCGGAGAGGTAGAAGCCGTGCTCGAACAGCGTGTGGCCGAACTCGTCGTCCCGGCCCAGGTGAGCATGCGCGTGCTCGTCCTCGGCCGCCGGCCGCTCGGAGCCGGTGAAGTTGAACGTGCCGTACGTGAAGCTCTGGTAGTACGGCGTCCCCGACGAGTCCGTCGGATTCGGGCCCGAGTAGCCATACTTCACCAGCAGGTCCTTCACGTAGGTGTTCGCCGCGTCCAGGCCCGCCGAGGGGCTGTTGCGACCGGCCATGGCGTCGCTGGAGAGATATTCGATGTGCTGCATCGGGTCCTTGTCGTCCGGCGCCGCGGGCGGCGACAGGGTGACGCCCCACGCGCGCAGCGTGCCCGTGTCTCCGCTGGCCTTGTCCTGCACGGTGAGCGTCCACGTGCCCTGGCCCTGCTGGTTCTTGAAGTCCGCCAGCGTGTACGTGCCGATGATGTTGTCCGTCCCGCCGCCCGTGCCGTTGTGCACGATGCTCGTCGTGCCCCCGGGGCTCCTGAGCGAGACGATGAGGTCGCCCTGGTACGTGTGGAGGATGTCCAGGTTCAGCGCCACCTGGCCCACGGTGAACGTCGAGGGGATGCTCACCGTCGAGGTGATGGTGGTGTTGTCACGGATGGCGAGGTTGGGCGTGGCGCTCGCCGAAACGGTCTGCGCCGACGCCTCACCCGCGGGGTGGAGCAGCAACACGACGGCCAGCGCGGCGGTGCAATACAGCCGGATACCGAAAGGCATGGAAGCCTCCTCAAGGGGAGGACGCAGCTTCCTCGGACTTCACGGATTGTTCCACCAATTACGACTTTGAGTGAAGGCCAGGCGAATGGCCTGACGCAGGGCGCTCTACGGCAACGGACGGCCGGGCTGGAACTGTGCAAGCCGGACGGCGCGTTCCATGAACTCAGCCTGGGCGGCGCGCTTCTCCGTTCCAGGGACTTCGGTGCGGCCGCGCGGTGGCGGCGGAGGCCTGAAAGGCAGGCTACCCTTGCCTGTTTGCACTCACGAGGCCCCTCCATGACCGTCCGTTTCAATCACACCATCGTCGCCGCGAAGGACAAGGTGCGCTCCGCGCACTTTCTCGCCGAGCTTCTCGGGCTCCCCGAGCCGAAGCCCCTCGGGTACTTCCTGGCCGTCCAGCTGTCGGATGGAGCAACGATTGACTACATGCAGACCGAGGATGAATTCCCCGGCCAGCACTACGCCTTCCTCGTTTCGGAGGACGTGTTCGACGCGCTGATCGCCAAGATTCGAGCCCGGGGAATCCAGCACTGGGCCGACCCGCGCGGCCACCACCCGGGTGAGATCAACACCCACGATGGGGGTCGCGGGGTCTACTTCCAGGACCCTTCCGGTCACTACATGGAAGCCCTCACCGTTCCGTACGGCGGTTGGAAATGAGCGAGGCTCGGGGGGAGGGAGACAAGTGCCGGCAACGTCACGGTGCCGCACCTGCACGTTCGGCAGGAGTTCGAGCCGTGCCCAGGCCAGAGCACCTCAGGGGTCCATGATGGAGTTGACAACCCGTTGAGGTGTCCAGGGGCGACACCTGACACATCAAGCCGTGGGCGAAATCGACGAACAGGGAGCGGCTGGACCCACGCAACGGCATCGCTGCCTGCCCGACCCACGATGCGGCGTTCGACACAGGGCTCCTCACGGTCAACGGAGGGCTGCGAATCCACCGCGCAGAGCCCCTGCGCGCCAGCATGGCCGCGGACGAGGGCACGGTCCTCTACTTCGGGGAGCAGGTTCTCGGAAAGCGCCTCATCCTTCGGCCCGACCGCGACGGGCCAGATCCCGTCTATCTGCGCTATCACTACGAGAACGTCTTCCTGAACCGGCTGACGGCCATGTAGCGTCCCCTCGCCTGTGGTTCACCCCGGGCTGGGGCGTGCCGCACGGTAAGGGAGACGGGTTCAAGGCCCATACTCCTCGCCAACGGGCTCCCACCAGCAGGACCGCCCTACTCCGCCCGCAGCGCGGTCAGCGGGTCGACGGCGCTCGCCCGCCGCGCCGGCAGCACACTGCCCAGCGAGGCCACGAGTGCGAGGAAGCAGGCGGCCGCCGCAATCAGGCGGAGGTCGAGGTCCACCACCCCCTCAAGTTGATGGCTCATCAGCTTCGCCAGGGCCAATGCCAACCCGAGGCCGAGGCCCAGACCCACCGCGATGCTGGTGCCGCCCGAGCGGAGCAGCAGGAGGAGCAGCTCGCCCCGCCGTGCCCCCAGTGCACTCCGGATACCGAGCTCCCGCTCCCGCTGCGCCGAAGCGAAGGCATTGACTCCGTAGACGCCGATGCCGGCCAGCAGCGCGGCCAGCAGCGCGTACCCGCCCATGAGCCGGGCGACCATGCTGCTTCCCGAGCCAATCTCCGCTTCGGCCTGCGCCAGCGTCGCGATGCGCGGTGGCGGGAGGGTGGAGTCGATCTCCCGCAGCATCAACCGCAGCGACTCCATGGACACCGGGCCGCCGGAACGAAGGATGAGCGACACGCTCGAGAGGGCACGCGGCTCCTGCGCGAGTGGGAGGTAGACTTCATTCGCCGGCCGCGCCGGGAAGACGTCGGCCACCACGCCCACGACGGTGCGCCACGTCTCGGGTGAGTCCTCCAGCCGGAAGCGCTTCCCGACGGCCTCCGCGCCAGGCCAGAGCTGCTGGGCGAAGGACTGGCTGACGAGCGCGACGGGCAAGGTGCCCTCGGCATCCGTGCGCTCGAGCTGTCTGCCCGCGAGCAGGCGCACGCCGAGGACGTCGAGGAAGGGACCCGCGCCGGCGCGCACCAGACTCTCCGTGGCATCCGCGGCGGCCGCGTCCCGGCCCTCAGCGCGTGCGTCGACCTCACAGCAGCCCCGCTCGAAGGGGGTGAACGTCAGGACCGCGGGCGCGCTACCCGTGCTCGCCGCGAGCCGTTCGAGGACGTCGTCGAGGTATGGCCGCCGCGCCGCGCCCGCGAGCCGTCCCGGAGAGGGCTCCAGCCGCGCGGTGAGCACTTCCTCGAGCGGAGCCGACAGCGAATGCCGCATGAGCTGGCTCGCGCTCTGCGCAATGAGGACCGAGGCCGAAAGCAGCGCCAGCGAGAAGGCAAGCTGTGCGGCGACGAGCACCGCCCGCATCCGCGAGCCGGCAGCCGAGACGGCATGGCCTTCTGAGTTGAGCACGTCCCGGAGGTTCGCCCGGCTCGCCCGCCACGCCGGGAGCAGTCCGATGACCAGCGACGCGGCGGTTGCCACGCCGAACGTGAACAGCAGCACGGGGAGGTTGACGCCGAGGCGCGCGAGCCCGGGCACCGTCTGCACACGATCGCTCGGCAAGGCCGCGAGCATCGCGCCCAGGAGCCACTCCGAGAGGAGCACCCCGAGCGTGCTGCCGACGAGCGCCAGGACGAGGCCCTCCAGGAAGAGCTGTCGGGTGATGTGCAGCCGGCTGGCGCCCAGCGCCGTGCGCACGGCCAGCTCGTGCCTCCGGCGAGAGTGCCGGGCCAGGGTGAGGTTGGCCAGGTTGGCGCACGCCACGAGGAGCAGTGCCACCGCGGCCGCCATGAGCAGGCTCAGCCATGTCCGGTTCTCCGGGCCCGAGTGCCAGTCCGCCAGCGTCAGCGCTCGCAACGAACGCTCCGGCGCGTTCGCGGTCTCCGCCCGGAGCGCGGCGGCGAGCGAGCCCAGCTCCGAAGACGCCGCGGCGAGCGAG
>JBKGHK010001550.1:0-749 GCA_046520375.1 Pyxidicoccus sp. 3LFB2
GGGTTGCAGTCCCACGCCACCGACACGGAGGCGTTCGCCTCCGACTCCGAGCGGAAGGCGCACAGCGGCCCGCACGTGGGGCACGCGCGCTCCTCCCGCATGGTGAAGCCGGGGAGCATCAGCTCGCGCACGTCCGTGGGAAGCAGCACGTCACAGCCCGGAAGGGCCAGGCACCGGCCTGGGCCCGGAGGCCCGCGCCCGGACCCGCGTCCGTCGAAGTGGCGTCGGTGCGGGCGCGGCATGCGCCCAGCGTCAGTGCCACCACCAGTGCCGCGCGCCCTCCAGCCCTCATCCCGTGGTCTCTCCCTGGCGCACCGTGGCGCGGCGCGGATGGTAGACCGGAGCACGGCCCCGGCGGCCACGTTTCCCGTGGACGGTTGCCCGCTTCCTGACGGCTCTCCCGCCGGGCCGGGGAGCGGGCGGGCTTCCCTCGTGTCGGCCTGTCCGGTGGATTAAGCTCCCGCCGGCTTCCATGTTCCGCGCCCGCCTCCTCTCCCTGCTGCTGCTCGTCCCGGGTGCCCCCGCCCTGGCGCAATCCTCCGAGGCGCCGCCGGAGCGCAACCCGGCGCCCGACGAGTCCTGGGCGGCGCCCGGCGAGGTAGCGGCCCCCCAGCGCGACATCGCTCCAGACGCGTCCTCGGGAGCAGGCGAGGTGGAGGCCCCCCGTCGCAACAGCGCCCCGGACGATGCGGCCTGGGAGGACTTCCCCGGCGCCACCTCGGTGCCCACGGGGCAGGACGCCGCGCGGC
>JBKGHK010001551.1:0-822 GCA_046520375.1 Pyxidicoccus sp. 3LFB2
CTCTACGAGGCCGCGTTGCGCGAGGTGGCGGCGTCCGAAGGGAACGCGGCCGCGTCCCCGGGGAACGCAGGTCCGCTCGCGGTCGACATGGCCGCCCTGGCGGTGGACCGCGTCTGGGAGGGGCTGGGCGAGGTGCTGGCCCTCACCGGACGGCAGGCCGAGGCGCGCTCGGCGTTCATGGAGGCCCTGGCACGCATTCCGCAAAGCGAGCGCGTCCGTCGCGCCAACGTTCTGCGGAAGGTGGGCAAGGCATTGCAGACGCACCATCAGAACGAGGAGGCCCTGCGCGTCTACGCACGGGCGGAAGCCGAGCTGGGCCCCGCGCCGGGCACGTCCGAGACGGAGTGGTGGCATGAGTGGGTGCAGCTCCAGGGCGAGCGCATCACCGTGCACTACTGGCTGGCGCAGCTCGATGCGATGAAGGCGCTGGTGGACGGCGTGCGGCCGGTGGTGCAGTCGCACGGCACGCCGCTGCAGCGCGCGCGCTTCTTCAACTCCCTGGTGCAGATGCAGCTGCGCAGCGAGCGCTATCAGGCGTCCTCGGAGACGGTGGCGCACGCGCGCGCCTACGCGGAGGCCGCGATGGAGGCGGGCGGCGCCCCGGAGCGCGCGGGGGCCCGGTGCGTGCTCGCCACGGTGCTGCTCTTCCATGGCCTGCTGGACGAGGCGCGAGAGGGCATGGAGCTGTCGCTGCGCGAGGCGGAGCGGCTGGGCGACGTGACGCTGCAGACGCGCTGCCTCACGTACCTCACCGTCATCCTCCGGCTCCTCGGCCAGGTGGACGCGACGCGCGAGGCCGCCGGGCGCAGCCTGGAGGTGGCC
>JBKGHK010001552.1:0-816 GCA_046520375.1 Pyxidicoccus sp. 3LFB2
CCGGCCGCCGCGCCCGTCACGGCCCCGCCCGCGCCCGCCCCCGCCGTGGTGCCAGCGGATGCGTCGCCCTTCACGGTTCCGCCGCAGGGCCAGCTCGACCAGCTCTCCTCCATCCGGCTCTATGGCCGCATCGCCGCGGGGGAGCAGACGGGCCTGCTGTCACTCCTGCTGGCGGACCGCACGGTCCTCATCCACTTCCGCAAGGGCAACCCGGAGTTCGTCGACTCCTCGCACGCGGAAGACGCGCTCGGCACGTCCCTGGTGGGGGCGAAGCTCCTGACGCCCGAGCAGCTCCAGCAGGCCGAGTCCTCGCGCGAGCGCTTCGGCGGGGACCTGCTCGCGGCGCTCTTCGGTCAGGGCCTGCTGCAGCCGGCCAGCGCCTTCACGTACCTGGCACAGCGCGCGGTGAGCATCCTGTCCAAGGGCCTGCGCGCGGAGTCCGGCACCTTCACCTTCGAGGCGCGGGACCTGCCGGGGCAGAAGTCGATGCCGCTGGGCAACCGCTGGGCGGTGCTGAGCGACACGGTGCGCCGCCTGCCGACGGCGGACCTCAAGCGCCGGCTGGCCCCGGTGCTCCAGCTGCCCATCATGAAGTCCGGCGGACTGGTGGCCGCGAGCGAGCTGCGCCTCACTCCGCATGAGGTCCGCGCGCTGGCGGTCATCGACGGCGTGCGCTCGGTGGCGCAGCTGCTGACCGACTTCCCGCAGGACGCCGACCACCTGCTGCGCATCTCCTCCTGCTCCGGGAGCTGGACGCGGTGTCGTTCGCCGCGCCCTCGAGGGGCTCCGCCGTGTCGCCGCCGCCCGGCGCCTCGG
>JBKGHK010001553.1:0-813 GCA_046520375.1 Pyxidicoccus sp. 3LFB2
GCCCCGGGTGAGGCCCGGCCCGGCGCCCACGTGGGCGGCCAGCCCTTCCCGGAACTGGTACTTCAGCGCGGCGAGCACCTCCAGCGGGCGCTCCTCCGTGTTCGTCTCCTTCAGGCCCAGCGCTCCGGCCAGCGTGGCCTGGGCGGACAGCGCCTGCGTCAGCGCCACCTGCGCGCCCACGCCGTAGGCCAGCTCCGGGCCCACGCGCAGGTTGCGCAGCCGGGCCTCGCGACGAAGGTTGAAGCCCACGTTGGCCAGCAGGCGCACCCGGCGGAAGGCCTGGTCGGCCACCACGCGCGGCTGGAAGGTCAGCCCGTCCGAGCCCAGGAAGCCGGACGCGCCCGCGGTGGGCAACGTCACCGGCGCCACCACCGCCACGTCCAGCCCACCCTCGGTGGACAGGAGCCGCGCCTTGGGCACCAGCCGCAGGTCTCCCACGCCCGTGGCCTTCACGCCGCTGGCGAAGGAGGGGGAGATGGCGCCAGCCGGCTCGGACGTCGTGGTGGACACGGGCAGCGCCACGCCCAGCTCCAGCCTGTCGAAGAGGGCGACGGCGCCCATCAAGTCCAGCGTGAGCTGGCTGTCGACGATTCGGTAGACGAACGCGTCCTGCCTCGGGTCCAGCACGTTGAGCGGGTCGTCCGCGTAGTTGAGCGACACCCCCACGTTCCAACCCAGGTGCGGCCCCACGCGCGCGCCATGCAGGCCGAGCACGTCATGGGCGCCCGGGCCCGGCTTGTACTGCTGCACGTCGATGGCCTGCGAGGCCTCGGGCTGCTGCTGCGCCAGCGCCAGTCCGCCGGGCACCGTCAG
>JBKGHK010001554.1:0-812 GCA_046520375.1 Pyxidicoccus sp. 3LFB2
GGGTGGGCGGGGGCGTCTCCATGGCGCCGGCACGATGCCCGCCCTGGCAGGCGGGCGCACCCGTTTTCGGTTGGCGGCGGGCCGCAAGTGTCGGTGGCGGATGATAAAGAAACGCGGCAGGTAGGGTGGCGGGTTCGTTGATCCCCAGGTCGGGTCATGAGAGAAGGGCAGGGATGGCCGTGACGCAGCAGGCGAAGGCAGCAAAGGCAGCGGTGGACCTCCCCGGGGACCTGACTCCGGAAGTCGGGACGGCGACGGGGGCGGGCGAGGGAGCGGGCGCGCGGGAAATCGCCTCCCTGACCCCGATGATGCGGCAGTACCTGGAGCTGAAGGCGCTCCACCCGGACTCGGTGCTGTTCTTCCGGTTGGGGGACTTCTACGAGATGTTCTTCGAGGACGCGGTGCGGGCCTCGGAAATCCTTCAAATCACCCTCACCGCGAGGGCCAAGGGCGCGGACAAGGTGCCCATGTGCGGGGTGCCCTACCACTCGGCGCGCCGCTACATCGCCCGGCTCATCAGTGAAGGCCTGAAGGTCGCCATCTGCGAGCAGGTGGAGGAGCCCGGCACGGGCCCCGGCATCGTCCGGCGGGAAGTCACGCGGGTGATTACGCCCGGCATGGTGCTGGACGACGAGGTGCTGGAGCCGCAGGCCAGCA
Organism: Pyxidicoccus sp. 3LFB2; assembly: GCA_046520375.1. Taxonomy (GTDB): domain Bacteria; phylum Myxococcota; class Myxococcia; order Myxococcales; family Myxococcaceae; genus Myxococcus. The sequence goes on from JBKGHK010001554.1 coordinate 658, forward strand.
ACTTCCTGGCGGCCGTGTGCTGGGGCGAGCGGGGCTGGGGCGCGGCGCTGCTGGAGGCGTCCACGGGTGAGTTCCTCGCGCTGGAGGCCGCCTCGGTGGCGGAGCTGGCGGAGGCCCTGTCGCGGGTGGAGCCCCGGGAGCTGCTGGTGCCCGCG
>JBKGHK010001555.1:0-811 GCA_046520375.1 Pyxidicoccus sp. 3LFB2
GCCTGCTGCGCGACAGGCGCCCGGGCGACAGCGGCCGGGGCCCGCGGAGGCGCGGGGGCGCGCTGCGTCGTGGACTGGTGGAGGACGAGGGCCGCTGCGACGACGTGCTCGCAGGGGTCTACCTTGCCACGGCAGTCGCACTCCCAGATGTCGTCTTCCGGGTAGAGCACGGTGGTGAGGGGCGCGGGCCGGCCGGCGACGCGCACGCGCAGCACGGCCTCCTCCTCGCCCACGGACTGCACCGAGACGGCGCCAGAACGGGCCAGGCCCATGCCGACGGACCAGGTGTCCGGACGCGCTTCTTCCCGGACGGCTTCGAGCAGCTCCGCGGTCACAGACATACGAGCCCCCTTCCCTATCCCCGCCCCGGGCCCCACGCAACAAAGGCCCCGCCGTACCGGACACCCGCCCGTGTCGTTGCGGAAATGGCTTCACCGCCCGTGCGGCGGCGGGACACCCCATGCCGGCCCGGAATCCGGGCGCGGCATCAGGGGCGCGGTCGAGGACGGCCCGTCGCGCGGTCCGCCGCTCCCCTACGGCGTCACATCGACCGTCGTGCTCGACTGACTCGCGCCAGAGGTCATGGACAGCGTCACCGTGTAGCGTCCCGGCAACCAGTAGCGATGTGCCAGCGCGCCGACCTGCGAGTCACCGCAGGGCTGAAGGGTCCTGGGCGGCGAGCCATCTCCGAAATCGACGGTACAGGTGGACTCGGTTTCAGAGCCACGGCGCACCCCCGCGCCGGACAGCCGCGCCAACACCCCCGACGCGGCCATCACGGGCCAGCCCGCATCGACACGCGGCCCCTGCG
>JBKGHK010001556.1:0-810 GCA_046520375.1 Pyxidicoccus sp. 3LFB2
GCCGCTCCCCGCGAGGTACGCGGCGGCCGTCATCCCCGAGGCGCCAGTGGCGTCCACACGCGCGGCGCCGGCCAGCAGCGCCTCCTGCCCGCGGCCGCCCACCTCGCGCAGGAGAATCTGCCGGGAGTAGCGCAGAATCTGGTCTTCCCGCAGCGGCATGGCCGGCCTCAGCCTCCTGCCATGGCGGGGATGAGGGTGAGCCGGTCCGCGTCCTTCACGGGCGTGTCCAGCTCGCCCAGGGCGCGGATGTCCTCCTCGTTGAGGAAGACGTTGACGTAGCGGCGCACCGCGCCGCGCTCGTCGAACAGGCGCGTGCCGATACCGGGGTAGCGCGCCTCCAGGTCCTTCAAAACCTCGCGCACGGTGGCGCCGGAGGCCGTCACCTCGGACTGGTTGCGCGTGAGGACGCGCATGGTGCTGGGAATGCGGATGGTCGCCATGACTCAAATCCCCTGCTTGCGGAGCAGCAACACGTGGGTGCCGTCGGGGCGCGCCTCCAGGGACACCACCTCGTGCCCCTCGTCGCGCGCGTTGCGTGGAACGTTCTTCAGCGGCTCGGGGCCCTTGAGGACGACTTCCAGCAGCGTCCCCGGCGCCAGCGCCTCCAGCTTCAGCTTGGTGCGCACGTAGGTCATCGGGCAGACCTCGCGAGTGATGTCGAGCGTGGCCTTCACCTCGGACATGACTCGGCCTCCCGGGTGGCGTCTGGATATTCCGGCACCGCGGTGACACGGCAGCCCGGGCAGTCCGGCGTCTGCTCCACGCGGACGCGGCGACCCAGCAGCGACACCCCGTCCAGCACGTGCAGCG
>JBKGHK010001557.1:0-809 GCA_046520375.1 Pyxidicoccus sp. 3LFB2
CCTTCGCCCGGGGCCCGTGGATTGACTTCGCCGGCCGCCGCGAGCGCACGCGCGCCCTGCTGGAGGCGTACGACGTGCGCCCCCCGGACCCGACGGTGCCCGTGCACGCGCTGTCCGGCGGCAACCAGCAGAAGGTGGTGGTGGCGCGCGAGCTGGATGCGCAGCCCCGCCTGCTCGTGGTGGTGCAGCCCACGCGCGGCCTGGACATCGGCGCGGTGGCCCAGGTGCAGGCGAAGCTGCGCGAGGCACGCTCGCAGGGCACCGGCACCGTGCTGGTCTCCCTGGACCTGGAAGAGGTGCTCGCGCTGGCGGACCGCGTCTATGTCCTCTTCGAGGGCCGCGTGACGGGCCACTTCACCCGGCCCGACTACGACGAGCGGGAAATCGGACGGCGCATGCTGGGAGCGGAGCCGGGCCATGCATGAGCGGCTGAGACAGGCCCTTCCCTCGGTGCTCTCCGTGCTGCTGGCGCTCGCGGTCTGCTGGGCGCTCATCGCCCTGACGATGACACCCGGCACCGCCACCGACGCGTACTTGCAGATGCTGTGGGGTGGCATCGGCAACTGGCCCGGTTACCTCGACGGCGCCGCCGCCACCGTCCTCACCCGGCCCCTGGGCGAGGCGGCGATGAAGGCCGCGCTGCTCACCCTCACCGGCCTGTCCGTGGCCGTGGCCTTCAAGGTGGGCCTCTTCAACATCGGCGCGCAGGGGCAGATGATTCTCGGCGCGCTCGCCGCCGCGGTGGTGGGCGCCCACGTGGCCCTGCCCGCCGCGCTGCACATCCCCGCCGCGGCCAGGAGCGCGGCGGG
>JBKGHK010001558.1:0-808 GCA_046520375.1 Pyxidicoccus sp. 3LFB2
CCCACCGCCACCCAGGTGCCCGGCGCCTCCGTCCACAGCGCGTCCGCCTCGCCCTCCACCGGCCTCAGCTCCTCCCCTTCCCCCCCCCGCACCTCCAGCACCCGGTCCCCATGCACCTGGGACACCCGGCACAGCGCGCCCAGCGGCGCCTTCGCGGCGGCGGCCAGCAGGCGGTGGTTCTCCAGCACCTTCTCCCGCACGTCGCCCACGGAGAAGCCCAGGTTGAGCGAGGCATACGGCCCCTCGGAGACGCCCCCCTCGCGGGTGGCGAAGCCATGGGGAACAGGGAGCAGCGCGGAGGTGAGGAACGCGGTCTTCATGGGAGTCCGATAACGCGCCGCAACCAGAGCGCGGCAAGGAAGGCAACACCAACGATGCAGGAAAATTCTTGTGCCGTTACGTTTGACAGTCCGCGTCAGCCAATTGACAATTCAGTTGGAAGTTCGTGAAACAAGTTTAAGCCACCGCAGCGGAGAGTCGCGACAAGCGCATGCCCCTGGGTCCGGACACTGTTGGCAGGAAGCTCCTCTGGAGCATCGGTCTGCCCGGGCTCCTGGTGGCGCTGCTGGGGGTGGGCCACTTCTGGCGTGAGTCCCGGGTGGCGGTGCAGGACGCGACGCAGGTGGAGTCGCTGGCGCTGGCGGAGTTCGTGGCGTCGACGTTCTCCCTGCCGCAGGCGCCGCGCGCCCGGGCGCACGAGGCGGTGGCGGAGGTGCTCCAGTCGGACACCCGGCTGTTCCGCTCGGTGGAGGACGTGCGGGTGCTGACGCCGGACGGGCGCATCCGCTGGTCCCGCCAGCCGGACGAG
>JBKGHK010001559.1:0-808 GCA_046520375.1 Pyxidicoccus sp. 3LFB2
CGCCTGCCCGCGCCACCGCCTCCAGCCCGGTGGCGGCCTCGCCGCACACCTCCCAGCCCTCCCGCTGCTCCAGCGAGAGCCGCAGCCCGCGGCGCACCATGGCGTGGTCATCGGCGACGAGGATTCGGAGCATGGCCAGGAATGTAGCCATCCGCCGCATACCGCCCCAGGGGACGCCGAGAGGGCCGGCCAGGCACCGCGCAGGGCCGGAGGGCGGGCGTCCGGAGAGCGGGCCGAACCGCCGTGTGATGCGACCGCGGTACGAGTCGCGGCCCGTGGCGCGCGCCTCGTGTCCAATGTTGGACCGGCTCCAAGGCTCGCGAGGAGGTCTGCGATGTGGCAACCGGTGGCTGCCCAGGACGGTGGGGAGGGGCAGGCGTCGCTGGACGCGAGCGAGCACCTGTGCGACCTCGCCAACGAGCTGGCGCGGGTGCAGGACACGGAGCGCCAGCGAATCGCCTCGGTGTTGCACGACGGCGCGGCCCAGCAGGTGTTCGCGGCGGTGCTGGGGGTGCGCGCGGCACGGCAGGCGGGGCACCCGGCGTCGGCGGAGCTGGGCGAGTGCCAGGAGCTGCTCGAACAGGCGTTGCTGCAGCTGCGCACGCTCTCGCACCTGCTGCACCCGCCCCTGCTGGACGAGCTGGGACTGGGCCCCGCGCTGCGCGCCTACGTGGACGGCTTCAGCACCCGCGGCGGGCTCGCGCTCACGCTGGACGGTGCGGAGGAGCTCGCGCGCCTCGCCCCCGAGGCCGAGCGCGCCCTCTTCCGGATGGTGCAGGAAGCGCTGCTCAACGTGCTGCGCCACTCG
>JBKGHK010000155.1:0-17302 GCA_046520375.1 Pyxidicoccus sp. 3LFB2
CCGGCCCGCGCGGGCCAGGAGCAGCTTGCGCAGCTCGAACTCCACATCCGGCTGCTCCTCGCGCGCGGGCAGGGGCGGGGGCGGGGTGGTGGTCTCCTCGCGGCGCCGCGGCTCGGGGATGAAGCGCTCGACGGTGCCAATCTTCCACGTGGCGAGCCGGGGCAGCGCGGTGGCGGACGAGGGCAGGGCGGTGCTGAGTGTGAGTCGGGCGTTCTCCCAGTCCTCGCCCGTGTCCTGGCTGACGCGGCCGGAGAAGGCCACCTGCACGCGCTGCTTCTCCGGCTGGAGCTGCAGCTCGTAGCGCGGGTACCAGCGCACGCGCTCGGGAACGAAGTACGACAGCTGCACCTTCGCGGGCCCGGTGCCGGTGAGGGAGACGGCCACCTCGATGCCGGGCTTCTGGGGCAGCTCTCCCAGCCGTTCCGCCTCCCCGAGCCGCCGCGTCCGCTCGTCTTTCAGGGCGAGGGCCTTGTCCTCCAACTCCAGCATCCGCGCCTCCAGCTTCGCCGCGGTGTCGACGAGGAAGGTGGCGGAGGTGCTCCACGTCGCCGGGGCCACGGAGGTATTGCGCGCGCCCGTGGCGGAGTCGCCGAGGGCGCTCGGCGTCACCGGCTGCACCTTGCGGAGCGCGGCGAGCTGGAGCGCGAAGGCGGCGCGCTCGGCTTCCACGCGGGCGATGGCTTCATCCGTACGGTCCAGCGAGTCGAGCAGCTTCCGGGCCTCGTCGTGGGGGAAGGGCGGGGCGCCGGCGGGGCGCACGTCCACGGAGGAGACCTCGGCGCCCTGGGCCTCGACGCGGATGGAGTCCGGGTCCACGAGGTCCGGCAGCCGGGGCAGCTCGACGCGCTGCGTGCCAGCGATGTTGAGGGTGGCGGTCCGCACCACGCGGGCCCTGTCGCTGTAGACCGTCACAGCGGTGATGGGCGCTTCAGCGGTGGCATGGAGCAAGCTCGCCGCCGCCAATCCGAGTCCGAAGAGGAGCATGGCGCCAAGGTATCCAGCGCCCTGCCCCCCAATCTTCACGGAGTCATCATGGTCCACTCACGAGAGGCGCATCCCCGCCCCCTGGCGGGAGCCCCAGGCGCTGTGCAGCGCGCGACACCGACGCCACACCGGGGCGCCGTATTTCGCCGAGCCCCCCGCTGCCATCTTGCGCCGCGCTTCGGCGGGGCCGTGCGAACGCGGGCTCACGCGGTGAAGCGCGGTGGCAGGACGACACGGGGGCAACCCCGGGGAGACACAGGCATGGCGGAAGTACGCGAAGGGCGCGGGAGTGAGCTGTTCTATTACGCGGACGGGAAGAAGGTGCCTCTCGCTGTCTCACCCGAGTACGTGGCCGTGCGCGCGGCGGGGGACGAGAAGTCGTCCCGCGCGTTCACCCGACTCACGGAGTCGCTCTCCACCCGCGGGGGGCGGGGGCGGGTGATGGAGCTGCCGGAGTACCAGCTCGTGGTGGTGGAGGTGCCGGGAGGGACTGCCAAGGGCGCGTCCGCGGAGTTGGAGCAGGTGCGCTCGCTGCTGGAGGACGCCGAGGACGTGGCCCCAGGCCCCACCGTCTACCGGACGCCGAGCGCCGCGCGCCGGGAGGCCATCATCCCCGCCGGGGAGGTGCTGGTGAAGTTCAGGCCCAACACCGAGCCCGAGGCCCGTCGCAAGGCGCTGGAGCGCCAGGGCGTCGAGGTGAAGAAGACGGACTACCCGGAGCCCGGTGCCTACCTGCTCGCCACGCGTCCCGGGCAGGAGACCGTCGAGCTGGCCAACCGCCTCTTCGAGTCCGGCCTGTTCGAGTATGCGCAGCCGAACTTCGTGCGCCTCATGCCTCGCGTCGCCATCGCGGACGGGACGGGCGTGGGGGCCGTGGTGCCGGAGAACGGGCACGGCTTCGAGTCGATGATGCAGAACCTGGACGTGCTCCCGCTGCCGATGCAGGCGCGCGGCAGGCCCGCCGGCACGCCTGTCGTCCCCTTCCAGACGCCCACCGACCCGAACCTCAGCTCGCAGTGGGGGCTGCAGAAGATTCGGGCCATGGAGGCGTTCGACATCTCCATGGGCAGCCCCAGCATCTCCATCGCCATCATCGACGAGGGGGTGAACGTCGCCCACGAGGACCTGTCCTGCAAGCTGCCGGGCTATGACGCCGTCACGCAGACGGACAACCAGGAGCCGCAGCCGGGAGACGGGCACGGCACCTCGTGCGCGGGTATCGCGGCGGCGCGGGCCAACAACAGCCGGGGCGGCGTGGGGGTGGCACCCAACTGCCTCGTCATGCCCATCCGCATCGCGCGGGGGCTGCCCAACGGAAACTGGTTCACCACGGATGCGATGATTGCCGACGGCCTGCGCAAGGCGGTGAGCCGGGGCGCGGACGTGCTCTCCAACTCGTGGGGCGGTGGCTCGCCCAGCTCGGTCATCACCTCCGCGTTCACCTTCGCGCAGACGAACGGGCGCGGTGGCAGGGGCTGCCCCATCGCCATCGCCACCGGCAATGAGGACCGGCGCGGCGTGGGCTACCCGGCCAACCTGTCGCCCACCATTCCCGGGCTGCTGGCGGTGGGGGCGTCCAACCAGTGGGACCAGCGCAAGAGCCGCACCAGCCGCGACGGCGAGACGTGGTGGGGTTCCAACTACGGGCCGGAAGTGGATGTCGTGGCGCCGGGCGTGAAGATCTTCGCCACCGACATCACGGGCGCGGCGGGCTACGGGGCCGGCAACTACGTGCCGGACTTCAACGGCACCTCGTCCGCCACGCCGCACGTGGCCGGGTTGATGGGGCTCATCCTCTCGGTGGACCCGGACCTGCGCTCCTGGGAGGTGGAGGACATCATCAAGCTGTCCGCGGACGAATTGGGCGCCGCGGGCCGGGACGAGGAGTTCGGCTTCGGGCGCATCAACTGCCGCCGGGCCCTGGAGGCCACCTCGCGCCTCTGGTTCACCGTGCAGCCCACGCCGGTGTTCCTGGGCGCGGGCCGGGAGTGCTTCATCCGCGTGAACTGCCGCGTCTTCAATCCCGGCATCAACTCGGTGCGGCTGGATGAGCTGGTCCTCATGTCACAGGGGCCGGACAACGCGGAGCTGGACCGGTTCCAGTTCAAGGCCACCCCGAGCGGCACCATGGCTCCGCGCTCGGGCAATGAGCTGCTGCTCAACAACATCCTGCTGCGGGCCCACGGCGACGCGTCGGCCTGGAGCTACCGCTGGAGCCTCGGCTGGAGCTACACGTTCTGGCGGCCTGGCGCCCCGCTCTTCTCGCGGGGCAGCGTCGCTCCGGACCTCTCGGAGACCAATGGCCGCAAGGTGCCGCTGACCATGGTGGGGCAGGGCTCCGGCGACATGCCGCGCGGCAGCCGGGGCATGGGCATGAACGAGAGGCCCGAGTCGAGGGAGGCAATGCGCTACGCCCCGATGGGCGCGACTCGCGACATGAGCGCCATGCGCCACGAGGCGCCCGTGGGCAGCGAGACGGGCGATACGGTGACCATCGATCGGCACTCGAAGACCCTCACCATCGTCATCCGCTGAGGCTTCCGCGTGGAGCGTGTCCCCGGCCTGCCGTGCATGGGCGGGCCGGGGCCTGGCCGGTGTACCGCCCCCGAGCGCGGAGCTGTGTCCGCCGGGAGCTGTCGCTCAGGCTCCGGCGGGCTGGTAGCGCTGCGCGTCCGCGCGGGCCGCGGTGGCCAGCTTCTGGACGCGCGGGTCCTGGCTGTTTCCCACCACGTCGTGGCCCAGGCGCATCCGCGACGTCGCGCCGACGGCGCCCTGGGGCGGCTGCCAGCGTTCCAGCAGCGTCATGAACCACGCCATCCAATTCGGTGACACGCCCTGCACCCGCGCGCCGAGCCAGGAGAGCGCGGAGATGGTGCGCTCCCGGTCTCCATGTTCGGCGGCGTCGACGACGGCGCGCGCCGTGCGGTCGGCGGTGGTCGTCGCCAGCCGGGACGTAAGGATGCGGGTGAACCAGAGGAACTCCTCCTCCGCGTGCCCGTTGAACTGGACGTGCAGCGGCGCTCCGTTGCGCAGCGGTGGCGGCGTGAGGGTGCTGACGAGCACGCCCTCCCGGGCCAGCTCGATGCTGAGCGTCTCGGACCAGCCCGTCACGGCGTGCTTGCCGGCGGTGTAGGCCGCCTGGTGGGACGTCGGCAGCTTCCCGGAGATGGAGGTGATGTTGACGATGCGCCCGAAGCGGCGGGAGCGCATGTGCGGCAGGACGGCCATCGTCGGGTGGAACTGCACCCAGAAGATGCCGCGCAGGGCCTTCTCGACAGTCTCGGCATCCAGCTGGGACGCGGGACCGGCGAAGCACTGGCCGGCGTTGTTCACCAGCACGTCGATGGTGCCGAAGCGTTCGACGACCTGGGCGACGAAGGCGCGGACCTGCTCGGCGTCGCTCGCGTCACAGGCTCCGCCGAACACATCGCCGCCCTCGCTCCGGAGTGTTTCCACGGCCTTGGCCACGCTCTCGTCGTTCCGGCCGCAGATGGCCAGCTTGCAGCCGCGCTGGAGGAAGGCACGGGCGATGGCGAACCCGAGCCCGCGTGCGCCGCCGGTAATCACCACCACGCGGCCATGCAGGTCGATGCGGCGCATCCGCCGCGCGGCGGAGGACAGGAGCAGTCCCGCTCCCGCGACCAGTCCCACTGTCCTCGCCAGACCTGAAGCCATGTTCCATCCCTTCATGAGCGTGTGACTCACGGGGGCCGCCCATGGCGCATGCCTGGGCCGGGCGCGCCCCGCGGTCCTCGGAACGTAGGTAGCTCGCTGAGGGATGACCACTGGACCGGGCTCCCGTACCCGCCAAGCCCGGTGCCCGGTAGGTGCGTGCTGAGGTGAAGGGCGGTCGGGTTCAGCGGCTCCCGTCCGCGCGCCACCGTGCCAGGAAGAGGTCCTGCCGGCCGAGCAGGCCTCCGCCGCCTGGCAGCTCTCCCGACGTGGTGCCCAGTACCAGCACGTCTCCGCGCGGAGACAGCACCACGTTCCGGACCTCCTCGTCCTCGGGAGAGCCGAGCTGCCGGGCCCAGACGCGTTCTCCATCGGGGGCGTAGCGGGCCACGAAGACGTCATGGCCACCCCGGGCGGGGCCGTCCAAGGCGGCAGTAGTGATGCCCGCCACGTAGATGTGGCCCTCCGCGTCCAACGTCATGCTTCGAGCGCGACTGAAGTCCTCCGCCGCGCCAAGCCTTCGCATCCAGCGGAGCGCTCCGTCCGCGCTGAACTTCAGGAGGAAGGGGGACTGCCGGCCGTCGTTCTCGAAGTCCCCGGTGATGAGGTCCGAGTAGGACATGGCGAGCACCACCACGTCTCCGTGCGCATCCACGGCGACATCGAAGACAGCATCGGTGTCGCGCGTGCCTGGTTGCCGCGCCCACAGGCGTTCTCCTCCCGGGGCGAAGCGGACGAGGAAGAGGTCGAAGCTGCCCTGGGCTGTATCGGCGAGCGGGCCCTGCGTGGTGCCCACGACGTACAGGCCGCCATCCGGAGCACGCGCGGCGGCGTGGCCCACCTCTCCGTCATACGGTGCGCCCGCGGTACCGAAGGTGTGGCGCCGCAGGGGCCGTCCGTCGGCCAGGTCCAGCCGCTCCAGCAGCACCTCCCAGCCCCGCTCGGGTGCGCCGTAGGTGCTGCCCACCATCCAGACGCCTTCCGGAGTGGAGGCGAGCCGGCCCGCCATTTCGGGCTGGTTCGAGCCTCGCTGCGCGAGCCAACGCCGCGTTCCATCCGTGCCGTAGCGGGCGACGAAGAGGTCCGTCTCTCCGAGGTGAGAGGCTCCCGGCAGCGCGCCCCGGGTGGTGCCCAGCAGCAGGAGCTCGCCATCGGGCGTCAGCGCGAGGTCGTCCGCCGTATCCCCCACGGGCGAGCCGAGCGCCGTGGTCCATGCGAGCCGGCCAGCGGGGTCCAACTGGCCGAGCAGGGCGTCCGTGCCTCCGGCGGTGGGGGTGGTTCCCCAGGTGCCGTGGGTGGTGGCCGCGAAGTAGACGCGGCAGTCGCCGTCCACGGCGAGCCCGGCGGCTGTGTCGTCCTCCGGGGTGCCCAGCTGGAGGACTTCCCAGGTCTGGTCGTCGCAGGTGGGCTCGTGCTCCATCGGCGGGGGCGGCTCACCACACGCGGCCAGGCCCAGCAGCAGCGCCAGGGCGCCGCGTCCCCATCCCTTTGCTTCCATGGCTTCAACTCCCATTCCGCCCCTTCGCGAGGGCTTTGGGGATGGGACCGGCCGAGGGGCGAAAAATGGGAACCTCTTTCTATCGCCAGGTGTACGGGGAGCCTGGCGCCGCTCCACCTCGCCTACCGGGCGGCGCCAATTTCCGCGCGCACTTCCCGCAGGAGCTCCTCGCGGCTCTTCTGCCAGTAGATGCGCCCGCGGCGCAGGAAGATGTGCCGGGTGAGGCGTCCGCCGCGTGCCTGGACTCGCTCGGCGAATTCGTCGACGCCCTCCTGCTTGAAACGGCTGTTCCCGGTCATCACGAGCACCACCTCCTTGCCCGTGAGGTCGGTCTGCTCCACGTAGGCCCACAGCGGCGTTGCCGGGCGGAACATCCACGTCGGTGACACGAGGAAGATGCGGCGCGCCGGAGCGAGGTCGAGGGGCTCGACGCGAATCTCGGGAAGTGCCTGCGCGTTCGCGTCCGCAACGGCCTTCGATTGCCCACCGAAGTCGCGAGGGTAGTCCGCATCGATGCGGGCGATGGGGGCGTTGAACGTGCGCGCAATCTCGCGGGCCACGGCTTCCGTGTGCCCTGAGCGCGAGTAGTAGACGACGGCGACCTCGCGATTGCTCTCACCGCTCGGAGCGTAGGGCGCGCTCGGGACGTAGGTCCGGTCCTTGGCCACCATGAGAGCAAACGCGGCGAGCGCGAGGACGACAGCGCCAAAGACGATGGACAGCATCAGCTTCTTCCGTTTCACCGTACACCCCTCGGCGCGGAGCAGCTTCGCAGGCGAGCCCCGCCCACGAAGCTGAAGACGCTGCTCGACGCCGAACCTATTTGAGGTTGCGCTTGAAGAACGGCGCCAGCTTGTTCATGGCGAGCCCCACGCCCTGGCCATCGTACAGGTCCATATGCGTTGCACCCTCGACGAGGAACAACTCCTTCGGTCCCGCTGCCTTGGCGTGAAGTTCCTGGCTATGCCAAAGCGAGCCCGCCTCGCTGCCGGCGACGACCATGAGCGGCTGAGTCAGCAGGGTGGCCGCCCGGTCGAACCCCGTGAACGACGCCAGGTGGCTGATGCTGGTCAACAGCATCTTGTTGGGAGCGTTCGGATGCTGACCGCGAGGCGTCAGGTAGTAGTCGGCCGCCTCCTGCAAATCACGGGGCGCCGACGTGTCCCCGACCTTCGGCACATAGGGCACATAGACCGGTGCGGCTCCGGCGGCTTCGGCCGTGCGCTGCCTGGCGACCGCCTCGAGCGTCGCGAGCAGCTCGGATTCAGAGGCCTTGCCGTCCCACCCCTTCCGGGTCGCGGCGCCAACGTCCACCGCGCTCACGGTTGCCACGGCCTTGATGCGACGCTCGGTCGAAGCGGCCTTGACCGTGGCCCCGCTGCCGGCGCAGATGCCCAGAGCCCCGATGCGACCCGCGTCTACGTAACGAAGCGAGGTCAGGTAATCCACGGCGCTGTAGATGTCTCCAACCCGCTTCATCGGGTCGTCCAGGAACCGGGGCATGCCTCCGCTCTCCCCCTGGTGTGACGCGTCGAACGCCAGGGTGACAAACCCTTGCTCCGCCAGCCTCTGCGCATAGACGCCGGCCGTCTGTTCCTTGACGCCACCGCCCGGGTGGATGGTGATGATGGCGGGGTACTGTCTGCTCTCGCTGAAGCCCTTCGGGAAGTAGAGGTTGCCCGCCATCTCGATGCCATGGTTGTTGAAGCGGACGCTCTTCATCCTGACTTCTTCAGTCTTCGAGCTGGGTGTTGGTTTCGCGGCGGCGAAAGCCATCCGAGGCAAGAAGAGCGCTGCAATCAAAGCAACGCCCATCATGAGGGCTTTGCGCTGGCCAGGCGGCGTGTAGGCCGGATTCGAGGTCTGGTGGTTCATGTCGAGGGTTCCTTGCTGGCGGTCAGGAGTCGGTGTGGGCCAGGGAGCTGGACAGGGAGCGGTGGGCGTCGAGCTGCGTCAGCAGTTCCTTCGCCTTCTGCTCGACCGCGGCGACCGCATCGGCGCCGGCGACCCAGCGCAGCGGCGGCTCGGGCTGCTCGATGACGGTGAGCAGTGCCTTCGCGAGCCTGGCCGGGTCGCCGGCCTGCTTGCCGTTCATGCTCTTCCAGGCGGCGGTGGTCTTCGCGGTCCGCTCGGCGTAGTCGTCAATCGACAGCTTGGGCCATATCGTCGAGGCCTCCTCCAGCAGCTCGGTGCGGAAGAAGCCGGGCTCGACGATGGTGGTGCGGATGCCGTACGGCGCCACGTCGAACCGCAGCGACTCCATCCACCCCTCGAGGCCGAACTTCGAGGCGGCGTAGGCGGCGCAGAACTCCTGGCCAATCAAGCCGGCGACCGAGGTGATGGTGACGATGTGTCCTGAGCGCTGCTTGCGCATCACCGGGAGGACCGCGCGGGTGACGTTCAGCGGGCCGAACAGGTTCGTCTCCAGCTGCGCGCGGAACTGCTCCGGGCTGATCTCCTCGAAGTAGCCCGCCTGGAAGGTGGCCGCGTTGTTGATCAGCACGTCGATGCGGCCGAACCGGTCCACGGCGGCCGCGACGGCGGCCTGGGCATCCGCGGGCGTGGTGACGTCCAGGCGGGTCGTCAGCAGGTCCCTGTGGGCGCCAACTGCCTGCTCGACGGCTTCAGGACGGCGGCCGGTGGCGACCACCTGGTGGCCGGCAGCGAGGGCGGCGCGGGCGATGTCCACGCCCATGCCTCGGCTGGCGCCGGTGATGAGGAAGACCTTGCGCATGAGGACTTTCCGGCTCGCCACGTGCCGCGGCGAGATGCCGCGCGAGAAGGCGAGTGATTTGCTCTGACGGAAAAGAGATATGCGCGCCGGGCGCTCCGGACTAGACGCCAACAGGTGACTGGGCTGGTAACGAGCCGTTAACAATGCGAGGCGGCTGCTCTGGGCTCGGCGTCGAGCAGGCGGCTCTTCTCCAGGCTTCACGGGGACTCTCACCATGAAGACGGCTCTTTTTCCCCAGCTGCAGATGTTCCTCGCCGTGGCGCGGCTGCGCAGCTTCAGAGGAGCGGCGCGCGAGCTGGGCGTCTCCTCGCCTGCCGTCAGTCAGGCCGTGCGCCTGCTCGAGGAGCAGCTGAGAGTGGTACTGCTCACCCGCACGACGCGCAGCGTGGCGCTGACGGATGCAGGGCGGCGCCTCGTGGAGGAGGCCGGCCCTGGGTTTGGTCAGGTGCTGGCCGCCCTCACCACCGTGGCCGCCCAGCCGGGCGAGACGGTGGGGCGGCTGCGGCTGTCGGCCCCAGCGATGGCGGTGCCCTTCGTCATCGCCCCGGTGCTGCCTGCCTTCCGCGCGCGCCATCCGCGGGTGGAGGTGGAGGTCGTCGTCGAGGACCGCTTCGTGGACATCGTGGCGGAGGGCTACGACGCGGGCGTGCGGCTGACCGAGGCCATCGAGCGCGACATGGTGCAGGTGCGGCTCACCGACGCCTTCCGCTTCGTGGTGGTGGGCGCTCCCAGCTACCTCGAGCGCCACGGCACGCCCCAGAAGCCCGAGGACCTCTTGCGCCACGAGTGCATCTCCTTCCGCGCGCAGACGAGCGGGGCGCTCTACGCGTGGGAACTGGAGCGGGGCCGCAGGACGTGGCGCGTGCCGGTGCGTGGGGGCACCGTCACCAACGACGGCCAGCTGATGCTGTCCATGGCCCAGGCAGGCGCCGGGCTCATGTACACCCTCGAGCCGGCGGTGCAGGAGCAGCTGCGCAGCGGGCGGCTCGTGCGGGTGCTGGAGGCGTACGCGCCCACTGTGCCCGGCTTCTTCCTCTACTTCCCCAGCCGGGCGCAGCGGTCCGGGCCGCTGCGCCTCTTCATCGACACGGCGAAGGAGCTTGCAGCGAAGAGGATGTGATGCCGCCTGCATCACCCGCGCGGTTCAGCGGGCTCCGAGGCTTCGCAACCGCGTCATCAGCCCTGAGCCGGCCTGACCTACCGCCGCTCCACGTCCCACCAGCCGAACCACATGGTCCGCTGTTCCGTGAGGTGGACCCAACCCGGCGCGTGCGCATACGCACGGGGCAGCAGTCCCGCGCCCGTCACCGCGCGGGCCGTCTCCTCGAAGGAGTACAGGTGCAGCGCCACGGTGGGGCCCGCCGTCTGCACCTCGCGCGTGGGCGCTTCGTGCCCTTCGAGCCCGGGCCGCCGCTCCAGCACCGTGAAGAGCATCCTCCCGCCGGGCTCCAGCGCCTCGGCGAGCTGGCCCAGGACGCGCGGCAAATCCTCACAGAAGTCCAGACAGCCAATCGCCAGCGCCACGCCGAAGCGCCCCCACTCCGCGGGAATCGGCTGGTGGTAGCTGTGCAGGTGCCACGCACCTTCGGGCCGTGCCCGCCGCGCCAGCTCCAGCATCTCCGGTGACAGGTCCGTCCCCACCACGGTGACGGAGGCATCCAGTCCCCGCGTGTGCAGCCCCGGGCCACAGCCCACGTCGAGCACCCGGCACCCGGGAGTCACGGCCTCCGCGAGGAAGCGCTCCACCCGGTCCTCATACCGGTGCAGCACCGGGAAGAGCGCCTCGTAGGCCGGAGCAATCTCCCCGTACACCTGCCGCACTCCGTCTTCCTGCGTGTCCCGGGACACCGTGCCTCCAAGTCATGGGCCCGCGAGGCAGGAGCGCGTCGACGAGGCCACCCGCTCTGCGCCGTACCGCGCTCGGCAGGACTTCGCGCGCTCCCGAAGCTTCATGGGCACACGCGCATCGACACGCTCACCCGCTCCGTGCCGTCCCGCACTCCGGGCAGAACTTCGCGCGCTCGGGAATCTCCGTGCCGCACTTCCCACAGCCCACCTTCTGCACCGTGAGCGGCTTGCCACACTCCGCGCAGAACTTCCCGCCCTCCACCTTCGCGCTGCAGTGCGGACACGCCGCCATCCGCGTCGCCTTCATGTCCAGCGTCGCGACATGGTCCACCGTGCGAGCCTTCTCGCGCGCCTGCTCCACCGCCACATGCGCCTGGATGGAAGCGGCCTCCTCACCCAGGTCCGGCGCGCACGCCTCGCACAGGCTCCGGCCGTCATTCCAGCAGGACCTGGGGCACACCCACTTCCCGCACCGCGTGCAGTTCTTGAAGTGCTGCTTCCCGGCCTCCACCGCCTCCGCGTAGGCCTCGTCCCAGCCCTGGCCGCGCAGCGCATCCTTCAGGTGCGTGCCCGCGTGCGCCGCGCGTCCAATCGTCCCGCCAAAGAAGGAGCCCGCCGCACGGAGAATCCCCGTGGCCACTCCCACCTTGCTCGCGATGAACGGCGACATGTGCCCGTTGCCGCACTTGTCGCAGAAGAACTCGAACTGGAAGCCGTAGTCGTTCGAGCGGTCCGTGTAGTTCCGGGTGAACTGAATCATCGACATGTGGCCCGGCACGCTACCACGGACCGTGCGGCGGCCCTCACCCGTCCAGGCGAGGGCCGCGCACCGTGCTGCTTCAGCCCTCGACCTGCCGGAACACCGCGAGCGAGCGGCCCGTCACCTCGAACTTCCCATTCGCCGGCACCGGCTCACCGTTCTGGTTGTCATCCGCCGTGTACAGCTCCAGCTCCCACCGCTGCCCCGGCGCCGCGGGCGCGAGCTTGAAGGACATCGCCTCATGGTGCGCGTTGAGCAGGATGAGCAGCGCGTCGCCATAGATGCGCTGGCCGCGCTCGTCCGGCGTGGGAATGGCGTCGCCGCCCAGGAGGAAGGCGAACGAGCGCGTGAAGGGCTTCTGCCAGTCCTCCCCGCTCATCTCCGTCCCGTCCGGCCGGAACCACGTCAGGTCCTTGTGCTCCGAGTCCCACAGGTGCGCGCCCTTGAAGAAGCGGCGCCGCTGCAGCACCGGCTGCCCGTGCCGGAAGTGGATGAGCTTGCGCGTGAATTCGAGCAGCTTCTGGCGCCGCTCATCCAGGTTCCAGTCCACGTAGGACAAATCATTGTCCTGGCAGTACGCGTTGTTGTTGCCCCCCTGCGTCCGGCCCATCTCGTCACCGGCGACAATCATCGGAATGCCGGTGGACAGGAAGAGCGACGCGAGCAGGTTGCGCTTCTGGCGCTCGCGCAGGGAGACGACTTCCGCGTTGTCCGTCTCACCCTCCACGCCGCAGTTCCAGGACTGGTTGTCGTCCGCGCCGTCGCGGTTGTGCTCGCCGTTGGCCTCGTTGTGCTTCTGGCTGTACGTCACCAGGTCGTGCAGCGTGAAGCCGTCGTGCGCGGTGACGAAGTTGATGCTCGCCTGCGGCTTGCGCCGCGCCTCCGCGTACAGGTCCGCGTTGCCCGTGAGCCGGTAGCCCATCTCCCCGGCCAGGTTCTCATCGCCCTTCCAGTAGCGGCGCAGCGCGTCCCGGTACTTGCCGTTCCACTCGCGCCACGGCGCCGGGAAGCCGCCCACCTGGTAGCCGCCGAGCCCCACGTCCCACGGCTCGGCAATCAGCTTCGTGCGCGCCAGCACCGGGTCCTGGTGGATGATTTGGAACATCGCCGCGTTCCGGTCGAAGCCGCCCTCGCCCGTGCGCCCGAGCACCGTGGCCAGGTCGAACCGGAACCCGTCCACGTGCATCTCGTTCACCCAGTAGCGCAGGCTGTCCACGATGAGCCGCGCCGCGGCCGGGTTGGACGCGTTGACGCTGTTGCCACACCCGGTGAAGTCCAGGTAGTGCCGCTTCTCTGGCATGAGCCAGTAGTAGCTCGCGTTGTCGATGCCCTTGAGCGACAGCGTGGGCCCCAGGTGGTTGCCCTCGCAGGTGTGGTTGTAGACGACGTCGAGAATCACTTCGATGCCGGCCGCGTGCAGGCTGCGCACCATGGCCTTGAACTCGGCCACGGCGGCGCCGGGCGTCTTGCGGCTGGCGTAGTACTGCTCGGGCGCGAAGTAGCCCAGGGTGTTGTAGCCCCAGAAGTTGGACAGCTTCTTGTCGCCCAGGAACGAGTCGTCCGCGAAGGCGTGCACCGGCAGCAGCTCCACCGACGTGACGCCCAGCTTCTGGAGGTGCTCGATGACGGCGGGCGAGCCCAGGCCCGCATAGGTGCCGCGCAGGTGCTCGGGCACGCCGGGGTGGCGCATGGTGAGGCCGCGCACGTGGGCCTCGTACAGCACCGTCTTGCGCCAGGGCACGTCCGGGCGCCTGTCGTTGCCCCAGTCGAAGAAGTCGCTCACCACCACGCTCTTGGGCATGCCGGCGGCGCTGTCGCGCTCGTCCTTCGCCAGGTCCTGCTGCGCGTTGCCCAGCGGATAGCCGAAGACGGGCTGGCGCCAGTCGATGTCGCCGTACAGGGCCTTGGCGTACGGGTCCACCAGCAGCTTGTGGGGGTTGCAACGATGTCCCTGCGCCGGCTCATACGGGCCGTGCACGCGCAGGCCGTACAGCGTGCCCGGCTCCAGGCCCGGCACGTAGCCGTGGAAGACGTTGTCCGTCACCTCCGGCAGGTCGAAACGTTCGGTTTCCTTCGCTGGGTTCGCGGGGTCATAGAGACAGACCTCCACGCGGGTGGCCACCGAGGAGAAGACGGCGAAGTTGACGCCGGTGCCGTCGAACGTCGCACCGCGCGGCCAGGACTTGCCCGGCCAGACCTCCCTACTCATACAGGCTCTCGATTCCTCTAAGGGAAAATGCCCGCTGAATGTGGGAGTGCCCCTCCGGACCGGCAAGCGTCAGGCAGCGGCAGCGTGGTCCAGTGAGCGCCAGGTCCCCAGCGCCCAGTCCTGCTCCTCCGGGTCGTCGAAGCTGACCACGCAGAGGGCCCGGCGCCTGCCGGAGCTGCACAGGGCCGTCAGCCGGCACTCGCCCGGCTCCACGTGCAGGGAGGCGCGGCCACTCACCCGCTCGCCATGGTGCTCCAGCTCCAGCGCGCGGCGCTCGGCGGTGGTGGGGGCCAGGCTCTCCTCGGCCCCGTCCTCCAGGGGGACGAAGCGCACACTGCGGCGGTGGTCCCTCGCCACCCACGTGCCGTCCTGGAGGTGGGCCTCGGCGAGCGAGCCGGGGATGCGAATCTCCCAGCCCTCGGGCAGCACCACCTGCACCGAGCCCCGGCGGTAGCCGATGGACGGGCCCCCCGGTGCGCTGGCGGCGCGGCGGCGGACCTCTTCGGCCAGCGTGCCGCCGATGCCCAGGTAGCCCAGCACCTCCTGCCACTCGCGCCAGGGGTAGGGAAGCGTCGGGTTCTCACGCCAGGCCAGCTCCAGCAGGCGGGCCACGTCGCGCAGCAGGCCGCGCTCCTCGTCCAGCAGGGGCGGGCGCCACACCACGTCCGTCCACAGCCGGCACAGCGCGCGGCTCAGGTGCGTGCGCGCGTTCAGGCCCGGCTTCCACCAGGGGAACACGTCCATGCCACGGCGCGGATCCTCGAAGACGTCACGCAGCCAACGCTCGTCGCGGGGCCCCAGCGGCGTCAGCAGCGCGCCGGGGTGCTCGAAGGTGTGGCCGAAGCGCATGGACAGGCCGAAGCCCGACTCGCCCTGGCGGCGCATGCGCAGCACCTGGGCGACGGAGTCCTGGAGCGACGCCAGCATGTAGACCTCCACCGGGCCCGCGTCGCCCGTGTGGAAGTAACCCGTCGGGTCGCCCACGCCCGCCGCCTCGTCCGGGTCCGCCCAGGTGATGCCCAGCTCCTGGCCCAGCCGCGTCAGCATGTCGCAGAGGTAGATGTGGTAGCCGGGGCCCACCGCGGACGTCTCGGCGGAGACCACCATCCGGCCGCCGGTGGCCGCCAGGAACGACACCTCGCCCGCGGCCGGGTGCAGCCGCAGCCGGAGCATGGGCGCGCCCTGGGGGCCGGTGCCCATGCGGATGCTCTCCAACTGCTCCTCGGTGTGCTCATGGAACCAGGCGAGGGCCCGCCGCAGCCAGGGCTGGGCCTCCTCGAGGGGCGCGAAGAGGTGGCCGCTCACGCCACGCCGGCCGGCCAGCAGCAGTTTCACAGTCATATCGCCCCACCCCGATTCACCTGCGGTTCCCTTCTGTCGATAGCGTGTCTCGCCTCGAAGGTGCCACCGACGCACAGTGCCTGCCCGCCCGGGCTCTCCGTCCCCGGGGATGCGGGGGAGACGGCGTGCGCTCGGCTGCCCGGCTGCTCATCCTGGACGCCCCGCCGGATGGAGCGCCCTCAGGGGAGGGGGACACGCTGGAAGCTCCGCGCGGCCGTCTTGAAGTGCTCCAGGTACGTGGCGCGGTCCTCGTCGCCCACGCGGCCCTGGATGAGGAAGTAGCGGCCCTCGTCCAGCAGCAGCAGGTGGTACAGCGTGAAGTCCCGCGGCGGGTTGGCGTCCTTCGCTCGCGCCACCACCTCGTGGCCCTTCAGGCCGTCCACCGTCAGCAGGGCACTGGACTCGAGGGTGAGGCTCTCGGCCACGCCCTCCAGGCGGACGCGGGAGAAGGCCTCCACGTCCTCGTCCACGCGGGTGGGCGTCATCGAGGGGGCGACGAGCAGGTGGGGCGCCATCGCGGGAGGCCTTCCCGGCGGCTGCCCATCGCGTGTGTACATGACGACGCCCTGAATGCGCTGAGCCTCCTTCAGCCCGGGCGTCTGCTTCAGCGTGAAGAGCTCCAGCCCGGGCCCGGGCGCGGCGTCCGGCGTCCAGCGCGCGGAGCGCAGGGCCTGCTCCAGGGGCCGGCTCAGCGCCTTGTCCTGCTCGCGCCAGGCGGCGGTGAGCAACAGGGTGTCGGAGTCATTGCCGAGCACGAGAATCCACTTGAGGAAGACCTTGTCCCCCGAGGCCTGCCGGACCTGGACGAGAAACCCCGTGTGGCCGCCCACCTTCGCCGGCTTGCGGGACAGCGACTCCATGCCCTGGGAGCTGAGCGCCTCGGCGGTGAGGCCCTTGCTGACGGTTTCGAAGGCGAGGGGCAGCTCCGTCACCATGATGGAGGCGCCCGTCTCCTCCTGGCGGAAGCCGCTGAAGCTCCTCCCCTCGATGAAGCCCTCGGGAGGCGCCAGGGACACGCGGGTGCCCTTCACCTGCTGCACGGGCGCCGCCTTGCGCCGCGCGGCCGGCCTCGGGGGCTCCTCGGAGGAGGCCACCCCGGGGGCCATGAGGAAGCTCGCGACGAGAGACCACCCCACGAGGCAGCGACCGGAGGGATTCATGGGCAGACACGCTGACAAGCTTTGAGCGGCCATTCAAGCAGGCGCCGGTATGACGGGTGCCCTGGGACGTGAGGGCACCCACGTTGGAGGAAAGGAGGCCGCCATGAGCAAGAAGGACGACGTGCTGCACATTCCACCCGAGGCCATTCCCACCGCGCCCGACCGCAACGCGGGCACCGACGAGGACGCGCCCCGCCGGGGCCCGCCGCATCTGCAACCCGATGGCGGACCCGGCAACAACCCCGGCGCCGGAGGCAACCCGCGCATCATCGAGCCCGTGGGCACGCCCTATTCGCCTGTCATCAAGGTGACCTGAGCGCGCCAGCGCCTTCGGATGAGCGCCGCTCCCCACCAGGGCCCTCGCGGGGCGGGTGGGGAGCGGTGTCGTTTCAGGGCACGAGGGCCATTAGAGACAGCAGTTCCGGTTCGGCGGGCACCACTGGCCATTGCAGCGCCACTGGCAGATGCCCGCGTCGAAGTTGCACAGCTGCCCGGAGATGCGGCAGGTGGGCTGCTCGACGCTGCAGGGATAGATGACCTCCTGCTCCGCGGTGCCCGTCGGCTCCGGCGTCTCGGGCTCCAGGTTGGGACCACAGCCGGACAGCGCGCCCGCCGCCAGCGCCACGGTGAGGGCCGCACGACGCATCCAGGAATTCAGCATGCGAAATACCTCCAGGTTGGTGGAGCCTGGAGCGTAGAGGCCCGCGCGCGGAGGATGTCAGGGCCCACGGTGCGGCGGAGTGCGTGCTTCGGCTCAGGGCTCCACTTCGATGAAAGGAATTGAGCCGGAGCGGACCCTGGAAATGGCGATGCCCGCGCACGGGGTGCACGGGCATCGTCCACTGCCTCATGGTGTCAGAGCAGGAGCGGGGTTACTTGCTCTTGCCGCCCTCGGGCATGGTGGAGCTGCCGGACGTGTCCGTGGAGGTGCCGGTGTCCGGCGTCGTGCTGCCAGCGCCGCCCGTGCCGGACGGGTCCAGCGTGGTGTCATCGCTGGTGCCGGTGCCCATGTCCGTGCCGGAGCCGCCCGTGCCCGGGTCCAGGGTGGTGTCGTCGCTGGTGCCCGGCTCCATGGTGTCGGAGCCCGCGCCGCCCG
>JBKGHK010001560.1:0-807 GCA_046520375.1 Pyxidicoccus sp. 3LFB2
GGCCTCGGCCCGGGCATAGTCGCGGGCCCGGAGGGCGACCCCGGCGAAGCCCAGCAAGTCCCGGGGGTCCTCGCTGGAGGGCACCGAGGCCCCCGCGCTCCCCGCTCGGAAGCGGCGCACCAGCTCGCCGAGCAGCGCGGCCAGCAGGAGCAGGTCGTTGACGTTGTGCTCCAGCACGGGCGTGAGCGCCGAGCCGTCTCCGCCCCGGAGGAAGCGGAAGTACAGCTCCGGAATGAGCGCTCCGTCCACGTCGCCGACGCGGCGGTGCCCGAGGACCTGCTCCTCCATGTGCACCAGCCGCGCGCCGGAGCCGCGGTGCTTGAAGACGCGGCGGGCGCAGTGCAGCAGGTCCAGGTGGGGCAGCTCGGCGGGGGTGGCGACGCGGTTGAGGACGAAGCGCGTGCGCAGCAGGGGCCAGTCGAAGCTCTTGCCGTTGAAGGTGACGAGGCACGAGGACTGCGCCATGCGCTCGGCGAGCACGCGCAGCATGGGCGACTCCTCGCCCAGCCGGCGCAGGAAGAGCTGGTGCACGCGCAGCGAGCGCCCCTCGAACCAGGCCAGGCCCACGAGGAAGGGCACCGTGCCCGTGCCGCCGGCCAGGCCCGTCGTCTCCGTGTCCAGGAAGAGCATCCGCTGGAAGTCCACGCCGGCCAGCTCCGCCTGCAGCGCGAGGCTGGCGACGAGCTCGCCCTCCACGTCCAGCGCTCCCGCCAGGGGGGCGCTGCCGTGGCGGTGCTCCGGGGACAGCACGCGCTCGGAGACATGGACGGTGCCGTGCGGCGTCGTGCGGGCCTCCACGGGCAGCGG
>JBKGHK010001561.1:0-805 GCA_046520375.1 Pyxidicoccus sp. 3LFB2
CGCCGACGCGGGGGCTGCGCCGGGGCAAGGTCCACGTGGAGCTGTGGGCCAGCGACATCCAGGTCACCAACCTGGCCGTGAAGTTCGGCGGCGGGCCGTTCTACCTCACGCTGATGTCGGGCTTCGAGCCGGGGCGGGACGCGCGTTTCAGCTTCGGCGCGGGGCTGGGCGGGCACCTGACGCTGGGCCACCGCTTCTGGCTGGACGGGGACGTGACGGGCGGCGCCGTGCAGCCGGTGCAGAAGCCGCTGGAGGGTGACGGCGGCAACGTGCTCGGGCAGGCGCGGCTGATGCTCGGCTTCCAGGTGCTGCCGCGCCTGGCCGTGTTCGCCGGGCCCACCTACAACCTGTGGTTCGTGTGGGGCCAGCCGGACTTCGACTCCATCACCCGGATGTCGGTGAGCGAGCGCCAGCCGGAGGCGGATCAGCGCGTCCAGCACTGGCCCGGGCTCCAGCTGGGACTGCACATCTAGCCGTCAGTTGGCGAGCTTGCCGACCTTGAGGACGGTGGCGGCGCCCGCGGGGCCGGCGTTCTCCCGTGTCTCCAGGGTGGCCTCCACCTTGAGGCCCTCGCCCATCTCCGTCTGCTGCGTCAGGGACTGGGTGCGCTCCTCGGAGCGCCCGAGACGGCGGCCAGGTCCAGCTCGTGAATCTGCAGGGGCTCGGAGCCCGGCTTGTCCGCACGGGTGGCGATGAAGTACGGGCACGGGGTGGTGATGCAGCGCACGCCGCTGTTCTTCACGAGGTACACGGCGCTCTCACCCGGCCGGGCCGCGGCCTCGGGCGGGGGCGTGGGGGCGGCGGG
>JBKGHK010001562.1:0-805 GCA_046520375.1 Pyxidicoccus sp. 3LFB2
CCCGACCAGCGCAGCCCCAGCGCCAGCCGCCCCAGCTCCTGGTTGCCGGAGGACTGCGGGTTCTGCACCGTGCCGGGGATGGCGCGGTCCTCCAGCCGACAGCTCCGCGAGCGCATCCAGGCGTGAGCCTCCGGGAAGCCTTCGCCGGTAGCGCAGCAGCCCACCGCCGCCCCGCGCGTCATTGCGCGCGCGCAGCTCGGGGGTGAGCGGGTTGTCGTCCACGGCGGGCAGCTCATCCAGCTCGTACGCGAAGTCCCCGTCCGAGCGCCCCGCGTGCACCAGCAGCAGCGCCTGTCCGTCGAGCAGCGGCCCGGTGGCGGCCATGTGGCCCAGCACCGTGTCCCAGCTTCCGTACGTCACCTCGCCACTGACGCGCAGGTGCGGGCCGGGCGCGCGGGTGATGATGTTCACCGCGCCGCCGAGTCCTCCCGAGCCATAGCGCGCGCCCGCGCCACCGCGCAGCACCTCGAAGCGCTCCACCAGCGCGGCGGGAATCTGCGACAGGTCGGCCATGCCGCCCGCGCCGTTGAGCGGAATCCCATCGAGAAACACGAGCACGCCATTGGCCGCGGCGCCGCGCACCACCAGGCTCTTGCTCTGCCCGTAGCCGCCGGAGTCCTGCACCGCGAGCCCCACCGAGCCCACGAGCAGCTCCGCCGTGTCCCGCGCCTCACCCGCGCGCTCGCGCGCATCGATGACGGTGATGGCGCCGGTGGGGTCTCTGCGCTCCGGCGCTCCGGAGGCGGCGGCGTCTTGCCGCGCACCACGGTGGTGCGCGGCGCGGCCGGGGCAGGCTCAGCAGCGG
>JBKGHK010001563.1:0-802 GCA_046520375.1 Pyxidicoccus sp. 3LFB2
CCAGCGCACGGCGTGTCCACCGGACGCCACCACCGGTCAGGCCCCGGTTGGCGCTCGGCCGGCCAGCCAGGCGGCCGGCGGCCTGGAGCGCCCGGGCAAACCCCACGTGTCCGCCGCCGAAGAAGTGCCAGGGACCTCCGGGCCAGGACCAGCCCAGGTTCTCGAAGGTGAGGGACAACACCCGCCGCCCCAGGGATTCCAGGCGCCGCGCGGCGTTGCGCTCCAGCTCCGGGGACACCTCCATCCCCAGGTCCAGCGGGTCCGGCAGCGCCAGGAACAGGGGAGTGTCCCGCGTGAGGGCCCCTTCCGGCAGCCGGGCGCGCAGGTCCTGGAACGTCTCGCAGGCGATGGCCACCAGCCTTCCGGCCGCGGCGAAGCCGAACGTGGCCGACGGCAGGGCGGAGGTCTTCAGCTCCAGACGCGCGTTCTCCTCACCCGCGAAGTAGTGGAAGTCCCGTGCGCCCTCGAAGCGGTCCAGCCCCGTGCGGAACGCCGCGCAGGCCTGGACGAAGGGCCCCAGGGGCGAGCCCATGCCCGCGGCCTCGACGAAGGCGTGGACGCGCTGGGTGACGGCGGGCTCGGCGGCATTCGGGGTGGGGGGCATGGAGGTGCTCGCGCTCACGCGTCCATCAGGGAAGAGAAGGGCTGCTCCCCACGGGGAGCGAAGCCCTGGACCCCCGCCAGCCGCCGGTGGCGCCGGAAGCTGAAGTCGCGCGCGGAGACGATGTGGCGGCCACGGCTCCGGATGGCCAGCTCCAACGCCAGGGCGGACCAGCGCCGCGCGGGCGCCGTGGCGAAGGCC
>JBKGHK010001564.1:0-797 GCA_046520375.1 Pyxidicoccus sp. 3LFB2
CCGGGTCCAGCGGGACGAAGGCGGCGCCAGCCTTGAGGATGCCCAGCAGGCCCACAGGCAGCTCCAGGCCTCGCTCCAGGCACAGCGCGACGCGAGTGCCGGGAGTGACGCCGAGGGTGCGCAGGTGGTGCGCGAGCTGGTTGGAGCGCTCATCGAGCTGCCGGTAGGTGAGCGTTCCGCTCTCCGACTCAACGGCAATGGCGTCTGGCGTCCGCGCGGCCTGCGCGGAGAAGAGCTGATGGACGCTCGCCTCGCGCGAGTACTCGGAGCCGGTGGCATTCCAATCCACCAGCACCCGCTGCCGCTCCGTCACGGAGAGCAGCGAGAGGTCTCCCAGGCGCGCCTGGGGCTGCGCCAGCACCGTCTCCAGCAACCCTTCCAGGTGCGCCATCATCCGCGCGGCCGTCGAAGCGTCGAAGAGGTCGGTGTTGTACTCGAGCAGGCCGCCGAAGCCTTCCGGCATGTCACTCAGGATGAGCGCCAGGTCGAAGCGGGCGACGCGGCTCTCCGTCTCCAGCAGGCGGAAGGAGAGGCCCGGCAGGGACAGCTCGGAAGCGGGCGTATTCTGCAGGGTGAAGGAGACCTGGAACAGCGGCGAGCGGCTCAAGTCTCGCTGGGGCTGCAGCTCCTCGACGAGCTTCTCGAAGGGCACATCCTGGTGCTCGAAGGCGCCCAGCGCGGTGGTGCGCACCTGGGCCAGCAGCTGGCGGAAGGACGCACCCGAGTCGATGCGCGAGCGCAGCACGAGGGTGTTGACGAAGAAGCCGATGAGGCCTTCCAGCTCGGAGTGACGGCGG
>JBKGHK010001565.1:0-795 GCA_046520375.1 Pyxidicoccus sp. 3LFB2
CCTTCCACTCCGTGATGAAGGCGCCTTCCGCGTCGAAGACCTGGATGCGCGCATTGCCCCGGTCGGCCACGTACACGCGGCCATCCGGCCCCAGGGCGATGCCGTGCGGAATGTCGAACTCGCCGGGCTTGTCCCCCGCGCCGCCCCACTCCGACACGTAGGTGCCATCCGCCTTGAAGCGGGCCACCCGTGTGTTCCCGTAACCGTCCGAGACATAGAAGTCCCCATTCGGCGCGACGGCGACATCCGTGGGCTTGTCGAAGGCCACGGGCGAGCTGGAGCACGCAGCCCCGGCCAGCAGCACCCAGCCAAGCAGCAGCCTCGTGCATCCCGGGCTCACGCGCCCTCTCCGAGCTGGAGCAGCAGCTGGCCGTCCGGGGAGAACTTGAAGACGCGGTGGAGCTTCACGTCCGTGAGCCAGACGTTGTCGTCCTCGTCGATGGACAGGCCATGGGGCACCTTGAACAGGTTCTCGCCCCAGGTGGCCACCATCCGGCCCGTCTCGCCATCGAGCACCAGCACCGTGGGCCGGGAGATGAGCTCGTCGTTGCCCCACTGCTTGCCGGCTCGGTGGAAGATGAAGACCCGGTCCTTCGAGTCCACCGCCACCCCGGTGACCTCACCCAGCAGGTAGCCTTCAGGGAGGACGGGCCAGCTCTCGACGGCCTCGTACCCACCCACGGCGTCGCCCGTCGTGTGGAGGTGCTTCATGCCGCCACCGCACGACACCAGCAGGAGCGTGCTGGTCAGGCGCAGGGCGCGGGTTTTCTCAAGGGAGCGGAGTCTCACGGGGGC
>JBKGHK010001566.1:0-791 GCA_046520375.1 Pyxidicoccus sp. 3LFB2
GAGCGCGCCCTGCTGGCCCTGGGCACCCTGGGTGACGCACGCGCCCTGTCCGAGCTGGAGACTGTCGCCGCGGGTGGCACGCCGGAGGCTCCGACGGAGCCCTCGATGATGGCCGCCGCGATTGAGGGCCTGGGCCGCCTCGCCGCGAAGCTGCCCGACGGAGAGGACCGCCGCCGCGTCGAGGAGAAGGTGGAGGCCGCCGCGGTGGACGGCGCCAGCCTGGAGCTGCAGCAGGCCGGCATGCGCGGGCTGCGCGCCATTGGCGGCGAGCGGGCCCGCGTGAAGCTGGAGGCGCTGCTCACCGACCTGGAGACGCACCTGTACGTGCGAATCACGGCGGCGCAGGAGCTGGCGAAGCTGAACGACTCCGAGGCCGAGGCCGCCCTCGCCTCCGCGCTGGACGCCCCCGAGCAGGACGTGCGGAAGGAAGCGCGCAAGGCGCTCGACCTCCTCTTCCCCAAGGAGCGCACGCGGGTGGAGTTCCTCGCGGTGGCCAGCCGCCACGCGGACATCTCCGAGCCCGCCGCCGCGTACCTCTCCGACGAGGGAGACCCGGCGCTGCTGGTGCCCCGGCTGGCCACGCTGTCCAACGTGGACCTGCGGCTGCGGCTGCGGCGGGGACTCGCGAGGCGGGGCGCCCTGCCCGTGCCCGAGGTGGTGGCGCTGCTGGGCCATGACAAGCCGGAGGCCCGTGAAGAAGCCGCGTCCCTGGTGGGCACATGGACGGGCGAGGCGCGCGAGCCGGGCACGGTGGACGTGGCCGCGCTGTCCCGCGCGCTGGTGACGGCCGA
>JBKGHK010001567.1:0-791 GCA_046520375.1 Pyxidicoccus sp. 3LFB2
CGGGTGGCCAGGCAGCCGGGACGCATGGACGGCGCCGAGGCCCCTCGCGGGCGGGACTGCTAGAGGCTGCCGCGTGGCTGTCGCCTTCTTCGACCTGGACAAGACGCTCATCGCCGCCAACTCCGGCTCGCTGTGGGTGCGCCGAGAGCTGGAGCTGGGGCACATCACCCGGCTGCAGGCGCTGCGCGCCAGCCTGTGGATTGCGCGCTACCACCTGGGCTTCGTGTCCATGCAGGACGCGGTGGCGCGCGCCATCGCCCTGCTCGCGGGCACGGAGGCGCGGCCCATCCAGGAGCGCACCGCCGCCTTCTACGAGGAGATGGTGCGCCCGCTCTACCGCCCCGGCGCGCGCGTGGCGCTGGAGGAGCACCGCCAGGCCGGAGACCGGCTGGTGCTGCTCACGTCCTCGTCGGGCTACCTGTCGGAACTGGTGGCGCGGGAGCTGCGGCTGGACGCCGTGCTGTGCAACCGCTTCGAGGTGGACACCGGAGGCCGGCACACCGGCCGGCCGCTGGGCGTCATCTGCTTCGGCGCGGGCAAGCGCACCGTCGCGGAGGCCTATGCGCGCGAGGCCGGCGTGGCGCTGTCCGCGTGCACCTTCTACACGGACTCGTACTCGGACCTGCCGGTGATGGAGGTGGTGGGGCGGCCGGTGGCCGTGCACCCTGACCACCGGCTGAAGCGCGAGGCGAGAAGGCGCGGCTGGCCGGTGGTGAGCTGGGGCGTGCCTCCCGGAGGCACTCCGGCCGCGCCGCCCGCGCGCCGGTGGTTCCGTCCACCGGGCCCTGAAG
>JBKGHK010001568.1:0-785 GCA_046520375.1 Pyxidicoccus sp. 3LFB2
CGACGTGCCGGCACCTCCGGGCGCTGGGCCGGGACGCGGAGCGCGCGGCCTTCATCGTCGAGCAGGCCGAGCCGCTGGTGCGCCACGGCGCCGCCGCCGAGCTGCTGTCGCTGCTGGACTCCCTGCCCTCGGAGCCGCCCCCGTCCGGCGTGCGCCTGGCCCGCGCCCGCGCGTTGGTGCGGATGCTCGATTTGCGCCAGGCCCTGAAGGAGCTTCGGGAGCTTCGCGCCTCGCTGGAGGCACAAGAGCACGCGGAGGACGACGCGCTCCGGGAGGACGTGGGCACCGTGCTGGTGCGCGTGGCGCTCTTCTCGCTGGAGCTGGACACGTGTGAGGGGACGCTCGGGTCCATGCCCATGCCGCGCGCGCCGGAGGTCTTCCTCCAGCAGCTGCTGGCCTGGGCCGCGCTGCGCTTCTTCCAGGGGCGGATGGCCGAGTCCCTGGAGATGCTCGACGGCGCGGCGGCCGCGTCGGAGGACCGGCGGGTGCTGGGCTGGTGCGCGTATGCCCGCGTGCTGATGCTCTGGATTGAGGGCCGCGACAGCGAGCTGGCGGAGCCGCTGGCCCGGTGCGTGTCGCTGCTGGAGGGCGCGCCGCTCGACTCGCGGGGGCCGATGGTGACGGCCATGTCCGCGGGCATCCTCAGCCGGCTGGGGCGCGTCACCGAGGCGGAGACCGCGCTGGCGAAGGCGCGCGAGCGGCTGGGCCAGCTGGGTGCTCCCCGGCTGGAGCTGGAGCTGGACTGCATCGCCGCGTGGTGCCTCGCGGACCGGGGCGAGCGCCGG
>JBKGHK010001569.1:0-780 GCA_046520375.1 Pyxidicoccus sp. 3LFB2
GCGGCACGTGCGGCCACGCTGGGACGGTGGATGGCGCTGGCGCCGCGCGCGCGCTTCGTCACCACCTCGCGCGAGGCGCTGCGCCTGCCCGGCGAGCGCCTGCTGGACCTGACGCCGCTGGCGGTGCCGGACGTGGGGGAGTCCCGGCTGGAGGAGATTGCCCGCTCGGACGCGGTGCGCCTGTTCATCCAGCGCGCCCGGGAGTCCCGGGGCGGGTTCGAGCTGACGGCGGAGGAGGCGCCCCGCGTCGCGGACATCGTGCGCGAGCTGGACGGCATCGCCCTGGCCCTGGAGCTGGCGGCGGCGCGCATGGGGCTCTTGAGCGTGAGTCAGCTCCGCGAGCGGCTGCCGCGCCGCTTCGAGCTGCTGCGCGGAGGCCGAAGGGACGCCAGCGCGCGGCAGGCCACGCTGCGTGGGGCCATCGACTGGTCCTGGAACCTGCTGGAGCCCGTCGAGCAGATGGCGCTGGCGCGCTGCTCGGTGTTCCGAGGCGGCTTCACGCTGGACGCGGCGGAGGCGGTGCTGGCGCTGCCTCCCGACGCGCCGGACGTGCTGGAGGTGCTGGAGTCGCTGCGCTCCAAGTCGCTGCTGCGGGTGCTGGAGGCCGAGGGGCCGGACGGAGAGCGGCGGCTGGGGCAGTACGAAAGCATCCGCCAGTACGCCGCCGGGAAGCTTCGGGACATGCGCGGGGCGGAGGTGCTGGCCGAGCGGCACGCGGACTGGTACCTCGCGCTGGCGCGGGGCCTGCGCGAGCAGGTGCGGAGCCTGGGAGGCGCGGCG
>JBKGHK010000156.1:0-17163 GCA_046520375.1 Pyxidicoccus sp. 3LFB2
GCGAGCAGCAGGCCGGGCAGGACGCCGGAGCGCGAGGAGCAGGCTGCGAGCAGGCAGGGCATTCATGGGGGCGCGCAAGAGGTACGAGGCAGCCCCTGCCCGGACCACGTACCTGAGGGCAGGCCTGCGTCTTGTGGACAAATGACGGGCGCGCGCTGCTCAGCAGTGGATGAAGCGATGGGCGGCAGGGCCCGTGCCATGAACAGAAAGGGAAACAGTGTTGCGGATGCAACTTCGCCACCCGGGTGCGATGGGGCGGACGGAGGGCATCCCGCTGCCCCGGGGTAGCCGTGAAGGTTCAGTTCCCGATGGAACTCGACGCGGGTTCAGCGCCCCTGGCGGAGCATGGTGAGCCGCTGCTTCGCGGCGCGACTCTGCGGGTCGAAGCGCAGGGCCTCCTCCAGCCGCTCCTGGCCGCGCTGCACCTGGCCCTGGACGATGTACAGGTCGGCCAGCCGCACGAGGGCGTCGGGGTTGTAGGGCTGGAGGTCCAGCGCGCGCTCGAACTCGCGCGTGGCGGTGACCACGTCCTTGCGGCGCATGGCGAGCTGGCCGAGCAGGAGGTGGGGCTGCACCAGTCCGGACGTCTCGGGCCGGGAGGCGAGGGTCTCCAGCGCGGCCGGGCCTCGCGCATCGCCGAACGTGGTGAGTGTCATCGCGGCGGCCTGCCGCACCCACAGGGACGCATCCGCGAGCAGCGGCGCCACGTCCCCCGCGGCCTCGCGCGCACCCACGAGGCCCAGGGCGTCGAGGACGTCCGTGCGCAGCGAGCTGTCCTTCGTCCCCTTCAGCGCCGCGCGCAGGGCCGGGGCGGCCTCCTGCTTGAAGCGACGGGCCAGCATTCGCGCGGCGGCGCCTCGCAGGGACGGGGCCTCCGTGGTGTCAGCGAGCACTGCCTCCAGCGCGGGGCGGCTGGTGGCGGCCGTCTTGTCATCGAAGGCATCGGCGAGCCTCAGGCGGCGCTGCTGGCGCACCGCGGCCTGGGGCCACCACTTCGTGAGCGCCTGGGACATGGACTCGGGGGTGGCCTTGGCGTGGCAGGTGTTGCACGCGTTGGGGACGCCATGGCGGGTGGTGTTGTCCGGGGCCGGCACGTCCAGGGCGTGGTCGGCGAACTTGTCGAGCACCCCGGAGACGACGGGCGGCATGTGGCAGGACAGGCAGTCCTGCGCGGCGCGCGCGGTGTGGTGCGTGTGACGCTGGCCCTGCGCGAAGACGTCCGCGTGGCACTGCTGGCAGGTGGAGGCACCGACGGAGACGTGGGCCATGGCCTGCGCGGGCTTCTGGAGCTCGTTGGGCGCCTGGGGCGAGTGGGGCGCGGTGTGGCAGGTGAGGCAGGTGGCGCCGCCCTGGGTGTGGCAGCGGGACTGGAGGAGGGCCTGGTATTCGAAGCTGGAGGTGCTCGGGCGGCCGTCGGTGAAGTAGTCGCCGGAGCGCTCGTTGCCGACGAAGAGGACGATGGGCTGGTAGTGCGCGTCGTAGCGCTGGCCGGGCTGGAAGCGGTGGGCGGCGTCGAGGATGGGGAAGAGCGGGCGGCGCGGCCCATGGCACTGCGCGCACACCGCGAGCCCCAGCTCGGCGGACAGCTTGCCCGGCTGGACGATGTCCTTCGGGTCCTGCGTGTCGGCGTGGCGGGCGCCGGGGCCGTGGCAGCTCTCACAGGCGACGCCCGCGTCGGTGAACTTCGTGGTCCACGTGTGCGCGGCGCGGTCATAGCGCGCGTCGAGCCCGGTGACGTGGCAGTCCAGGCAGGCGTGCTGGGCGCTGCGGCGGAAGTTGGTCCAGAAGAAGGGGTGGTCCGGCGTGAGGGCGCCCTGCTTCGCTTCCGAGTAGTCCACCCACTCGCCCTTGCCGGTGACATGGAAGTACACGGGGAGGACCTGCCAGCGGCCTTCGGGCATGGTGGTGACGGGGTCCTGCATGCGCTTGCCGCCGATGACCCACTGCACGGGGAACTCGGCGAGCTGGCCGTCCGCACCCCGGGTGCGCATGTGGTGGTGCTCGCCGTCGCGGCGCATCCACGCCTCGCTGGAGTCACCCTTGAAGTGCGTCTTGCGGAAGTCTCCGACGACGAACTTCGATGAGGCCGGGGAGAGCGCGCGGGCGTGCCAGTCCCTTTCCCACGCGGCGTGCTCGTGCTCGTGGCACTCGCCGCAGGCGGCGGAGCCAGCAAAGGCGCCCGTGAGAGGGTGGCCGTCCTTCACGGGGGCCGGGCTCGCGGTGACGGTGGGCGCGGGAGGGGTGGGGGGCACGGGCTCCGGCTCCGGCGGGGAGCGCAGCGCGACGGAGATTCCCGCGACCGCACCCAGCACGGCGAGGATGACAGGGACGAGCAGGGCGGGGCGGAGGGCGCGCATTGTTGTTGTAATCGAGATGCTCCATCGAAGACCCATGGGAAACAAGCGGGGCATCGACGGCGTGCAGGCCCTCCCGTTTGAGGCGCAAGCGGCTGATTACGGATCAGCCGCTCTCACCTCAAGTCGGGGGGGCGTCGTGCCTGTGGGGGGATGAAGCCCCATCGGGTGCTACATGCCTGTAGGCTTGGTCCCTTTTCGCGGCTGTGCTTCGGGGCGATCAGCGCCGCATGCATCCGCGCGATTTCAAACGGCGAGCGATGACGCCCCCTGTGTGGTTCCGCGCGGCATCTCCATATTGTGGCGATGTCTTGGGCCGGAAAGGTAGGAACAGGTCGTTCCTGGAGGGCGGAAGGTGGCTGTCCGACACGGAAGTAGAGTAGACAGGCTGCCGAGCAATGTTCGCGATGCGCGGTACGCATGAGAGCAGCGCCTCACCGGAGTCGGAGGAGTGCGGATGCCCCTGAAGACGCCGTGGCTACCAGAGCTCAGCCTCTTCGTGGAAGCGACCATCGCCGCTGGCGTCAGCGGGGTCGGACGATGCGTGCTGGGAGCAAACCTTTGCGTACGGCCGGAAGGCTCGGCCAAGCGGTTGAGCGCTTCAGCCGCTGTTGAACTGTGGGTCGGTTTCCATGGGGCCCAGGTGCAGTCCCGTGGTCGTCACCCCCAGGACCAGTCCAGCCCGGCGGCCTACATGCCGTTGTCGCGGTCCGACTGTGAAGAGCTGCCACTTCCCGCGGGAGCGCTGCTCATCCAGCGCACCGCGTTGCCCAGGATGCGACTCCGGCGGCAGCTCCGTAATGGAGGTGGTGGCCGCCATGAATCCCATATGGCGGACAGCCAGGAAGAGGCCCTGAGCCGGTTGACGCAACTGCTGCACTCCTTGGGAGTGGAGAAGCCGAGGGCTACTTCTGTCGCGGAGGAGCTGCTGTCCCGGATGCTCGATGCCTACGCGGCTTCCTTCAGCCCTTATCGGACGACTCAAGAAGCCGCTTCGTTTCCTTGAATTCTCGCTCGCGTACCTTCGCGCCGAGATTTTCGAGGATGTTCAGGGCCCAGTCGTACTCGGCTCGGCCCTCCTCGCGCTCGCCGAGTCTGGCAAGGGCCTGGGCATGGTAGTTGGCGGTCTCCGCTTCTTCGGCTTCGAGTCCGAGGTCCCGGAAGCCGCTCATGGAGGACTCGAAGAGTTCGAGCGCCTGACCATACTGGTCCAGCTTGAGTGCGGCCTTTCCCTCGTTTCTGTCCACGACGGCCAGCATCTCCGGGTCCTTCTGGTTCTCGAAGCCCCTGCGTGCCTCGGCATATTGCTTCCGTGCTGCGTCAGGCTTGTCGTCGTCGATATCGATGTTGCCCAGCGTGTTGAGCGCCAGGGCCCGCAGATGCTCGTCCTTCAGCGCGGTGGCGGTGCTTTCGACCTCCACCGCGAGACGGCGGGCCTCGGTGAGCTTCTTCTCTTTTCGGAGGAACCGCGAGCGGTAGTAGGTGACCATCGCAAGCTCCTTGCGGTGGTCACCCCGCTTGAGGAGCTCTTCCGCTCGTTCGAAGTGCCGCAGGATGTCCGGTAGGGGAAGACTCTCCAGATGCCACGCCGTCTCCGCCACCGAGTCATAGGCGGCATGGGCTTCAAGTACCTCGGTACCTTCGCCAAGCTGCGTCGCCGCTTGGATTGCCTTGGTTCCCAAGGCAATGCGGTCACGCCAGAGCCCTCCGGACCACAAGGAGTAGTCCGCGTCCCGCCAGCCTTGAAGAAAGAGCCCCATTTCCTCGCGCGAGGTGCTTCCCGCGAGGAGGTCCAGCACGGAGCGCAGGTTCCGCCAGCGCCGCCACAAGTCAGGGTACTTCTTCCACCGTCGGTCCCCCCCGGACTGCTTCAACACGTCCAGAGCCCAGGTGATGACCTTCTTCCTCAGCGCGGCATGAAGAGGCGCGTCCTCTCGCATGTACTGACGCACGAAGGGGTGACGGCTGGAGACGTGCTCACCTTCATCGCTGGTGTCACGCAGGACCAGGTGCCTCACGGTGAGCGCATCGAGCGCCCGTTCGAGCTGCTCAGAGGTCAGGCCGAGCATGTCCGCGAGGTCGGACCGCAGGATGGGGGCTGGCAGCAACGCGAGGACACCCAGGATGGAGCGAGCCGGGGAGGGGAGGTCGTCGATGCTGTGCTTGAACAGCGCCTCCAGACCGTCCTCGCTCTCGGGGCGCAGCCCCGCTGAAATCTCTTGGGGAGACCGCCCTGCGCGGAGCATTCCTCCCACCCAGCTCAGCGCCAGTGGGAGCCCACCCAGGGTCCGATGGACGGCGTCGGACAGCGCCCGGTCGACATTCCGACCCGCTTCGTGACACAGGAGGGCATGGGCCTCGTCCGCGTCCAGCGGGCCTACCTCAACGGCGTCGCCGTTGATCACCTTGCCGCGAGTCGTCAGCACCAGCCGCCCAGGCCAGTGGGCAGCCGTCTCACGCAGTGGCTCGGGCAGGGGCGTGCTGTCACCGGACCACAACTCGAAGCTGTCGAGGACGAGCACCGTCGGAGTCGCCGTCAGCTCCTGCTTGATGACGTCCCATTGTTCCTGGGAGTTGCGTTTCAACGCGCTCGGCTTGCCCAATGCCACCAGCAGCCCGGTCTGGAGCTCGTCCACGGAGCCCGGCTTCAAGCGGCCCATGTCCAGCCAGGCCACTCGCGCCGTTTGGGGCGTGACGACCTGGTCCTCGAGAAATCGGGCGACGAGCGTCGTCTTTCCGCTACCCCCCTGGCCCGTCACCCGGACAGGACCGTGGGTCTGGCGGAGCTGTCGCTCGAACTCCCGTTCGGCTTCTGGGTGGACACCCGCCCGAGCCTGCCCCAGCAGGTCACGAGGAATGCCATGTCGTGATTGGAACCTCGAAGTGCGCTGGGTGTGTTGAACGGGTTGCCAGCGTTCCTCCGTCGCGATGTAGCGGAGTGGGACGACCTCGGTGTCGAGACGCCCTGCTTCCGGGTCGCGAGTCGGTCCGCTTCCCAGGGTTGGCAGGGTCAGGCACACCGCCGATTCCAGAGGGCGGAGCACGAGCAGTCCCTGCTTGGGATGGGAAAGCGACTCATGCTGCTGTCGGTCGAGCTCCTTGAAGGTCTCTGCCCGGCTCGCCACCACGCCCATGAAGGTACGGAAGAAGGGGTGGGTCGCCGGACGGAGCGCGCCTAGGTCTCCGTAGGCACGGCTGAAGCCGAATGACTCCCGCACTCCTGGAATCCGGGTGCCCCTGGCTACGTTGGCGAAGAGTACGACGGGCGGTTGCCTCGCCCAGGCGGGACTCGAGTAGAGCGCCACCAGACCGCGCGCATACACGACGTTCAAGGGGCCGGGATTGCACTCCGGCACGATGAACAGGTCGGGGCGCTCCTTTCCCGTGAGCAGGTCGCGGGGGCGCGCATCTTCCGCTTCGTCACGAGCGATGAAGTCGAAGCAGATGGCTGTCGCGACCGTGATGTTGCTGCCCTGGATGAGGCGCAGGTGCTGGCCCTGGACGAAGCGTCTCTGGAACCCTGCCATCGGCAGTTCGAATTCGGCAGGGTAGAGCTTCGCTTGAGGAACGAGGAAGAGTCTGCCGGCAGCCTTCACGGCGAAAACGAGGAAGTTGCAGTAGGCCTGCTCACCTCGTTGCAGTGGCCCACACGACTCCTCAAGCTCGGCGATGAAGTCCCTTTGTGGCTGTTCAGTCAGGCCCAGCTTTGTCAGCAGGCCCGGCAGGTCGCTCAACAGCGTGTGCTCGAAGGGGAGCACGCATGCGGACCCTTCCGGCAGGCGCCGCTCGAGCCACTCGTGCATCTCTGGAGCCAGGTCGGCCGGCCAAGTGTACTCAGGGAAGACGGTGATGTGCGCCTTTTGCTGGAGGGCAACCGTGAGCGCAGCGAAGAGCTTGGCCTTGTACTCGCGGTGCAACCGAGGCACTACCAGCGGTTTCCGCAGGTTCTCGTACTCTGCCCGAGGCTGCACGATGAGCACCTTGGGGCGCTGCGTCGGCAGTCTCCACTCCGGAATTCCGACCTTTTCCAGCTTGCTCATTCTGCTCCTCGGCGCCTGGCTGCTGCCCCTCACTTTAGATAGTGAACCTGACAGGTCACTGCATGGCCGGGCCCGTGACTCACTGGCCGAGCCTCGGGCGTCCGCTTGATAGCCACCCCTTATCGGCCTCATGGACAGGCTGGTTGGCGGCAACCGCCCACGTCGTTTCCCTCTGACTCGACGCCTCGTTTGAAAGAGCAAGAGAACACAATGGCTTCTCATGACGGCAAGGCAGCCCCTGAGGGGTTTCCGCTGCTCTTCGACCCGTGCTGATTGAGCGGCGGCCTCAAGGAGGAAGAGGAGTTCGCGCCGAAGTGGGTTTCGTCGTGGTCGACTCCTCCTGCTTGAATGAGCTGGCCGTGGACCCGAGGCGGATTCTCGTGCTTGCAGGGGCAGCGTGAAACAGCTGCGACGGCTGAGGGTCGAGGCTCCGCCGACGGGCGTTCAATCCCTGGCCGTCACTCCGAGGCATTCAATGCGGCATTGCGCGCCTCCGCCGCGGCGCGCGCCAGACGCGAGCCCACCTCGATGTAGCCGGGGTGGCGTACATAGTCCGGCAGCATGTCCTCCGAGGTCCGCTCATGGTGCATGTTCAGCGGATGGAGGCCCTGTGTCGCCAGCGCGAGCCGCTGCGCCCTCCAGGACAGGCCCGCCTCCTCCATGACGCGGACGATGTCATCCACGCGCTCTGCCTTCTCCGCCAGCTCCAGCACCCGTGGGCGCAGCTCCTTCGTGTAGGGCCGTTCGTGCCCCTGCTTGTAGTCCTTCCGCCGCTGTCTCAATGACGCCTCACGCTGAACCGCGAGCCTCTCCCGGAAGCGGGGCTCCGTGTCCGTGAGGAGGTCCAGCGCCTTGCGCCCCATCGCCTCGTAGAGGACGGCCGTCGCGTCATCGTGTGAGACCTTGCCCTCGAGGAACCTCACGTAGCCCCGAGTGGCTTCCAGCAGCTCGCGCTCCGCAGCATCCACGGAAGGAACCGCGAATCGGCGCGTCTCCTCCACCACGATGAAGGCGTCGCTGAACGGTGCCTCCGGCCCGGTGCGCTCGTAGCGGTGGTCGTACCAGACCTCCCGGTCCTCGAAGACGAGGACGAAGCTCGGCAGCCGGGGACGGGGTGGCGGAGGGTTCTTCAGAATCCAGTCCGCCGGGTCCACCTCGGTCAGCACTCGGAGCGCCACCAGCCCCCGGGCCTTCAGCGTGTCGAGCCAGGCGTAGAATGACGGCTCGAAGCCGCCCTCCCACTCGAAGCCCCGGAAGACGTCGCGACTCGGGGTGATGGCCGCGGCTCCGGGGTCGTCAATCACCAGCGCGCGCACCTCCAGCCCCCGGAGCCGGGCGTTGCCGACAATCGCGAGCTGGGGGGCGTAGGTATTCACCGGGATGGGCATGGAGTCCTCGATGCGGCGCGGCCGGCCCGCTCCCCTCGAGGCTTGCTCAGTAGTGCTTTTTCTTGAACTCCGCCAGCTCCGCCTCGGTGCTGTCCAGGCTGTCGTGGGCCATGTCTATCTTCCCCTGCAGCACCTTGTCCTGACGGTCGAACTCGATGAGGCGCGAGTGCACGTAGTCCATGCGCTCCTCGTCCGGCGAGGACTGGGAGGCCTCGTCCAGATAGTGCTGCAGCTCCTGATGGAGATTGGCCTGCTGCTGGTCCAGCTCCTGGATGGCTTCGCGGATGGTGAGGGACTGAAGCCGACAGCAGGGGCGGCGGAGCGCGGGGCGGACCCCACGTCGCCCCGCCGCGCCCTGCGCGACAGCGAAGGGACTACTGGCAGACGGGGACGCCCGAGACGGAGCTCGACAGCTCGAGCGCATCCACCTTCAGGGTGATGACCAGCGCGGAGGCCTCGGTGAACAGGTTGGGGTTCACGTTGCCCAGGCCGAGGGTGAAGGTGCCGAAGGGCGACAGGCCGTTGCCCGCGACGGTGGCGAAGGGCTGCTGGATGTCCTGACCGAAGAGGGTCAGCACGTTGCTGTCGTGGCCGAACAGCAGATGCGGTGCCCCGACGAGGAAGTCCGGGTTGCGCATCACGTAGTTCTTGATGCCCGCCACCGAGGGGTAGGCGAGCACGTCCGCCCACCGCACCGGCACCGTCAGTCCCATCTGGGAGTCCGACGCGTTGGTGCTGCTGTAGGGCCGGACGACCTGCACGCCCAGGTTCTTGATGACGGGCATGTGGTGGTTGCAGAGCAGCACGCCGCCCTCACCGCCCGCGCTGTAGAGGTCCTGCGGGGTGAGGGTGATTGTCACCTCGCCCGAGCCCTGGAGGATGCTGTTCCACACGGCCTCCGAGCGCTCGAGGTTCGCGCTGCGCCACTGGGTCCCCATGTTGAACGCGGGGTTGGGGAAGGCGAAGGCGAGCGCGAACTCCTTGGGGAGCTTGTCGGAGATGCGTGCCTGGATGAGCGCGTTTTCAATGGTGGAGACGGCCGTGAGCGCCCGGGTGCTGAGCACCGCGAAGTCGTCGGACCAGTCCGCCTGGACCAGCGCCTCCAGGTTCGCATGGGCCTTGAGCGGCGCGAGCGAGCCGGGGTGGCGCAGGTCCATCGTCGGGTAGAGGAAGTCGGTGACGAGGTTTGTCAGCGCACGCGACTTCTCGCGCAGCTCCTCGCCGTCCAGGTTGCGCAGCCGCCACAGCGGGAGCAGCCGCAGGAGGCGGGCCTTGTCGGCGCCCACCGTGAGGTCATCCGCCAGCACCTGGAGGTCGAGCAGCTGCAGCTCGATGGCGCGCATCACCGTGCGTATCTGCACCAGCCGCTCCAGGCGGGCCAGCTCCTTGGCGACGAAGGTGGTGAAGAGCGAGCCGAACACCTCGGGCATCTGGTTGACCGAGCAGCCCGGGCACAGCAGGGCGTACTCCGTCAGCAGCCGGGACTGCGCCTGGGCGCGCAGGGCCTCCAGCTCGCTGCCCGTCACCCGGCCCTGCTCGACGAAGGCGGGCGTCTGGGCGCGCACCTCGGTCATCACCGTGGCCATGGCATTGCCCAGGGCCTTGGCCGCCGCGCCCGTGGGCATCAGCCGCATGGCCGTCACGGTCAGCTGGTGCGAGGTGTCGTCCGCGCAGGAGCCCTGGTCGTTGACCACGAGGTAGTAGTCCGCGTCCGCCTTCACCACGACCGAGTTGCGGGACGTCTGCAGCACCGTCACCTCGAGGAGGCCCGCCCGGGTCGTCATCCCCGGGCTCATCGCCACCAGCAGCAG
This sequence comes from Pyxidicoccus sp. 3LFB2, assembly GCA_046520375.1. Taxonomy (GTDB): domain Bacteria; phylum Myxococcota; class Myxococcia; order Myxococcales; family Myxococcaceae; genus Myxococcus. Next base: position 9,594 of record JBKGHK010000156.1, read on the forward strand.
GCTGCCCACCGGTGCGCCGGGGAAGGGCGTGTTGGGCAGGCGCAGGCCCGCGGCGAAGTTGGACGACGTGCGCTCCTCGGTGCCGTTCTGGTGGGACGTCATGTCCTCGGTGCCCTGGCTGCTCGAGGTGCACATCTCGGCCACGGCGTACGCACTCGCCCCGCTGCCCAGGTAGTTGAAGCCCGCCTCGGCCCTGACGCCCGCGCAGGCCCGGGCATCCGTGGACGACCGGTGGAAGGCGGACGTGCCGGAGCTCTGCGTGGTGTAGCTCCCGTTGCTGAAGCTGACCGCGTAGCCGCCGGGGCCCGTCAGGGCCGCCGTGCCGCTCGCCACCACACCCGTCGGGGTGCCCGTGGTCGGGTGGGGCAGCAGCGCGCCGGAGACCGAGCAGCTGGGCGTGTACTCCCCGGAGACGTCGAAGTTGAGCAGCTCGCCGCGCAGCGCGGAGAGGCTGAAGGTCGGAGGGCCACCCACCTCGTCGAAGGCGGTGCGCACCGACAGCGCGCGGATGTCGAACGTCGCACCCGGCGCCCAGCGTGCCTGCGCGGCGCTGACGTTGAGCGTCTGCAGCGGCCCGCGCTGGATGTCCGTGCCCAGGTTGGCGGACTCGTTCTGGAGCGTGGTGTTGAACGCCCCCGCGAAGTCGCTGAACTGCGTCTCCTGGCTCGCCAGGTTGTCCTGCAGGCCGACCAGGTCCGCGTTGAGCGTGTAGAACTCGGTCAGCTTGCGCGCGAGCGTGGTCTGCACGGTCTTCTGGTTCCCCGCGTTGGCCACCTCGGCCAGCGCCTCGTTGATGAGCGAGGCGCGGCTGTTGGTGTAGTCGTCCAGCGCGTCCGAGAGGTCACCCTTGCGCTGGGTGATGACGTCGTTGATGAAGTCCGCCTTGTGCTCCTCGATGCCCGTGCTCAGCGTGTCGCGCGCGGTGCTGACGAAGAACCCGGACTTCGCATAGCTGTCCGCGTAGGCATCCGCCTTCTCGACCATCTGCGCCCACCGGACCATGGGGGCGGGCGCGCCGTCATCCCCCGCCTGGAGCAGCTCCGGCGTGTACACGGGCGCCCCGGTGGCCGCCACCACCGCCTGGGTGAAGACGGTGTGGTTGGCGCGCAGCAAGTCGAACACGGTCACCCACTCCGCGTGGTGGTCGAAGGCCGACGCGCTCAGCTTGTTCGCACTGGCAATGGCCGTCTGGAGCTTCGCGGCCTGGGGGACGGCGCCGAAGAGCGCCCACAGCTCGGCCGTCTCGGTGTCCACCGTGCCGCCCGCGCAGCCCTTGAAGCGGCAGCCCAGGTCATGCAGGTAGCTGAAGTCCTCCATGCGCTGGAACAGGCCGCTGAACCCGTCACCCAGCAGCATCAGCAGGGGCGGGCCGCTCATGGCCGGAGTGCCCGTCAGCGTGGCCTTGAGCACCGTCTGGTCCACCAGCAGGCCCGCGTTGAGCGGCTTCGCGTGCAGCGGCAGCCCGTTCACGTTCAGCAGCGCGTTCTCGTAGGCGACCTTCCAGAAGACTCCGAACGTCTCGCTGAGCCGCTTCATCAGCACCGGGCTGTCGGGCTCGCCCGGGAAGAGCGAGGTCTGCTGCACGGCATACCAGTGGCTGATGCTCTGCAGGTGCGTGCGCACGTCGTCCGGGTGGGGGACCTTGCGCTGGAGCGCATCCCCCGCGACGTCCTGGCGGCGGAAGTCCGAGAGCGTGCGCTCGTACAACTTCATCCAGATGCCGTGGTGCTTCTCGCGGTACACGTCACCCTGGCACGCGCCGGAGGGCACCGAGGCCAGCTGCGAGGCCAGCCCCACGCAGTACGCCACCTGCGAGCGGGCCGAGGCGCCGGGCACATGCCCCGACGACAGGCGCGTGCAGACGTCCATCGCCGCGTTGAGGGCGGTCAGATTCATACCGCAGCCGGAGACGGTGGGCGGCACGAAGCCCGAGCTGCACGTGGAGTTCGACGCCGGGTCGGACTGGTACAGGCCGCGCACGGACTGCACCTGGGCGGCCGTCATGTGGTGGCCGTGCAGCTCGAAGAGCAGCTTCAGCCGGGAGACGACCTGGGTGCGCAGCTGCGCGCCCCCGGCGCCCGCGGGGAGCCCCGAGGCCAGGCCCTGCACCAGGCAGTCGTACTTGGCGGTGACCTGCGCCTGCCCGCTCTGGGCGGTGAGCGGGAGCTGGTCACACGTGCGGCAGAAGGGCTGCTGCGCGTAGAGGGGGCTGGTCTCGAAGTTCTTCGGGGCCATCGAGGCCCAGACGGTGGTCGCGGCCTGCTTCACCGCGCCCTGGGTGGTGCCGGCCGGGGCGAACAGGGGGTTTGCGTTGCAGGCCGTGGCGACGTCATTGCCGAAGCTGTCGTGCCGGCACGTCGGGTAGATGGGCTTCGTGGTGTCGTCGCACGTGTACGAGCTGGTGGCGGCACCGCACGCGGCGTCTTCCCGGGCTTTGTACGTGGGCCAGTTGCTCAGCGTGTACGAGCAGGCGCCGGACGCCGTGGTGGATTCGGAGTTTCCGCCGTGCGACACGATGCTGACAAGGTTGCGGTCCGCCAGCGGCAGGGTGTCCCGCTTCGCCTGGGCCGCGGTGAGGCACCGCGAGTGGCAGTCGTAGCGGGTGACGTCCGTGCAGATTTCGACTTCAGGCGTGTGATCCTTCGGCTGGCATTCCTTCGTCGTGTAGGAGGTGCACGAGGACACGGACTGCGTGAAGGTCGTCGTCTCCCGTTTCTCGACGCCGAACGCCGGGAGCCGGCAGGTGGGGTAGTGGTAGCAGGTCTTCGGCTGGTAGCCGATGCGGGCACCGCAGGCGCTGGTGCTCCCCGCCTTGTTGCAGTCGAGCCCGTACTGCCACGGCACCGCGCAGACGTTGGACGGGTCTCCGGCGGAGGCCCAGGCCAGCCCCGTCTCGTCACAGGCGCCGAGGACTTCCTGCTCGCCTGTCGCGAGCGCCGCCACGTCCAGCCCCGCTTCTTCTCCGGAGGGTGCGCCGCACGCCACCAGCGCGCAGAGGACGGCAAGACACCACAGCTTCGAGCGGCACATCAGACGGACTCCTCCCGTGAAGCGCACGCGGACGCGTGGCTTCCGGTACCGGCGCCCCGAGGGCGCCTTCAGGCGGGAACTGCGAGGGACGCCACGAAGCGGGGACTGCCGGGGCTCCGCGGCGAGGTGGGAAAGGCTTTCCCGCAGAACGCAATGGCCGACGGATATTCCCGCCGGGCCAGGCCCGCTCGACGAGGAATGTCGGTTCCGCTCCCACCCGCCTGCTCCGGGTGGGTTGACGCTGGCGGCGGGCGAGAGGAGCCTTCCAGCCGATGCTCAAGCTCCAGTGGCTCCAGGTCCACCAGTTCCGCTCCGTGCGCCCTGGCACGCGGCTGACGTTCAACGCGTCCTTCAACGTGCTCCTGGGAGAGAACGGCACCGGGAAGACGACGCTGCTGGAGCTGGTGGCCGCCGTCGCCAGCTCCGACTTCAGCCCGCTCCGGCAGGAGGCGTTCGACCTGGAATACGCGCTGGCCTCCGACACCGGCCGCATCACCGTGCGCGTGCGCAACAGCCCCTCGGACTCCGAGGCCATGGAGCTCGCCATGGACATCACCGTCGCGCCCCGGGACATGGCGTGGCCGCTGTCCATCCGCCGCGAGGGGCAGCAAGTCACCGTGTCCCGCCAGGATGACGCCTCGGACGTCGTCCACGAGCGCATCGCCCCCGAGGTGGGCGGACGCCTGTGGCTCGTCCTCATGTCCGGCGGCATTGCCTGGGTGGAGAAGACGGGCGAGGGCACCGCCGCCGTGGAGCCCCTGCTCGCCATGGCCCGCGAAGTCTCCGCCCAGGCGGGCCTGGGCCGCTTCGACGAGGGGCTCGCGTACTTCGAGCAGCTCTACCAGGTCGAGCTGCGCCTCTCCCGCCGCGCCGAGGGCGTGCTCGCCACCGGCACCGGGCTCGCCTCGGAGGACCTGCTCGACGGGCTGCGCAAGGTGGCCGCCTCGCAGTGGGGCTCCCCCCGGTTCGTCCTCTCCGCGGAGAGCATCCCCTTCCTGCGCGACTCCGCGCGGCTGCTCGGCTTCGCCTCCGCCGAGGCGCTCCTGTCCCCGCTCCCGACGCAGGCCCAGGGCAAGTACGAGACGCTGTCGCTCGGCCAGCTGGAGCTCGTCTTCGCCGGCCCCGGGGAGCAGCGCGTCTCCGCGCGGCAGCTGGGCTACGGCCAGCGGCGCCTGGTGGCCTTCCAGCACTACCTCGCCCATGCGCGCGCCATCGTCGTCGCCGACGAGCTGGCCCATGCCCTCCACCCGCGCCAGCTTCGCGCCTGTGTCGCGGAGCTGGGGCCCCGGCAGTCCTTCCTCACCAGCCAGAGCCCGCTGCTGCTGGAGAGCCTCACCTTCGACTCGCCCGAGCAGGTGCGCTCCACCTTCGTCCACTGCCGCCGCGAGGCCGACACCGGCCTGCTGGTGTGGGAGGACTTCTCGCCCGAGGCGGCGGCGGACTTCTTCTCCGCGTGGCAGGCCTCCCCACACCGGGTGGGTGAGCTGCTCCAGACGCGGGGCTTCTGGTAGCCGGGACGTCACCCGGAGGACGGAGCGCGGCACCCGCAGGTGGCACATCGCGTCACGCAATGGCCTATCCTTCCCGGCGGGGAGGGAACCGCCGATGCCGATGCTGTCCGTCAATGGAACCGAGCTGTACTACGAGGACACGGGAGGCCCAGGGCAGCCCGTGGTCTTCAGCCATGGCCTGCTGTGGAGCACCCGGCTGTATGACCCGCAGGTGGACGCGCTGCGAGGCCGCTACCGCTGCATTGCGTATGACCACCGGGGGCAGGGCCGCAGCGCGGTGCCGCCGGAGAGCGTCATCGACATGGAGACGCTGTACCTGGACGCGGTGGGGCTCATCGAGAAGCTGGGCGTGGGGCCGTGCCACTTCGTGGGGCTGTCCATGGGCGGCTTCATCGGCATGCGGCTGGCCGCGCGGCGGCCGGAGCTGCTGCGCTCGCTGGTGCTGATGGAGACGTCCGGAGACCCCGAGCCCGTGGCCAACGTGCCGCGCTACACGCTGCTCAACGTCATCGCCCGGCTCGCGGGTGTGCGGCCGGTGGCGGACCCGGTGATGCGCATCATGTTCGGCAAGAGCTTCCTCAATGACCCGAACCGCGCCGAGGAGCGGGCCCTGTGGAAGGCGCGGCTGATGGAGAACCGCCGCGACATCTGGCGCGCCGTGAATGGCGTCATCAAGCGCCGCCCCATCCGCGACGAGCTGCCCAACATTCGCGTGCCCACCCTCGTCGTGGTGGGCGAGGAGGACGTGGCCACCGTCCCCGCGAAGGCCGAGCGCCTCCATCAGCTCATCCCCGGCTCGCGCCTGGTGCGCCTGCCGCGCGGGGGCCACTCGGCCACGGTGGAGGAGCCCGCCCTCGTCAACGCCGCGCTGGGGACGTTCCTCGACGCACAGGCCGCGCAGGCCGAGTCGAAGACGGGGTAGGCGCCGCGAGGAAAACCGCAGGCGGAGCGGAACAGGTTGATAGGGATTGGAAGGCGGCTCTAGCCTTCCAGTCATGACCTACCTGACGAGCTTCCCGTGGCGCGGTGCGGTTGCCAGTGTCCTCCTGGGCCTGTCCGCCTGTGGCGGCAGTGACGTGGCCGCTGCCGACGAGACGAAGGTGGAGGGGCTGGTCTCCTCCGAGTCCCAGCTGGCGTGCACCACCTGCGGCACCGCGCGTTACAGCGACATCCAGGGCGGCTTCGGGTGGACGTGCTCCGAGGCCCGCGCCGCCGCCGTGGGCTACATCAACCAGGACATGCAGTGGCAGTGTCCGGCGGGGAGCTGCAACGTGGTGTGGTCCTACGGCCGGTGCACGCCCGTGGGGCCGAACCGGACGGACGGCTTCGAGATGAACGTCAGCGTGACGTACTCCTGCTGCCAGTAGTGTCGGGTTCCCCGCGCCCGGGGCCACCCGGGCCGTGAAGCGCCTGACAGGCCGGGCGGTGGACCATGCGTCCCCGCCCACCCGCCGTTAGAGCCGTCCCGAGTCCCGCCAAGGAGGACGCTCATGCCTGTCGCGAAGTGGAACGGTGTGGTGATTGCGGAGAGCCCGCGCTGCGAGAAGGTGGAGGGCAACTGGTACTTCCCGGCCGACGCCATTCGCCGTGAGTTCTTCCGCCCCAGTGACACGCACTCCGTCTGCGGGTGGAAGGGCACGGCGAGCTACTACGACGTCGTCGTCGGCGGGCAGGTGAACAAGGACGCCGCCTGGTACTACCCGGAGCCGATGGCCGCCGCCGCCAACATCACCGGCCATGTGGCCTTCTGGCGCGGCGTCACCGTGGAGGGCTGAGCGGCTCGGAGCTGCCTCGCGGCGGCCCTGGGCTACGCCTTCACCCCCAGCACCTTCTTCGCCACGCGGGACAGCGTCTTGTCCGCGGCCACCGCGGGCAGCGCGAGCAGCGCGGTGGCCACCGGCTTCCCGGCGCCGTGCGCGTTCTCCGCCGCGAGCTTCAGGTACACGCCGCACCGCTCGAGGAACTCCGGGTGCTCGCGCGAGGCCTCCACCCGCTGGAGCAGCACCTCCGCCAGCGCGTCGCCGGGGAACTTCTCGAAGAGGTTGCGCAGCGCCTGACGCTCCACCGCCTCCGGGCGGACTTCCGCCAGCCGCACCGCCGGCCCCAGCATGGCGAGGCCAAAGCTTCGCAGCGACTCGGACACCACGCCGGGCTTCCAGCCGTCCACGAAGGCCGCCAGCAGTGTCTCCGCCCCCCGCACGTCACCCAGGACGCCCAGCGCGTACGTCGCCGTCTTCGCCTCCTCGTCGTCTCCGGCCCGTGACTCCACGCTGCCGACGAAGCGGTCCAACACCTCCGAGTCCCCCAGCCACGCCAGCGCCATGGCCGCGCGGCGCCGCACGTCACGCGACGGGTCCCCGTACAGCACCTGCCGCAGCACCGGCCACGCCACCGACAGCCCCATCGCCTCCAGTTGGTCCACCGCGCCCACGCGGGCTTCCTTCGTCGGCTCCGTCAGCGCCCGCTGTGCATGCGGATGGATGCGCTCCCGGCGCGTCTTCAGCAGCGTCGCCACGGCCTCCGGGCCCGCCTCGCGGGCGCGCACGTCCTCCAGCACCTCGCGCGAGTACAGCCGCAGGCCCGCGTCGTGCCCCTTGCGCGTGAGCGCATCCAGGAGCTGCCGTGCCTCCGAGCCACCCAACATACCCAGCACGCGAATGGCCGTGCGGCGCACCATGCGACTGTGGTGCTCGGCCAGGGCGGACTTCGCCACCGCCAGCGCCTTCTCGCGAGAGCCCTCCGCCACCGCGCGCGCTACGAAGGTGCTCGCCGCGCCGTCGCTCCAGGCGGGGTACAGCTCTCCCAGCAGCGCTTCGGGGTTCATGCTCGCGTAGTAGTGCGCCGCGTGGGCCGCCGCCTCGTAGCGCGTCAGCTCTCCGCGCGCCCGCTTCAGCAGCGCCTCACCCGGGGACAGGGGCACCTCCGGCTGGCGCACGTGGATGCTGGGGTGCGTGGGCACCGGCCGCAGGGCGCCCCGCTCCACCTGCACCGCGCCCGCCAGCCGCACCAGGGCGATGCCCAGCACCTGG
>JBKGHK010001570.1:0-778 GCA_046520375.1 Pyxidicoccus sp. 3LFB2
CTTCACCACGGCGCTGGCCACGTCCCGGGAGCTGAGGGCGCCCGAGAGGGCCAGCGTGAGGGCCTGGAGGCTCTGCATGCGCGCGGTGGCGAGCTCCGCCCGGGCGCGCGCGCGACGCTCATGGGTCGGGAACTCCAGCAGCGTGCCCTGCCAGCGCTTCTCCATAAGCGATGCCCACCGCGCATGGGGCGCGGTGCACATGCCTACTGAAACGCAGCCGGAGCCGAATTTCCGGCCTCGGACGCGATGACTGTCCTGCGCCCGTCAGTCCCTCACGCCCAGTGAACACACCGGCCGCCCCCGAGCCCGGGGCCCGGCGGCCCGCCGTGGCGCTCATTGCGGCTTTCGTCCGGCGTGTCGGGGCGGTACCGTCGCCCGTCACCCTCCCCCAAGGCAGCCCCACGTGGTGATGTCCATGGCGTTCATTTTCCGACATCGCCCTGCCCCACAGTCTCGGGGTAGTCTGGACCCATCTCCGTGACTCCGGGGATGCGGAGGACGTGATGTGCCCGGGTGCCCCCACCCTGCCCGCCGGAACCCGGCTGCCTGCCTTGCGCTCATACGGAAACAACTGATGCCCCGCCTCATCGCCTACGCCGTCATCCTGTCGCTGCTGTCCTCCTCCGCCGCCTGGGCCCAGCGCGGCACCGAGCCCACGCGGAAGAGCCAGACCGTCAAGAAGAAGAAGAAGGCCCGGACGCAGCGCTCGCGGCCCGCGCCCCGGCCGGCCCCCGCGCCCCCCGTGGACGTGGACGAGGAGCAGGCCACGCCCGCCACC
>JBKGHK010001571.1:0-769 GCA_046520375.1 Pyxidicoccus sp. 3LFB2
CGGGCTCCAGCTGGGCGAGCACGGAGGGGGTGAGGGTGGCGGCGGTGATGGACTCTTCACGCAGCAGGGTGCGCAGGGGGACGCCGGGCATCAGCCGCTCGCGAGGGGCCAGCACCAGCGTGGCCCCGGCCAGCAGCGCGCCGAAGACTTCGGCCACCGAGGCGTCGAAGCCGAAGGCGGCGTTTTGGAGCACCCGGCTGCCAGGGTGGTAGCGGTGGGCCCGCACGACGTTCAGCGCCGTGTTGCACAGGCCCCGGTGCTGCAACAGCGTGCCCTTGGGGCGCCCCGTGCTTCCAGACGTGTAGATGACGTACGCGAGGCTCTCCGCGAACACCGGTACCACGGGAGCCGTGTCGGGTTGTGCCGACAGCAGTGGCGCATCCGCATCGAGCAGCACCAACTGCTCGCCGCCGGAAGGCAGCACATCGGCGATGGCCTCGGTGGTGACGAGCACCGGCGCCGCGCAGTCGCGCAGCATGTGCGCCAGGCGCTCCGCCGGGTAGCTCGCATCCATGGGCACCCAGGCGCCACCGGCCTTGAGGATGCGAGGATGCCCACCACCCATCTCCAGTGAGCGCTCCACGCACAGCGCCACCCGCCGCCTCGGGGCCGGATGCCGAGCCCGCGCAGGCTGGTGCGCCAGCTGGTTGGCCCGCGCATCGAGCTGCGCCGTAGGTGAGTGACTGCCCCTCGAAGCGCACGGCCACCGCACTGGGGCGTGCGCGTCGCCTGGGCCTCGAAGAGGTGGTGCGCGCACGTCTCATTCGGG
>JBKGHK010001572.1:0-767 GCA_046520375.1 Pyxidicoccus sp. 3LFB2
CGCCCAGCTCCACGGCGCACCAGCGCCTCGCCCTCGGGCGACTCCAGGCGGACCTGGTGCGGGCCCTGTCGGACAGCAGCAGCCACGTCTCTCCGGCGCGGCCCACCGGGACGGAGACGTTGCGCACCGTGGGGTCGGCGTCCTCCGCAGGCCCAGGCGCACCCGGTTGCCGTCCTGCGCGCCAGCGCCCCCGGTGCCTTCGGCCCGTGGGCAGCACCACGCTCGACAGCAGCACGTGGCGGCCGGCCTGGGGCGACAGGGCGCGGGCCTGGATGCGCAGCGCGCCCGGCCCGAGCACCGTCATCACCACCGGCGTGCCCGGCTTGCTGCGCAGCATCGTCAGGGGCTGCTGGGACGCCAGCGGCGTCGACTCAGTGCCCGTGACGGACGGGTCCACGAAGCGCACCAGGCCCAGGGCCGGCGTCTCGTTGCGCGCGTGCTGCACCTCCAGCTGGTGGCGGCCGCGCACGTCCATCACGAAGGTGAGCAGCGCCGTCTTGCCGTCCTCCACCTGCTGCTCCACACCGTGCGGCCGTCCACGCGCAGCGCGAAGGTGCACGGCGGCCGGGGGCCGTCCACGCCCACGCGGCGGCGTGGAGCCACACAGCACCTGGGCCCCCACGGGGCGCGCCTCGCGCACGTCCAGGCTCAGCACGCGCGCCCGGCCCGAGGGCAACAGCCGGCCCTGCTCCAGCGGCCACGGCGGCGCCAGCAGCGCCTTGCGCACCGAGTCCTCCGTGCCGGCCTCCTCGGGGTCTCCCTCGGCG
>JBKGHK010001573.1:0-766 GCA_046520375.1 Pyxidicoccus sp. 3LFB2
GACAGCCGCCGGGCCAGGTCCGCGGCGAGGGGCAGCGCCTCGTCACGCATGGGCAGCCGGTGCTGGACGGCGGGGCTCGTGGCGGGCGGGGCCGGGACGGGCTCGGAGCGAGGAGCGGCGTCGGAGCGAATGGCCTCGGAGCGAGGATTGGGCTCAGAGCGAGCAGCGGGCTCGGAACGAGCTGCCTCGGCTCCGGGCCGGGGGCACCTTCCGTGCGGGCAGGACGCTCAGGGCGCGCGGGGGCCGGAGCGTCGAAGAGCGCCAGCTGTGAAGGTGGGTGCGAAGGCATCCGCCGTGAAAGGTAAGCCTCCGGACGGAAGGTTTCCAGGTGGATGGCCGCCCCCCAGGCAGGGGAGCAGGGCGTGCTGTTCATTAATGTCGGGAGTTTTCCCTCGTGCGGGACGTCGGGCCTGAGTGGCAGCGGCCTGGAACGAACGTTCCTTCCGGCGACCCGGGCACGCCCCCACCCCGGCTGACTGCACGTGGAACGAACGTTCCTTCCGGTCCGGACGCGCCCTTGGCCACCCGGAGGCCACACGCGGAACGAACGTTCCTTCCGGCTCGCCCGGACGTGCCCTCACCCCGGGTCTGCACGCGGAACGAATGTTCCTTCCGACCCGGACGCGTCCTCGCACCACGGACCGGGGCCGCATGCGGAACGAACGTTCCTTCCGGCTCGCCCGGGTGCGCCCTCACCCCGGGGCCGCATGCGGAATGAACGTTCCTTGGCTCTGTCTCGACCCTGGTGCGGACATGAGCAGGGCGC
>JBKGHK010001574.1:0-764 GCA_046520375.1 Pyxidicoccus sp. 3LFB2
GGCGTCGGCCTGGGCGTTCTACTCGCTGCGCAAGGTGGCCACGCAGCGCTTCAAGGTCCCCAATGTGGCGGCGGCCTTCACCGAGGATGCGCTCGTCGCGGCCCTGGCCTCGCGGCTGATGCCGGTGGTGGAGTCGCGCGCGCAGTAGGCCACGGGCGCCCGGCGGCGTGAGCTTCCGGGCGCCATGGCCAGGCTCTGCTCCCTTCGGCGCTCCCATGCGGACGCAGAAGGGAGCGGATGCATCCGAGCCCGAAGGGCCACGCCCCTCGCGGCAAAGCCTTGCACGGCCGGGGCCTTGAGCCCTGCGGTAGCGCCTTGCACGGCGGGGAACTTCAGGCGCCTCAGCCCCCGCGAGCCGCGGCGGAGCGCGCGGCATGGACCAGCGCGGCCAGGTCCTTCACGGCCGCGCCCACGTCCGCCGCCGGAGGCTTCGCCCTCGCGGGAGAGAACAGGCGCGCGGGCGTCTGTGACTGACCGCGCAGCAGGATGAACAGGCGCAGCGCGTCCCGCAGTCGCTCCACGTCGGGGCCCTGCTCGCCCCGGGCCCGCTGCGCCGCGCTCCACAGCCGCACCCATGCGGCCTCTTCATTCCATGCCCCCTGGGGCCGCTCGCGCGACAGCGCCGCCAGCTCCGCGGCCAGCTCGAACAGGCCGGCACGGCCGTCACCGAAGGACTCGCAGGCCTCCAGCCGCACGTCGTGCACGCGCACCGACGCGGCGCCCTCACGCGCCTCCGGCCTCGCATCGAGGGCGCCTCCGGGCAG
>JBKGHK010001575.1:0-764 GCA_046520375.1 Pyxidicoccus sp. 3LFB2
CGCCGCACCGCCGTGGCCCGCCACCCGCTCCGGTGAGAGGCCCGCGCCGTCGTCCTCCACCACCACCGCGATGCGCGTGCCCCGGGGCTCCACCCGCACCGACAACGCCCCGCTTCGGGCTTGCCCACCGCGCGCCGCTCCGCCGTGGACTCGAGCCCATGGTCGATGGCGTTGCGCACCAGGTGCAGCAGCGGGTCCTTCAGCGCGTCGAGGATGCGCCGGTCCAACCGCACGTCCCCGCCCACCAGCTCCAGCGTGACGTCCTTGTTCAGCCGCGCGGACACCTCGCGCACCGTGCGCCGCAGCGGCTCCAGCACCTGCGACGCCGGCACCATGCGCAAGTCGCGCAGGTCATCGCGCGCCACCTGCGCCACCAGGGACAGCTGCTCGCCGTCGCGGTGCGACTCCTTCGTCAGCTCCAGCAGCCGCTTCTGCAGGCCACGCATCAGCGTCACGCCCGAGCGCAGGGGCTCCAGCGCCGGCCCGCCGCCGGACAGGACGAGCTGCGACGACGCGCGCTCCAGGTTCAGCAGCACCTCGTGCATCCCATCCATCAGCGCCCGGTGCGCCTCGCCGCGCCGGGTCTGCTGCGCCCGGCCGGACACCAACAGCTCCACCTGCAGCGCCAGCGACTCCAGCGCCTTCACCGACACGCGCACCGTGCGGTCCGCCGTGCCGCGCGACTCCTGCGAGGTGCCCACCACCCCCGAGCCCTCCGTCACCGACGAGGGCGACGGCACCGAGCGCAGCGCCTCCACGCGCGC
>JBKGHK010001576.1:0-763 GCA_046520375.1 Pyxidicoccus sp. 3LFB2
GGAGCTGTGGAAGAGCGACGGCACCGAGGCGGGCACCGTGCGCGTGCGCGACATCTCGCACGGCGGCCGGGGCTCGGCGCCCGCGTTGATGAAGGACGTGGGCGGAGTGCTCTACTTCGTCGCCGACGATGGCTGGACGGGCAAGGAGCTGTGGAAGAGCGACGGCACCGAGCCGGGCACCGTGCGCGTGCGCGACATCAAGCCCGGCATCGGGAGTTCCTACCCCGATGCGCTGGTGAACGCGGACGGGCAGCTCTACCTGGTGGCCAGCGATGGCGTGGTGGGCTCGGAGCTGTGGAAGAGCGATGGCACCGAGGCCGGCACGGTGCTCGTCAAGAACATCCACACCAACGGCATCTACGAGGGCTCGTCCTCGCCCTACACCCTGTTCCCGTGGGGCCGGCGGCTCTTGCTGCGGGCCGATGACGGGCTCGGAAAGGGAGCGGAGCTCTGGAAGAGCGACGGCACCACGGCCGGTACCGTGATGGTCATGGACATCAACCCCGGCAGCGGGAGCTCCGTCTTGTGGGAGTTCGCTCGGGTGGGCGACTCGGTCTTCTTCGCAGCCGATGATGGCACCGGTTTCAAGCTGTGGAAGACCAATGGCTCGGCGAGCGGCACCGTGCGCGTCGCGAACGTCCACCCCTCCTACCTGTTCGCCGTGGGCGACACCCTCTTCTTCCAGGGCAACACCCCGGAGGGTGACCGGGAGCTGTGGAAGAGCGACGGCACCGAGGCGGGCACCGTGCGCGTGCGCGACATC
>JBKGHK010001577.1:0-763 GCA_046520375.1 Pyxidicoccus sp. 3LFB2
GGCCACGCGGGTGCGGGGCGGGCAGTCCGAGGAGGTGCTCGCATGGCGCATGCGCTGTCTCGACGGCCGGCTGGCGGACGTGTCCGCGCTCTCGAGCCTGCTGTCCCAGGCGGATGCGAGCATGGTGGACGAGGCGCACCGCGCGGTGAAGTCGCTGCCGCCGCTGTCGAGCTGCTCGGAGGCGTTGACACCCGGAGGCGCTCCCGCCCCCGAGGACGCGGCGACGCGCCAGCGGCGCGACGGGCTGCGCGAGACGCTGGCAAAGGGACGCGCGCTGAAGACCACCGGCCGCTACAAGCAGGGCGTGGCGCTGGTGGAGCCGGTGGCGAAGGCGGCGAAAGACGCGGGAGACCGCCGCGAGAGCGCCGAGGCCTTCCTGCTGCTGGGGGAGCTTCGCGAGGGCGCCGGAGACTGGAAGGGCGCGGAGGCGGCGCTCTTCGAGGCCCTGGACGTGGCGGAGGTCACCCGCCAGGACGAGGTGGCCGCCCGGGCCTGGACGCTGCTGGTGCGCGTGTCCACCGTGGGGCTGGATGCGTACGAGCTGGCGGCGCGCTGGAGGAACCGCGCCGCGGCCGCCATCGACCGGATGGGCGGGGGCCATGAGCCGCTGCGGGTGAATCTGCTGACCTACGCGGGCACGCTGCTGCGCAAGCAGTCCCGCTACGACGAAGCGCTGCTGATGCAGGAGCAGGCGCTGGTGCTGGTGGAGCGCGCCTTCGGGCCGGACAGCTGGAGGCGGCGGACGTGCACCAGGAGCTGGGGG
>JBKGHK010001578.1:0-762 GCA_046520375.1 Pyxidicoccus sp. 3LFB2
CCGCTGCTGGGGAAGACCCGCCGCCTCTTCCTCTCGCCGGATGGCCAGCTGGCCCTGGTGCCCTTCGCCGCCCTCCACGACGGCGACGACTTTCTCGTCGATACCTTCGACTTCACCTATCTCACCTCCGGCAAGGACCTGCTGCCGCGCCCCCAGCAGCCAGTCCCCGCTTCCACCGTCGTCATCCTGGCAGACCCGGACTTCAGCGCTCCGCTCCAGTCACCCGCCCCCTCCCTGACAGGGGCTCTCGCGTCAACCGAGCGCTCCGCCTCCCTCGAGCGCTTCTACTCCACCCGGCGGGAGGAGCTGGCGCGCCGTGACTGGAACCTCGTCCCACTTCCGGGTAGCCGCAAGGAGGCCAAGGCCATCCAGCGCTTGCTGCCCCAAGCCCAGTTCTTCCTCGGCTCGGAGGCCACCAAGCAGCGACTGCTGCAGATGCCTCCCCCAGGCATCCTCCACCTGGCCACCCATGGCTTCTTCCTCGAGGACGCCTCCACTCCCGAGCACTCCCGTGCCGTCGGCCACTTCGGGGCGGTGGGCGGAGACCCTCGGGCTCCACATGCTCAAGACCCGCTGCTGCGCTCCGGCCTGCTCTTCGCGGGAGCGAATGCGCCGACGCCCTCCAACTCCTCACGGCCTCCGTCCGACAACACGCTGGCGACGGCCCTGGAGCTGGCCAGCCTCAACCTCTGGGGCACCCAGCTGGTGGTCCTGTCCGCCTGCGACACCGGCCGGGGCGACGTCAAGCTGGGCCAGGGGGTC
>JBKGHK010001579.1:0-757 GCA_046520375.1 Pyxidicoccus sp. 3LFB2
GGCCGACGTGAAGGGCGTGTCCGGCGTCTGGAAGGACCTCACGGACAACGTGAACTTCATGGCGTCCAACCTCACCAGCCAGGTGCGCGGCATCGTGCGCGTGGTGACGGCGGTTGCGAACGGCGACCTCACCCAGAAGCTGATGATGGATGCGAAGGGCGAGATTGCCGCCCTCGCGGACACCATCAACGCCATGACGCAGACGCTGTCCATCTTCGCCCAGCAGGTGACGGACGTCGCCCGCACGGTGGGTGTCGAGGGCAAGCTGGGCGCCCAGGCCGAGGTGCCGGGCGTCGCGGGTACGTGGAAGGACCTCACGAACAACGTGAACCTGCTCGCGAACAACCTCACCGCGCAGGTGCGAAACATCGCGGAAGTCACCACGGCCGTCGCCAATGGTGACCTCTCGAAGAAGATTACGGTCGACGCGAAGGGCGAAGTGCTCGAGCTCAAGAGCACCATCAACACGATGGTGGATCAGCTCCGCGCGTTCGCCGCCGAAGTGACTCGCGTCGCCAAGGAAGTCGGTACCGAAGGAAAGCTGGGCGGCCAGGCCGACGTGAAGGGCGTGTCCGGCGTGTGGAAGGACCTCACCGACAACGTGAATGTCCTCGCCGGCAACCTCACCGACCAGGTCCGCAACATCGCGAAGGTGACCACGGCCGTCGCGAACGGCGACCTCTCGCAGAAGATCACCGTGTCCGTGAAGGGCGAGGTGCTCGAGCTGAAGGACACCATCAACACGATGGTGGACCAG
>JBKGHK010000157.1:0-17043 GCA_046520375.1 Pyxidicoccus sp. 3LFB2
AGCTGCGCAGCGGCGCCACCGGCACCGAGGTGCGCGCGAGCGTGCCGCGACTCCCCGCGCCGCGCGCTCCTCGGGGTTCTCCCGGATGACCACCGTCCTCGGTGTGGCCACTTCTGGGGCATCACTCCCTGAAAGGAACCGCAATGACGACCCCGTTCAAGAAATTTCCCTTGGCCTTGCTGCTGCTCGCCGCGGCTCCCGCGGTCGCGGCAGCCAGCGAGTATCCCATCATGGACAAGGCCGCCGACAAGGTGATCGCCAAGTACCAGGGTTCCTCGTGCGCGGAGCTGCAAGCGAAGAAGGAGAAGCCGGCCCCCGCGGGCGAGGCGCAGGAGGAGAAGAAGGTCGCGACGATGCTCAAGAACGACCCCGCCATGCGCCAGCAGTTCATAGGCAAGGTGGCCTCCCCCATCGCCAACAAGCTCTTCGAGTGCGGGATGCTGCCCTGAAGCCCACGGTGCCCGCGGGCGAGCGCGCCCCCCGTATGGCAGCGGCCAGGACCCTGCGGAGTGTCAGCATGGGGCTCGAGGCGGCCGCGGGTACCGAGGCGGCGCCATGACGGGCTTTCAATCCCTGGCTTCATCCAGGGCCTCGCGCAGCCCCCGGGAGAAGCGTGGCAGCGTGGTGCCGCGCTCCATCCTCACGAACGACTCCATCGGCGCCACGAAGGCCTCGGCGAGCGCGCGGCGGAGGCCGGACCAGGTCAGCACCCAGAAGCGCAGCTCACGCCCGTGCTCCGCGACAATCGCGGGCACCGCCGCGCGGCTCACGCCGAGCACCCGGGCCAGGCGCTCGTGGAGCTCGGGCTCGGGAATGGCGGGGAAGGCAGCCCCGAAGGGCTCGGCGGTGCTCACGGCCATCGACACCCCTGGCTCGAACGAGGGGCGCTCCGGCAGCGGGGTCTGGAGGCATTGGAGGGCGTTGACGATGCCCGCGCCCCAGAGGCCCCGGTCCTGGTTCCAGGCCTTGCAGCTCGCGCGCAGCACGTGCCGGAACACCTCGGAAAGCGTCGGGCCGCCCTGGTAGCGCGCGAGCAGGGTGTCCCGTCCATGGTGCGCGAGCCAGAGCGCCGCGATGCCGGCGACCGTCGCGGCGGCGTAGGAGGTGCCGCTGCTCGGGCGCACGTACTGGCTGGCGTCGGCGACCCACACGTCCTGTCCCGGGCCGGTGGCGTCGACGGCGGAGCCTCTCGCCGAGCCCCACCAGGGCTCGCGCTGCGCGTTGCAGGCCGCCAGCGCGAGGGTCTCCGGGTAGGCCCCGGGCCAGACGACGATGCGCCCCGTGTAGTTGCCCGCCGCGGCGATGACGATGACATTGTTCGACACCGCCTGCTGGATGGCCCGGTGGAGTCCCGAGTGCGGCAGCCACCCGAGGCTGATGCTGATGACATGGCATTGCTTCGAGAGCGCATACCGGACTGCGTCGCGCAGGCGGTCCGCGCCTGTCTCGAACAGCACGGGAGCGGGAACGACGCCATGGGGTTTCGTCACGCGAAGGGGAATGACCTCGGCTTCCGGCGCGATGCCGGTGATTGAGCGCACGGGGCGGTTGTCGGCGCTGGAGATGACGCTCGCGGTGCCCAGGCCGTGGTCACCGCCGTCATTCTCGGTAGGGACATGGCCCTCGATGAAGTCCCAGCCGAGCGCCGGGTTGAAGCTGGCGCCGAGCTCGGGGTGGGGTTTGTAGCCGCTGTCGGGGTGGCCGATTCGGATGCCGCGGCCCCGGCTCGCCACGCCGCCAGGCAATGCCCAGGCCTCTTCCGCCTGAACGAGCTGCACGCTCCAGTCGTAGGGGTTCCCCGCCTCGCCGGGCCCGCCGAGGCTCTCGTGCGCCCGCGAGGACGGTGTGATGTCGGGGTCCGTTCCGACGACGTCCTGCTGGCGTGGCTCCGCATAGAGCACCTCGAACGTGGGCTCGGCATCCAGGACGCCGTCCAGGGCCCTCAGCTGGCGCGCGAAGTCCCAGGCGCGCGCGGGCCCGATGTGGGAGTGGGGCACCACGTCGAACTCCGGGCCAGCGGGCTGGAACGGGACGGGACGCACCCTCCACCCGGTGCCGCCGAGCTCGGCGACCTTCAGCTTCAGCCACGCCTCGTCGCGACCTGCCACGAGCTGGACGTCAATCGTGCGGAGCTTCGGAGACTCGAATTGCCGCGGTATCGCCATGGCCTTCCCCTGCGCGTCGCCTGGCTCCCGCTTTGACGGCCTCGGGTGTCGAGCCCTCCGGTCCAGGGCGGGTGCCCCGGAGCAGGAAGGCCGGCGGCGCATCCGGCCCGGGGCAGGACCTGCTCGGCGCGTGGCCCCGGGAGCCGGAGACATGAACCCGGAGCAAGCTGCGCATGCCTGCCCGCCCCGCCGACCCTCCCCGGAAGTCGGTGGGCGCATCGCGCTCCGGACAGTCTCCCTCCGGACCTCACCTGCAACCTGGCTGCAACAGTCCACAGATTCGGGAGGGGGCTCATGCCTCCCAGGCCGTCCCACCCTTGAGGGACGGGCGGCGGCTTCCAGCTCGGCCTGCGTTACCGAGGGCGCCTGGCGCGGACGCGCGCGAGGGACGCCAGCCGGTCGTCCTCCTTTCGCGCCGCCCATTCCCCGGACGGCCTCGGGAGGGCCACGTCGTGCCAGGGCCAGACGTGCACAGCATGTGTCGCATGAGCTCTGAAACCTCCGTGCGCCCCGTGGGAACTCCGTATCCTCCCATCGCTGACTACGCCTTCCTGAGCGATTGCCACTCGCTGGGCATGGTTGCCCGCGACGGAACGATGGAATGGATGTGCTTCCACCGCTTCGACGCCAACCCCGTCTTCGCCTGCATGTTGGACCGCGAGAAGGGAGGCTTCTTCCGAATCGCTCCCGTGGCCGGGTCCACCATCACCCGGCGCTACCTGCCGGACACCAACGTCCTGGAGACACGGTTCACCACCGACACGGGCATCATCACCGTCACCGATTGCCTGCCCTGCTGGGAGGACGAGCGCGAGCCCGGGAAGCTCGCCGTCACCCAGCCCCGGCACCTCTTCATCCGGCTGGTGAAGTGCGAGCAGGGCGAGGTGGAGGTGGGCGTCGTCTTCTCCCCGCGCTTCGACTTCGGCCGCACCACGCCCTTCCTCCATCCCCTCGCGGATGACCTCGCCGTCGTCTACGGCGGCCAGGACTCGCTGCTCCTGCAGTGCAACCTCGGCCGCATCGCCTCCGACGCGAAGGGCGGCTGCGACGCCCGCGAGGTGCTGCGGGCCGGTGACACGCGCGAGGTCGCGCTCCGGTGGGAGCCCTCGCACAAGTTGAAGAAGGCGGAGCGGCTGGAGCCGGAGGACCTGCGCGCGCGCGTGGAGCGCACCGAGGCGTACTGGCGCTCCTGGGCGGGCCGGTGCACCTATGCGGGGACCCACCGGGACCTGGTGGTGCGCAGCCTGCTCGTCCTCAAGGGCCTCACCTACGCGGACACGGGCGCCATCATCGCCGCGGGCACCACGTCCCTGCCCGAGGAGGTGGGCGGCGTGCGCAACTGGGACTACCGCTTCAGCTGGCTGCGCGACTCGGTGGTGCTCATCTCGGCGCTGGGCATGTTCGGCTACCGGGAGGAGGCGCGCGACTTCGCCCGCTTCCTCTTGAGGACCACGGCGGGCCGCACCGACGAGCTGCAAATCCTCTACGGCATCGGCGGCGAGCGCTTCCTCCAGGAGACGGACCTGGACTTCCTGGACGGGTACCGGAGCAGCCGCCCGGTGCGCACCGGCAATGGCGCCTTCGACCAGTTCCAGATGGACACCTACGGGGAGCTCATCGGGGTGATGTACTTCATGGTGCACCGCCTGGGCGCTCCTTCGAGCAGGAGGCCAACCCCGTCAACCGCTTCTGGATGGAGTTCATCCGGCAGGTGGCGGACACCGCGGCGCGCCGGTGGAAGGAGCCCGATGACGGCATCTGGGAGACCCGCGGCGGCCGGCAGCACTTCGTCTTCTCCAAGCTGATGGCGTGGCTGGCGCTGGACCGCGCCATCCTCCTGTTCGAACCCCTGCGCGACATCCCGGCGGACCTCGAAGGGTGGCGGCGCGCGCGCGACGAGCTGCGGAAGACCATTGAAACGCAGGGCGTGGACCCGGACACCGGGGCCTTCGTGCAGTCCTTCGGTGACAAGGCGCTGGATGCCACCGGGCTCCAGGTGCTGCTCACCGGGTTTTTGCCCCCGGACGACCCGCGCGTGAAGGCCACGGTGGAGCGCATCGACCGCGAGCTGACCCGGGACGGGCACGTCTACCGCTACATCGAGCGCAAGGACGGACTGCCCGGCGAGGAGGGAACGTTCGCCTTCTGCACGCTCTGGCTGATCTCCGCCTTCGCGCTCAGCGGTGAAGTGGACCGGGCCGAGGAGCGGCTCGGGCAGGTGCTCGAGTACGTCAACGACCTGGGCCTGCTCGCCGAGGAGATAGACCCCGTGCACAAGGAGTCCCTGGGCAACGTCCCCCAGGCCTTCAGCCACGCGGGGCTCATCCAGGCCATCGTCGCCATCGAAAGGGCCCGCGCGGCCCAGAGGGAGGGCATCACCCCGCCTGCCACCTTGACCGACCTTGCGCCCCGGGGCCCGGAGGCACGCGCCTCGGCGCAGCCGCCCCCACCCGTCGGGCGTTGACCGGCAGCGGCCCCCAGGCGTTCCGCCACGTGGCACGCGTGGGCCGCGCCTACAGCCTCACCGAGGGGCGCAACCTCTCGCTGCACTCGCCGTCTGGAGGGTGAAGGAATGATTGACCCGTTCGTGATCATCGGCGCCTCCGGAGACCTGACGGCGCGGTTGCTCCTCCCCGCCGTGGCCGAGCTCGTCGAGCGGGGGCAGGCCCCCGCCGGGCTGTCCGTCACCGGGGTCGACCGGATGGACTGGAGCGTGGAGCAGTTCCGCGAGCGCATGCGGGAGGCGCTGGACGCGCATGCGACGCGCGCCTCTCCCAAGACTCGCGCGGAGGTCCTCCGCCGCCTTCACTACCGGCGGGCGGACGCGACGAGCGGAGAGGAGCTCCGGCGCAGCCTCAGCGGCTTCAACCAGCCGGTCCTCGCCTATCTCGCCCTGCCGGCCCATCTCTTCGAGCCGGTGCTCGAGGCCCTCTCCCAGGCCGGGCTCCCGGAGCGCAGCGTCGTGGCCGTGGAGAAGCCCTTCGGCGTCGACCTTGCCTCGGCCCACCGCCTCAATGAGCTGTTGCGGCTCCGGTTCCCCACCACCCTGGCCTTCCGGACCGACCACTTCCTGTCCGACGAGCTCGTCCAGCGCATCTTCGCCTTGAGGTTTGGCAACCGCGTGCTCGAGTCCCTCTGGAACCAGCAGCACATCGAGCGGGTGACCATCACCTGGGACGAGATGCTCACCGTCGAGGGCCGTGCGTCGTACTACGACCGGGCCGGTGCGCTCCGGGACATGATCCAGAACCACCTCCTCGAGGTGCTGGCGCTGGTCGCGATGGAGCAGCCCGCGCGCATCGACGAGCGCTCGCTCCGGGACGCTCGCGCCGCGGTGCTCCGGTCGATTCCGACCCTGACCGTGGACCAGGTGCGTCGGCGCAGCGTGCGGGCCCGGTACGCGCAGGGGCTCATCGATGGGCGCCAGGTGCCGGCCTACTCCACGGAGCGTGGCGTCGAGGCCTCGCGCGAGACGGAGACCTTCGCCGAGCTCACCCTCGAGCTCGCGAGCTGGCGGTGGGCGGGCGTTCCCTTCATCCTGCGCACGGGCAAGGCGCTGTCCAGGGCGCACGCAGAGGTCTCGGTGTACTTCCGTTTCGAGCCGGACCGCGACTTCCGGAACCAGCGTGGAGGCCAGAACGTGCTCCGCATCGGCCTCATGGAGCCGTATGTCCGCCTCGCGGTGAACATCAACGGACCGGACCGGACGCTGGTCACCAGCGAGCTCGAGCTCCAGTCACACGCCACGGGACGGCTCGCGTACTCGAACCTCCTGCTCGACATGTTGCGCGGAGAGCCCATGCTCACCCTCCGGGGCGATGAGGTGGAGGAGGCGTGGCGCATCGTCGAGCCGGTACTCGAGGGCTGGCGCAACGGTGTTGTCCCGATGCGCGAGTATCCGGCCGGAAGCACTGGGCCCGGCGGCGCGTGAACAGTGATGCCGGACTGGAGTGCCGGCCGCTCGGGCCGTCAGTTGATTGTGGGGATTCCCCTCCTAGCTTGTCCGCGAAGCCAAGGGGGGCGAACTTCATGAGAGTGTCACGAGGGATGACAGCCACCGCGATGCGGTGGTTGGCGTTGCTGGCGTGGGTTCCGCTCCCCGCGCACGCGTCGCTGCTCAGCGGCGAAGCCATGGACACCGTGGCGGAGGTGCTCAGCTGGGTCGTCATCATCGTCGCCCCGGTGGTGTTGCTCTCCGCGTTCTGGCTGCTCCACATCATCCCGGAGAAGGTCGCCGAGCAGCGGCAGCATCCACAGCTGGATGCCATCAAGATGCTGTGCCTGCTGTCGCTGTTCTTCGGAGGAATCCTGTGGCCCCTGGCGTGGATCTGGGCCTACTCCAAGCCATCCCTGTACAAGCTGGCGTACGGAGTGGACCGGAGCCCTCCCGCGCACGGTCCCGAGCTCGCAGAGGCCTTGCACCTGCCCCACCGCGGACCGCCTTCCGAAGGGCCCACCACCGACGAGCATGGGGAGCCGCACTGATGGAACTCATCCTGCTCGGCATCTACTCGTTCATCATCTGGCTGCTCTTCTTCAAGTTCAAGCTGCTGCCGTGGACCTTCGTCTCCCAGGTCATCGTCTTCACCCTCCCCGTCATCGGCATCGTGGCAATGCTCCTGCTGGCCAACGTGTATGCGCCGTCCTCGTCGGACGTGCGGGTGATGAACTACGTCGTGCAGGTCGTGCCTCGTGTCTCCGGGCGCGTCATCGAGGTGCCCGTCCAGCCCAATAGCGCGGTGAAGAAGGGCGACGTGCTCTTCCGCATCGACCCCGCGCCCACACAGCTCGAGGTGAATGGGCTGAAGGCCAGGGTGAGGGAGCTGGAGGCGAAGGTCGCGGGCGCCCGGGCCATCGAGCGGCAGTTGGGACTGGAGCGCAATACAGCCCAGGCCAGGCGGGGGTCTGTCTCGGCCCGGCTCGACCTTGCCCGGCGGCGCGTCCGGCAACACAAGGTGCTCGCCTCCAGCGGTGCGGGCAATCAGTTCGACCTGCAGCAGGTGGAGTCGGAGGCCAAGAACCTCGAGGGTGAGCTGGCCGCGGCGAACGCCGCCGTGGGACAGGCCGCGCAGAAGCTCGAGGCGCGGACGGAAGACGGTACGCTCGTCGACCTCGCCCAGGCCGAGGCCGGGCTGGAGCAGGCGCGCGCCACGCTGGCGGACGCGGAGTGGCGCCTCCAGGAGACCGTGACGTATGCGCCCGCGGATGGAACGGTGGTGAACCTCCAGCTGCGCGAGGGCTCCTTCGCGGCGGCGCTTCCCATCTCTCCCGTGATGAGCTTCGTGGAGAACGAGCAGTACGTGGTCGCATTCTTCAATCAGAACGAGCTGCACAAGGTCCAGCCAGGCGACGAGGCGGAGGTCACGCTCCTGGCGTTCCCGAACCGGGTCATCAAGTGCCACGTCGTGTCCGTGGTCTGGGCGACCGGACAGGGGCAGGCACCGGTCTCGGGAGTGGTGCCCGAGACGGGCGCGGAAGCACCACCTCCCGGGCGCTACGCCGTCAAGCTCAAGGTCGAGGACGCGCAGGGGCTCACCGTCCTACCGGCGGGAGCGCGCGGCCACGCCGGCATCTACACCCAGTCGTTCCACCCGGTGCACATCCTGCGAAAGGTCATCCTCCGCGTTGGAACCAAGCTGGATTGGCTGATTCTCAAGCTGCACTGAGGAAGGGCGGAACATGTTCGAGCTCCGGCCGCGGGTGTGGCTCCGGGCAGGTGTGGTGCTGCTGGTGGGGGGTGGCGTCTCGGGGTGCCCCACGCGCGCGCCACCGCGAGGACAGGAGGTCGTCCAGCAGGCGCTCGTGCACGCGCCGCTCGCCACGACGTGGGCGTCCCCGGGCGCGGCAGAGGGCGGCATCCAGGACGGGTGGCTGGCGACGTTCCAGGACGCGCAGCTCCAGGCGCTGGTCGCCGAGGCTATCGGCCACAGCCCGGACCTCCGCTCCGCCGCGGCGCGGGTGGAGCAGGCGTCGGCGCTGCTGGGCGTCGCCCGCGCGGGACTGTTTCCTTCTGTCGACGCCGCGGCGAGGGGCTCGCTCGGAATCGGGCAGGGCCTGGATAGCGGGCTGCGTGGCGTTGCCATCTCCGCCGGGTGGGAGGTCGATTTGTGGGGGAAGATCCGGTATCGGCGGAACGCGGCCAGGGAGTCGATGGCCGCGGCCGAGGCCGAGCTCGAGTTCGCCCGGCAGTCCCTCGCGGCGACCCTGGCCAAGGGCTGGCTGCTGGCCACCGAGGCCCACCTCCTCCGAGGCATCGCCGTCGACAGGGTCAGGATGGGCGAGGAGCTCCTCCAGCTCACGTCCACGCGGGTGCAGGTCGGCGCGGGAAGTGAGCACGAGCTGGCGCTGGCGCAGGCGAGCCTGGACTCGTATCGAGACAGCCTGAAGCAGGCCGAGCTGGCCCGGGTGCAGGCGGTGCGCGCGGTGGAGCTGCTCGCCGGGCGCTATCCCGCGGGAGTCCTCGAACCGAGGGACTCCCTGGTCGAGCTCCCAGGTCCGGTGCCCGCGGGGATTCCCGCCTCGGTGCTCGAGCGGAGGCCGGACCTCATCTCCGCCGAGCGCCGCGTGGCCGCCGCGTTCAACCGGGTGCAGGAGGCCAAGGCCGCGCGGCTCCCCGCGCTGAGCCTCACGGGCTCCGTGGGCGTCGTCGACAGCGACGTGTTGGTGTTGAAGGAGTCGCTCAGCAATCCCATCGGCGGCCTGGCGGCGGGACTGTTGGCGCCCATCTTCCACGGCGGGGCCCTCCAGGCGCAGGTGCGCGTGCGGACGGCGGAACAGGAAGCGGCGCTGGGCGCGTACGCGGCCGCGGCCCTGCGTGCCACCCACGAGGTGGAGAACGCGCTGACGAGCGCGAGGGTCCTCAGCGAGCGTCGTGAGCTCCTCGAGAAGGTGGTCGCCGAACACACGCGTGCGCTCGAGTTCCTGACGGTCGGCTACCGCGTCGGGAAGGTCGACCTGCGCACGCTGCTCCAGCAGAACCTGCTCGTGGACTCGGCGCGTGTCTCCCTGCTGAACGTGCGGAGCGAGCAGCTGATCCAGCGCATCAACCTCCATCTCGCACTGGGGGGAAGCTTCTCCGCCCCGGCCGAGACGAAGCCCGACGCTCGATAGTCCCGTTTCCGGAGTGGGAATGGCTGATGAGCACCGCGTTCTTCAGCTGGGCGGCGAGGCCCGACAGCGCCCTGTAGTTGGGGTCGGGAGTGGGCAGTCCCTTGCTCAGGTCAGGCACGCCTTGCTGCCGCGTCGAGTTGCGGCGCGTGTTGTGACGCGCCTCGCGCCTCACATCCCGGTCAGCTGCAGCCGGCCCGCGCGCAGCGCCGGGATGACGCCGCCGTCGATGAGCAGGTCGGCGCCGGTCATGAAGCTCGACTCGGGCCCCAGCAGGAACGCGGCGGCGGACGCGACGTCCTCGGGCGTCCCCATGCGGCCGGTGGCGGACTTCTCAATCATCGCCCGGTACACGGGGCCGCCCTCGGAGGCCATCTCCTGCCAGGCCATGGGCGTCGCGATGATGCCGGGGCTGATGGAGTTGACGCGGGCGCCGCGCTCGCCCCAGGTGAGGCTGGCCTGCTGGACGCGCAGGTGGTTCGCACGCTTGGAGAGGGCGTAGGCCGCGCCGGAGTTGGGAACGGCGTCCGCGCCCAGGAACGGCAGCTTCAGGAGCTCGTCCGTCGGGGTGCGCGCGAGCGCCTGGTCCATCTCGAGCGGCAGCGGGGGCGGCATGTACCCGGCCATGCTGGAGATGACGATGCCGGCACCCCCGAGAGCGACGACGCGACCGAACTCCTCCAGGACGAGGGCGGTGCCCACGAGGTCGACCTCGAGGATGGCCTTCACGGGCGCCATCACGGGCGACAGTCCCGCCGTGTGGACGACCTGCATGACGCGGCCCAGGCCCGCCGCCGCCGTCGCAAGCCTGCTCACCGAGGCGCGAGACGACACGTCGACCGGCTGCGTGGTGACCTGGTAACCCGTCCCCTCCAGCGCCCTGGCGGCGGAGGCGAGCGTGGCCTCATTGAAGTCGGCGAGGAGCACGGACCTGCCGGAGCCCTGGCGACGTGCAATCGACTGCCCGATACCGCCCGCCCCGATGATGACCACCACGTCTGCTGCACCCATGGAACGCTCCTTGCGTGACGAGGCGCTGGCGACAGCGCCCCAAGCCCTCAGAAGAGATACGGGCAAGGCCAAGGCTCCGGTAGACTCAACAAACTGCATGGGCTTTCAAACCTGGTTTGACAATGCGGAGCGCTCCAGATGAAGACGGCCGTTCTTCCGCACCTCCAGGTGTTCCTCGATGTGGCGCGCCTGCGCAGCTTCAGCGCCGCGGCACGGGAGCTGGGCGTCTCCACGGCCGCGGTCAGTCACTCCGTCCGCCAGCTGGAGGCACAGCTGCGCGTGGTGCTCCTCACGCGCACGACGCGCAGCGTGGCGCTGACGGACGCGGGACGGCGACTGGTGGAGGGCGCGGGGCCCGGGCTGGGCCAGGCGTTCGAGGCCCTCAAGGCGGTGTCGGCCCAGCCGGGAGAAGTGGTGGGACGACTGCGGCTGTCAGTGCCGGGCATCGCGGTGCCACTCGTCATCAACCCGGTGCTCCCCACCTTCCGCGAGCGCTACCCGCGAATTGAAATAGACGTCGTCGTCGAGGGGCGCCTCGTGGACATCGTGGCCGAGGGCTACGACGCGGGGGTGCGGCTGAGCGAGGCCATCGAGCGCGACATGGTGCAGGTGCGCCTCACCAACGCCTTCCGCTTCGTCGTGGTGGCAGCCCCCAGCTACCTCGCGAAGCACGGCACGCCCCAGCGCCCCGAGGACCTGCTGCGCCACGAGTGCTTCAGCTTCCGCCTGGAGAAGTCGGGCGCGTTCTACGCCTGGGAGCTGGAGCGCGGCCGCAGGAACTGGCGCGTGCCGGTCCGCGGAAGCATCGTCATCAACAACAACGAGGCGATGCTGTCCCTGGCCGAGCGGGGCCTGGGGCTGGCCTATGCCTTCGAGCCGGCGGTGCAGCAGCAGCTGGAGAGCGGGCGGCTCGTGCGGGTGCTCGAGGCCTACGCGCCCACCGTCCCCGGCTTCTTCATCTACTACCCCAGCCGTGCGCAGCGCTCCGGGCCCCTGCGCCTCTTCATCGAGACGGCCAAAGAGGTTGCCGGGAAGACGGTGTGACGCCCGGGCTGACTCTCAACGGGATGCGGGGGCAGCTCGGCGGCATCAATCCCTGGTAATGAATGCACATGAAACGCAGACAGGTCTTGAGGGTGTGCGCCTCGGCGCTGGCGGTGTTCCTGGGCCCGCCCGTCCTGGCCCAGAAAGCACAGGTCCCGTTCGTGCGACTGGCGGACCTGGAAATCGACCCCGCGCAGTTGGAAGGCTTCAAGGCGGCGGCTCGCGAGCATGCGGCGGCGACGCTTCGGGTGGAGCGGGGCGTGCTGGCCCTCCATGCCGCGGCAGAGAAGGACAATCCGGCCCGCATCCGTGTGTTCGAGATGTACGCGGACAAAAGCGCGTACCAGGCGCATCTGCGGACGCCGCACTTCCAGAAGTTCCGCTCTGCCACGGCCAGGATGGTGTTGGCCCGCAAGATGTACGACACGGTGCCTGTCCTGCTCGGTGCCAAGCCGCGGTTGCCCGCCAAGGCGCTGGTGCGCATCGCCGAACTGGAGATCGCTCCGGCCCAGCTCGACGCCTACAAGGCCGCCGTGACGGAGGAGATCGAAGCCTCCATCCGGATCGAACCCGGCGTGCTGGCCATCTACTCGGTGGCCTTGAAGGAGAACCCGACCCAGCTGCGGTTCTTCGAGATCTACGCGGACGAGAAGGCGTACCGTCAGCACCTCGAGTCGCCGCACTTCAAGAAGTACGTGGACGGCACCAAGGCCATGATCACGGCGCGCAGGCTCTTCGAGACGGAGCCGCTCTCGCTCAACGCGAAGCCCCAGTGAGGCCAGCCGGCTGGGCCCCCTGGGCTTCCTGCCGTGCAGCGCACCCCAAGCCCCGAAAACGAAAAAGGCCGGCTGCCCTGAGGGCAACCGGCCTTTTTCTGTTCTGGAGCCGACATCCGGATTTGAACCGGAGACCTACTGATTACGAATCAGTTGCTCTACCAACTGAGCTATGTCGGCGGAAGGTGGGCGCGAAGTACCATGGGGTTTTTGGGTGGGCAAGGACAAATGATCAGCCCTGCTCTTTTGCTCCCCCCTCCGCCGGGCCACGCCTTTGTTTCGCAACCCCTCGGACCGTGACAGCGATGACACACCGCGTCCGACCCGGGTGACACAGCGCGTTGCCATAAGTGCCCGTCATCCCTCCAGATTCTGGAGGAACAGGTGGCGCTCCGAGCGGTTGAAACCTCTCAGCGGCTATGAGCATAAGGGCCGCCATCCCCGCGTGCCTCGCCACCACACCCCGGTGGGGCCCACAAGGAGCTTTTCCCATCATGGCCAGCGAAGAGAACTTCATGCGCGCCCCGGCCCCCTCGCCCAAGCGCACCGTCTACACGGAGGCGATGGAGATCTTCCATCGCGCTGCGGACCTCATCAAGCTGGACAAGCGCGTCCGTCTCGAGCTCGAAGAGCCCGACTACGAGCACATCTTCTACGTCACGGCCAAGCTGAAGGACCGCCTCGTCCCGCTGACGGCTGATCGCGCGAAGTCCTTTGCCGACCTGCCCGAGACGCAGGTGCGCAACAAGGAAGGCCTGGAGCTGCTGGCCAACGGCAACATCATCCTCAACGGCCGCGCCCTCCTCGGCTCCGACGTGGCCATCCGCCAGGGCCACCTGCGCCTGCCGGACGGCAAGGTGTACCAGCTGGTCCCCGGTGAGTCGCAGCGCTTCAAGGCCTACCGCGTCCAGCACAACCAGGCCCGGGGCCCCTACAAGGGCGGTCTGCGCTACCACCGTGAAGTGTCCCTGGACCTCTTCAAGGCGCTCGCCGCGGAGATGACCTGGAAGACGGCCATCTCCGAGGTTCCGTTCGGCGGCGGCAAGGGCGGCATCCAGATCGACCCGCGCGAGTACGGCCGCGAGGAGATTGAAGCCATCACCCTGCGCTTCATGTACCGGCTCAAGAGCCTCATCGGGCCGAACATCGACATCCCCGCGCCGGACGTGGGCACCAACCCGGACATCATGGCGCTGCTGTACCGCCAGTTCTCCGACGGTGAGCGCGAGCGCCACAACCTGCGCGGCATCGTCACCGGCAAGGACGTGCGCATCGGTGGCTCCGAGGGCCGCGGCAAGGCCACCGGCCAGGGCGTCGCCTTCTGCATCGAGGACTACTACGCCGACCGCGGCGAGTCCGTGAAGGGCAAGACGTTCGTCCTCCAGGGCTTTGGCAACGTGGGCAGCCACGCCGCCATCATCCTCGCCCACATGGGCGCCCGCCTCCTGGCGGTCAACGACGCCGACGGCACCATCTACAACGGTGACGGCATCGACGTGAACGCGCTGGCCGCCTACGTGGCCGACCCGAAGAACCTCAAGCGCAGCGTGCTCGGCTTCCCCGGCGCCCAGAAGATCGAGAAGAAGGACCTCTGGGACGTCACGGCCGACATCCTCATCCCCGCCGCGCTGGGTGGCGAAATCACCGCCGACGTCGCCGAGCGCCTCAAGGTGAAGCTCATCGCCGAGGGCGCCAACGGCCCCACCACCCCCGAGGCCGACCGCGTCCTGCAGAAGCGCGGCATCGAGATGATCCCCGACATCATCGCCAACGCCGGCGGCGTGACGGTGAGCTACTACGAGTGGATCCAGAACAAGCGCATGGAGCGCTGGAGCGAGGCCGAGGTCGACCAGCGCCTCGAGCGCGCCATGAAGCGCAACTACCGCATCATCCGTGACATCTCGCGCAACCAGCCGCGCAAGACGGAGATGCACGACAGCCGCCAGTACTGCATCGGCGAGGCCGTGGACACCCGCTGCGCCGCGATGATCCTCGCGCTCAAGCGCATCGAGGCCCACTACCTCCTCGAGGGTTTCTCGCAGTAGTCCGAAGCGAGAACCGCTGCGCCGCAAAGATGAAGGGCACGGCCTCCGCTGTGGAGGACGTGCCCTTTGGCGTTTCCAAGGCCCTGAAGACTGGCTCGCACGGCCCCCACTGCTTTCCGGGAGCGACGGGCCGTCAAGCCCTTCACGGGCCCCGGCGTGGCGTCAGTGCATCACCCGCTCGCGGTCCACCAGGAGCAGGGGCGCGTCGTCCTGCGTCTCGTAGGCGACAATCCGCAGGCCCACGCCGCGGCTGCTGCCCTCGCGCCCGTCCTTGCGGCCGAAGGACAGGGCCACCTGGTAGCGGACCTCGCACAGGCACGTCATCTCCGTGCCGTCCTCGCCGGCGAACGTCACCTTCAGCTTCTCGCCCAGGCCCACCGAGTCGCGGACCTCCACGAACATGCCCCGCGCGCTGATGTTGCGGCCCACCCCCCGCATCATCCCGTCCTGGGTGGTGAGGTAGACGGTGAAGACCTTGTCGAAGCGAAGGTGGGTGCGGCGCTCTTGGGGACGCTCGAACATGGGGGACTGCCTCCCGGAACAGGTGGTGACAGGCCCAAACTACATGGTAGCCAGATGTAGGCAACTTCTTCACCTACATCTACCCCCACCCACCCACTAGAAGAGGAGTGCCCGGGGGGCGGCTCGGTGGCACCATGACCGGCCCAACCCCCGTTCCCCGGAGTCCCCTCTCGTGAGCCGCTTCCTCGTCGCCGCCGTCACCCTCCTCCTGCCCGCGCTGGCCCTCGCCGACGTGGACTCGCGCTCGCGAAGCTGCGCGACGAGTCCGAGCCGCTGGGCGGGCTGGGGGCGTTCCTGGAGAAGTACATCGGCGCGTGCGAGGGCGCCTTCGTGGACCCGGAGTGCAAGTCGCAGGCGGAGGCGTTCCGCAAGAAGTACCAGGGCAAGCGGCTGTACATGATTGTCACCGAGGACGACGCCACCATGCTGGCCCCCGGCCCCTACTCGCCCGCCACGGGGGAGTACACCATCAACATCACCCCCTTCTTCCCGGGCGGCCGCTACGCGCTCACCCACGCGCGCCGAAGAAGACGGATGGCAACGGCAACCCGGTGCTGCCCTTCCTGCCCGTCACCGGCACCCTGCCGGATGGCTGGAATGCGCAGATGTTCTCGCGCCTGTTCTCCATGCGCGGCGTGCGCGCGCAGGTGGTCTTCACCCCGCAGGGCGTGTGGAACCTCCCCAAGAAGGGCGGCGGGAAGAACCACGGCGTCACCGCCCGCATCGAAGCCATCCTCGTCACCGAGGGGCGCACCGGCCAGCAGATGGGCCTGTGGCTCAACGGCAAGGACGCCAACAAGGCGAAGTAGTCCGCGGACGCGGCGCCCCACAAGCCGGGCCCCGCCAGGCCCGGCACGCCCGCTTCACCAGGAGAGGGCCAGGAACTGAAAGTGCGGCCCCGCCTCCAGCACGGAGGCGCCTCACCGGGCGAGGGTAGCGCGCCAGATCGCAGCGCCCCGCCCTCAGCGGAGCCTGCAGGATTCGGTGGCTCCGAGGGCGGCGCGTCGCATCGGGCACCCCGCTCCCTTGGAGGGTCGATGCAGGCTCCGGTGGACCCGAGAGCCCACCGCCTTCGCCTCACCGGGCGATGGCCACGTACTGGAGCGCGTCGCCCCGCTGGACTCGCAGGAGGATGCTGGCCCCGGCGCTCCCCTTGGCCAGCGCCGCGCGCACCCCGGCGGCGTCCTTCACCCGGCGGCGGTTCACCTCCGTCACCACGTCGCCGGCGCGCACGCCCGCCTCTTCCGCCGGGCTGCGCGGCGTGACGGTGGACACCAGCGCCCCGGACCAGGCCTGCACTCCCAGCGGCGCGGCCACTCGGGCGTCAAATCCCGCAGCACCAGCCCCACGTCCTCCTCGCTGTCGGTCCGCTGGAGGAGCCCCTCGGTGGCTTCCTGCGCGGGACGGACGATGAGGCGCACCGTCACCTCCTTCGTGACGCCCTCGCGCATCAGCGTCAGCCGCGCTTCGGTGCCGGGCGCCAGCAGCGCCACCTTGCGCAAGAGCTGCAGGTACGAGCCGATGGTGCGCCCGTTCACCGCCACCAGCCGGTCCCCGGGACGGATGCCGGCGGTGGCCGCCGGGCTGTCCTTGTAGACGTCCTTCACCACCGGGGCGCGCCGCTCGCCATTGCCGCCGTCATCGTTGATGACCACGCCCAGCCAGCCGCGCTCCAGCTTCCCGTTCTCCCGCAGGTTGGGCAGCAAATCCTTCACCAGGTTGATGGGCACCGCGAAGCCGATGCCCTGCCCCTGGCTGATGATGGCCGTCGTCACCCCCACCACCTCGCCCTTCATGTTGAAGAGCGGCCCGCCGGAGTTGCCCGGGTTGATGAGGGCGTCCGTCTGGATGAAGTCGTCGAACTGGCCCACGCCCAGCACGCGCTCCTTGGCGGAAATCATCCCGTGCGCCACCGAGTGGTCCAGCCCGAAGGGGTTGCCGATGGCCAGCACCCAGTCCCCCACCTCCAGCCGGTCCGAGTCTCCCAGGTACACGGCGGGCAGGTTGCCCAGGCCGGCGCCACTCAGCCGCAGCAGGGCCACGTCCGTGGACGCGTCGCGCCCCACCACCTCACCGGCGAACTCGCGGCCGTCCGCCAGGCGCACGGCAATCTGCCGCGCCCCCGCCACCACGTGGTTGTTCGTCACCACCAGCCCCTCGGGCGTCAGCACGAAGCCGGAGCCGGTGGCCTTCTTCATCCCGCCCAGCCCGCTGTCACGCAGGGCCACGGTGGTGATGTTGACCACGCCCGCCTCCACCGCGCGAATCAGCGGGGCCAGCGACGTGGGGGGCACGAAGTCGGGGATGCCCTTCTCCCCGGCGCCCCGCTCCCGCCACCAGCCCCAGCCGCCGCGGGGCGGCCCTCGGCCGGCG
>JBKGHK010001580.1:0-757 GCA_046520375.1 Pyxidicoccus sp. 3LFB2
CCCGCGCCGACATCCTGGCGCGCATGGGCAAGCGGCTCGGCGTGCCGCAGCGTGCAGGGCGGCTTCTGCGAGTGGCAGCGCGGCGAGCGTCCGGATGGCGAGGACAGCTTCGCGGTGCAGCGCTTCGACGCGGCCCACTGGCCGGACCTGCGCATGGTGGTGGCCATCCTCGACCGCGGCGAGAAGGAGGTGAAGTCGCGGGACGGGATGAAGCACACCGTGGAGACCAGCCCCTACTACCCGGCCTGGGTGCAGGACGCGGAGAAGGAGATTGCCCACGCGCGCGAGCACATCGCCCGCCGGGACTTGCAGGCGCTGGGCGAGCTGTGTGAGCGCAACGCGTGGCGGATGCACGCGACGGCGTTCGCGGCGGACCCGCCGCTCTGCTACCTGAACTCGGGGACGCTGGCGGTCATCCAGCACCTGCGTGAGCAGCGGAAGAAGGGCATGCCGGTGTGGTTCACGCTGGACGCGGGGCCCAACCCGGTGCTGCTGACGGATGCGGCGCATGAAGTCGCGGCCGAGGCGCTGGCGCGCGCGTGTGGCGCGGTGGACGTGATTCGCTGCGTGCCCGGCGGTGACGCGGAGCTGAAGTCGGAGCACCTCTTCTGATGGAGCGCGCCCTCTCCGCGCCGGGAAAGCTGTTCGTCTCCGGTGAGTACGCGGTGCTGTGGGGCGGGGTGGCGCGGGTGGCCGCGGTGGCGCCGCGCACGGCGGCCTATGTGCGGCGCCGGCCGGATGCCCGCGTGCACGTGTG
>JBKGHK010001581.1:0-757 GCA_046520375.1 Pyxidicoccus sp. 3LFB2
CCCTGGCCGAGGCGCGGAAGCTGGCGGACGCGGCGGAGCGCGGGGCGGGCTGCTGCTGCTGCTCACCTCGCCGGACGCGCCCGCGGATGGCATGACGCGGCTTCGCACGGAGGCCCAGGACGGGAAGGGCTGGTCCGTGGAGGTGGTGCGCAGCCGTCAGGGCGGCACGGGCACGCGGGCGGTGCTGCCGTGGAGCGAGCTGTACCCCGAGCTGGGCCTGGAGGACGGCGGGCGGCTGCTGGACGTGGCGGAAGCGGGCGCGGACACCACGCCGGACTTCCTGAGGGACCAGGCCGGAGCGCTGCGCAACGGCTGCGGCATCCTCGGCCAGCGGCCGGGGCGTGACGCGCCCATGCCGTCCCTGCGCCAGGGCTTCGACTCGGCCGGCGTGGCGAACTGAGGATGGCCATGCGCAGGGCGTATCTGCACTTCACGCGCTTCCCGGTGCAGCGCAAGGTGCTGGAAGTCCCCGAGCTGACGGGCCGGCCCTTCGCGCTGGTGGAGGAGGTGCGCGGCCAGCGGCGCGTGGCCTTCGCCTCCACCACGGCGCTGAAGTCGGGGGTGAAGCCGGGGATGACGCTGACGGCGGCGACGGCGCTGGAGCCGGTGCTGCGGCACTTCGCCTACCGCCCCGAGGACGAGGTGCGCGCGCTGACGGTGCTGGGCGAGGCGCTGATGGCGCTGGCGCCGGGCTTCCAGCTCTCGCCGCCGGACGGGCTCTGGCTGGACGCGGGCGGGGCGCACCTGGTGGGGGGCG
>JBKGHK010001582.1:0-755 GCA_046520375.1 Pyxidicoccus sp. 3LFB2
CATGGGCAGCGCGGACTTGTCGTCAGGGGCCGCGGCCGCGGTGGCGTCGCCGCTGGCCTTCAGCTTCTCCTCCAGGGCCGCCACGGTGGCCACCACCGAGGACGAGTCCGGCGGGTTCATGGCGAGGTAGCGCTGGTACGCGTCCAGCGCCTCCGTCAGCCGGCCGGCGTCATGGTACGCGCGGGCGATGTTGTAGAGGACGTTGGCGTGCGGCTTGATGGCGTAGGCGGCCTCCAGCTCGGCGATGCCCTGGTCGTACTGCTTCTGGGCAATCAGACTCATGCCGTTGCGGAAGTGGCGGCGCGCTTCCAGACGTGCGTCCGCCAGGGCTTCCCCGGCGCAGAGACACAACGCGAGGAGGCCCGCTCGTTTGAGGGCTGTGGGGGTTTTCACTGGTACGGGTCGTCCTTGTAGGGCGACGAGCCCGAAGCCTTGCCTGGCTTCGTTCCCGTCTTCTTCTTCGGCTGGAGCTTCTGGGTGTAGCGCGCCTCGGGGCCCTCACCCTTGGCGGTGACGGTGACGCGGTTGTAGCCCTCGAGGCTGAAGGTCAGCTGCGCGCTGGCGCGGCCGCCCTCGCCCGGGTCCACTTCGATGTTCAGGGGCGTGGGCCCCATGTCCTTGCCCAGGTACGTCACCCGCGCGCCGCTCGGCTCGCTGGCGATCAGGAACCGCACCGGCTTGACGGCGATGGGGGACAGCGGCGCCAGGGCCAGCTCCTCGTCATCGGCGGCCAGGCTGGTGCCCGCCGCCGGGGG
>JBKGHK010001583.1:0-754 GCA_046520375.1 Pyxidicoccus sp. 3LFB2
CGCACCGGCAGCTCGCCCCCGGTGGAGATGCCCAGCGCCCGCGCGGCCCGGGCGCTCAGCAGCACCGTGCCCGGCTCGGTGAGCAGCGCGCCCACGTCGCCCACCGCCTCGCCCTTCGCATAGTCGCGGAACGGGGCCTCCGCGAACGGGTCCACGCCCAGCACCGTCAGCGTGCGCCGGTCGCCCACCGCCGCCTGCACGTGGCCCTCCACCACCGGCGCGGACACCGGAGCGTCCCGGCGCAGGCGCAAGTCCCGGTACACCTGCTCGTCCACACCCGTCGAGCTGCCCACCAGCTGGTGCGTGGCGCGTCCGGCCACCGCGTCCGTGGAGCGCTCGAAGGCGCGCAGCGCGCTGTCGCTCGCGAGGTCAATCGACACCACCACCGCCACGCCCAGCGCAATCCCCAGCAGTGACAGCGCCGTCAGCCACGGGTGGCCGCCCAGGTGGCGCAGGCTGGAGCGGACCAGCAGCCCCTTCACCGGGCCTCCCTGCGCACGGGCTCGCGCTCCACCAGCCGTCCACCTTCCATCGACAGCACGCGGTCCGCGCGGGCCACCATGCCCGGCTCGTGCGTGACGATGAGCGCGCACGCGTTGCCCTGCCGCGTGAGGCCCTCCAGCAGGTCCAGCACCTGCCGTCCCGTCGCCTCGTCCAGGTTGCCGGTGGGCTCGTCCGCCAGCAGCAGCGGCGGGGCTGCGCCAGGGCCCTCGCCACCGCCACGCGCTGCTGCTCGCCGCCGGACAGCCGGTCC
>JBKGHK010001584.1:0-753 GCA_046520375.1 Pyxidicoccus sp. 3LFB2
CCCAGTGCGCGCCAGAGGGCCCTCACCGAGGCGTTCACCTCGGCTTCGCCCACCTGAGCGCCCTGCCCGGCCATGCGCACCAGGTCCACCAGCGCGCCCCACACCAGCCCCTCACCCCACTGGACGCAGCCGGGGATGAGCGCTCCCTCGCGCTCGCCCTCCTCCAACACCTGGCGCACCAACGCCCGTGTCGCCCCACCGGACGACTGCTGCGGCACGAGGGCCCCCGCCACCCGAAGCCCGGGCGCGGGTGGCGAGTGCGGCCCATACTCCTGCGCGTGCCAGTGCAGGAAGGTGAAGCCGAAGAGGTCCGGATTGCGCAGCGCCCACCCGGCCAGCTCCCACCAGAAGGTGGCGAAGGCCCGGGCGAAGTCCACCCCCGGCTTGCCGTGACTCAAGCGGAAGGCGACGTCCGCCTGGTAGCTCAGCTCCCTCTCGGTGAAGTCGCGCACCGCCAGGGCCAGGCCCGGCTTGCTGCCATAGTGGCGGTACAGCGAGCCCACCGACATGCGCAACGCCCCAGCCAGCGCCGCGGCCTGCACGTTGTCGTAGCCGCGCCGCGCCAGCAGCGCCGCCGCGCTGCGCATGGAGTCGGCGTGCATCATCTCCAGAAACCACATCCCCATCCCCTCCCCTCGCGCGACTGACTGCCGCGAACGAGACACCCTTCCGTTTCGACCCTCCCCGGGGGCGGGTCCTCCGCGGAATGAACATTCCTTCCACCCGAACCTGTCTACCGGGCGGGTCTGACAT
>JBKGHK010001585.1:0-753 GCA_046520375.1 Pyxidicoccus sp. 3LFB2
CGCAGGTGGGCCTGCACGATGACTTCTTCGAGCTGGAAGGCCACTCGCTGCTGGCCACCCAGCTGGTCTCCCGCGTGCGCGAGGCCTTCCACGTGGAGCTCGCCCTGCGCGAGCTCTTCGAGGCGCCCAGCGTGGATCAGCTCGCCCTGCGCATCGAGGCCCTCCAGGCCACGCAAGCGGGAGCCCTTCGGGCACCCCCGCTGACGCGTGCCTCCCGCGACGGCGTGCTGCCGCTGTCCTTCGCCCAGCAGCGCCTGTGGTTCCTCGACCAGCTCGAGCCCGGCAGCGCCTCCTACAACGTCCCCATCCTGCTGACGCTGCGCGGGGCCCTGGTCGAGGACGTGCTGGAGCGCAGCTTCCAGGAGCTGGTCCGCCGCCATGAATCGCTGCGCACCGTCTTCCGCGCCGAGGGCGGCGCCGCCGTGCAGGTCATCCTCCCGTCAGCCGAGGCAACGCTGGAGCGGATGGACCTGAGCGGCCTGCCCGAAGCCGAGCGCCAGGCCGAAGCACGACGCAGGGTCGAGCACGAGTCCACCCGTCCCTTCAATCTGGAGACGGGGCCGCTGCTGCGCACGACGCTGCTGAAGCTGACTCCCGACGAGCACCTGCTGGTGCTGGTGCTGCACCACATCGTCTCCGACGGCTGGTCCCTGGACATCCTCACCCGCGAGATGGGCGCCCTCTACGAGGGCTTCCGCCAGGGCCAGCCCGTGTCCCTGCCGGAGCTGCCGGTGCAGTACGCCGACTACGCGG
>JBKGHK010001586.1:0-753 GCA_046520375.1 Pyxidicoccus sp. 3LFB2
CCCCCCCCACGGCGCCTGAAGCCCCCGCCGCGCGCCCGGCCACGGGCAGCCCCGCGGAGCTGCTGCGCAGCGTGGAGGACGTGCAGCGCAAGGAGGTCGCCGCCCTCAAGGCGATGGTGGAGCTGCTCATCGAGAAGGGCGTGTTCTCTCGCGAGGAGTACCTCGCCAAGGTCAAGCGGTAGCCCGGCCCATGCGCAAGAAGATTGGTGAGCTGCTCATCGAGGCGGGAGTGGTGACGGAGGAGCAGGTGCGCGCGGCGCTCGGGCGACGGGGCGCGCCCGGTGCCCAGCGGCTGGGCGAGGTGCTGCTGTCCCAGGGGCTGTGCACGCCCGCGGACATCGCCCGCGCGCTGTCGGCCCAGCATGGCCTGCCCTTCGTGGAGCTGCCGGAGGACATCCCCCCGGCTGTCACCGCGCTGGTGTCCGTGGACTTCCAGTCCGAGCACCGGGTCATGCCCTTCCGGGTGGAGGTGGAGGGGCGCAGCGAGCGCATCCACATCGCCGTGGAGGACCCGGGCGACCTGACGCTGGTGGACGAGCTGCGCTTCCAGCTGCGCAAGCAGGTGCGCGTCTTCGTTGTCGCCTCGGATGACCTGGACACCGCCCTGGCCCGGGCCCGGGGCGAGCCTCTGGACATCGTGGAGGCCGAGCCGCTGGACGAGGAGGGCCCGCCGCCTCCGCCGGTGACCGAGGGCCAGTCGCTGGAGTGGGACTTCCCCGAGCGCCCAAGCCCGCGCCGAAGCCCGTCGCGAAG
>JBKGHK010001587.1:0-752 GCA_046520375.1 Pyxidicoccus sp. 3LFB2
CGCTGGATGTGGAGGAGGTGCTCGCCGCCGAGCGGGATGCGGCCGAGGCGAAGGCGGAAGCGGAGGCTGCCGCGGGGGAGGCTCGGGCGGCGGAAGCGCGTCGCACGGAGCGCGAGGCGGCGCTGAAGGAGGCGCGGCGGGCGCTGACGATGGCGCAGGCGGACGCAGGGCTATGTGTCGCACCGGGCCCAGCTACGTGAGGGGGAGGCGTGCCCGCTGTGTGGCGCGACGGAGCACCCGTATGCGCGCGAGGTGTCGGCGCTCGATGGGCTGGTGGCGGAGGCCACCGCGCGCGTGGAGACGCTGGAGGCGGAGCGGGCCGAGGCTGCTCGTGCGGAGGTCGAGGCGAGCGCGAAGGGAGCCGCCGCGAATGCTCGCGCGGGACAGGCGGGGGCTCGGCGCGAGGGGGCTTCGGTCCGGTGCTCGGAGCACCGTGCGGCGTGGGAGGGGGCTCGCGAGAAGTGGCGGCGAGCGGCGGCAGAGGCTTCCGGTGTGGTGCTGACTCCTGGGGCGGCATCGGCATCCACGGGCTCAGGAGCGGCGCTGCCTTCTGGGGCGTCGGCATCCAGGGGCTCAGAAACGGTCGTGGCTCCCGAGGCGGGGGCGTCGGCATTCCGGGCTTCCGATGCGGCACTGCCTCCCGAGGTCGGGGAGTCGGTGGAGGCTGGAGCGTGGCTGGAGGCGGCGCGCGCGGACGTGCAGGCGCGGCTGGCGGCGCTGAAGGCGGAGGAGGCCGCGGCCGAGGGGCTGGT
>JBKGHK010001588.1:0-749 GCA_046520375.1 Pyxidicoccus sp. 3LFB2
CTCGGCAGCCGCGCGGCCTCCTCGGGCGTGGCGGCGCCCGGCAGCTCCGGAGGCAACAGCGTGTTGGACGTGCGCGCCGCCGGCAGCAGCCCCGCCATCAGCGCGTCGCGGTCCAGTGCCCGGGAAATCGCGCGTCGCACCTCGGGCCGATTCAACGGAGGCCGCTCGGTGTTGAAGACAAGGAAGTACGTGGACAGCAGCGGCTCGCGCTGCAGGTCCTCCGGCCTCCGCATGCGCAGCGACGAGGCGCTGTCCATGAAGACGAAGTCCACCCGGCCGCGCTCATACAGCGCCGGGCCAATCTCCGACTTCATCAGCGTAATCACGGGCGCGGGCGTCTCCCCCGGCTGCAGCGGCGGAGGAAACGCAGTGGCCGGGTTGTAGACGAGCCGAACCCGCTCACCCGCGCGGTCCCATCGCTCCACCCGGTACGGCCCCAGTGCCAGCGGGCGCCCGTCGCGAGGCCGGTCGAAGTAGTCGCGCACCGCCTCGTCCGACTTGCCCTCCAGGTCCGCCGCGGGCGCCGGGTAGAAGATGTAGACGTTGGCAACGCGGGCCAGGAAGTAGCTGCGCGGCCGGGCCAGCGTCACCCGCAGGGTGTGCGCGTCCACGGCCTCCACCCCCACGCGCTCCAGCGCCGCCTGGACCTCGGCTTCCGAAGCACCGCTCTCCTGGAGCGCCAGCGCCTCGGCCGCGCCCGCGAGGTCCGCCATTTTCGCCCCCGCTCGCGGCCGCGAAGCGCGCGCCGC
>JBKGHK010001589.1:0-747 GCA_046520375.1 Pyxidicoccus sp. 3LFB2
CGTTGAGGCAGCGGCTGGCCTCCGCGAGCCCCTCGGGCGGGGGCGGGCGCCTCTGCTGCTTCGCGTCCTCCGCGGCGCGGGCGCGCGGCGTCTGCTTCACCCGGGTGGGCACCGAGAGCGTCTCCACCGACTCCTCGCCCACGTACGCCAGCCCATGCAGCCGCTCCAGCGGCGCGAGGTACAGCTCATGGCGCACCAGTTCCTCCACGTACGGCTCCAGGTCCGCCGACTCCTGCAGCAGGCCCTGCACATTCAGGCGGGGCACCCAGACGCGCAGCGGTCCTTTCGCGGCGTCTCCCTTGCGCGCGCCCTTCGAGCCCGCCCGCCCGCCATGCGTCACCACCGTCAGGCGCAGGGGCACCGGCAGCAGCCGCCCGTGCTGCATCGCGCGCACGGTGAGGGCCATGCGCCGCTGGCGCAGGTCCTCCCAGTGCGTCTCGTCGTCCCTCAGCTCGCCCCGGCGCAGCAGCCGGCCCAGCACCTCGGCCAGGTCCAGCCGGGCGGTGTTCAGGTCCGCGGCGAACGAGGCCAGGTGCGGGTGTGTCAGCACATGCGCCGCCACGCCCAGGCCGGGGTAGCGCCGCACGAAGAGGTGGAAGTTCTTGTCCATGACTCAGCCCTCCTCGCGGGCCCGCCTTCGCAACACGCGCCCCGCCCAGGCCAGCGCCTCCGAGGGCGTGCGCCGGCTGGCCAGGTGCACCAGTCCGCTCTCGCTGCCCTCCACCACCACGCGGGCCGCGCCCTCTG
>JBKGHK010000158.1:0-16993 GCA_046520375.1 Pyxidicoccus sp. 3LFB2
GCCGTCGACCAGCGCACGTCCGGCCGCAGGTGGAACGTGTACACCTCGCGGCCCTGGGCGTCCGTGCCGCGCTCCCAGCGAGCGGCCAGGCCGGGGCGCACGGCGTAGTCCGAGCCCAGCTCGGTGAGCCCGCGCTGGGTGGCCAGCATGACGGGATAGTTCGCCCAGCTCTCCGGGTCCGAGTGGCTCCAGTCCAGCGTGGTGGGCATGGACGGCACCACCACCTTCACGCCGGGGTCCGGCTGGAAGCCGCACGGCCCACAGGCCGTGGCCGCCAGGACCAGTACGAGGAACGACCATCGGAGTCGAGTACGCGAAGCCACCGTGCCGCGTTCTACCCCGAAGCCCGCCACGCCCGAAAAAGAGAAGCCAGGAGTCCGGCGACCTCGGTCGTCCGGCATCCTGGCTTCTCATCAACTCAGTGCTCCCAAGAGGGAGCTCTCAACCCATGACGCCCGGCGCTAGGCCGGAGCCACGGCCGGCGTGGCGTTCGCGAGGTCCGACGAAGGCGTCGACTTCAGGCCGTCGGTGGACAGCGGCTTGCGGCCGAACTCCTCCGGCTTGTCCAGCACCAGCGCCTCGCGGAGCACCTCGTCTACGAACTCCACCGGGACGATGCGCAGCTGCTTGCGAATCTTCAGCGGGATGTCCTTCAGGTCCTTCTTGTTCGCCTTCGGAATCAGGACCGTCTTGATGCCCGCCCGGTGCGCGGCCAGCGTCTTCTCCTTCAGGCCGCCGATGGGCAGCACCCGCCC
This sequence comes from Pyxidicoccus sp. 3LFB2, assembly GCA_046520375.1. Lineage (GTDB taxonomy): Bacteria > Myxococcota > Myxococcia > Myxococcales > Myxococcaceae > Myxococcus. Next base: position 756 of record JBKGHK010000158.1, read on the forward strand.
GCGCAGGGTGATTTCACCCGTCATCGCCACGTCGCGGCGGATGAGCGTGCGAGTGAGCGCGCTCACCAGCGCCGTGCAGATGGTGACGCCCGCGGAGGGGCCGTCCTTCGGAATCGCGCCTTCCGGCAAGTGGACGTGGATGTCGTAGTTCTCGAACACCTTGCGGTCGATGCCGAAGCGCTCGGCGCGGCTGCGCACGTAGGACATGGCCGCCTGAGCCGACTCCTGCATCACCTCGCCCAGCTTGCCGGTGATGATGAGCTTGCCCTTGCCCGGCATGATGGTGGCTTCGGTGGTGAGGATTTCACCGCCCAGCTCCGTCCACGCGAGGCCCGTGACGATGCCCACCTGGTCCTCGGCCTCCGCCATGCCGTAGCGGAACCGCGGGGTGCCCAGGAACTTCATCGCCATCTTCCGGTCCACCGCGATGTCCCGCTTGCCGTTCTTCAGCACGTCGCGGGCAATCTTCCGGAACACGCCGCCAATCTCACGCTCGAGCGAGCGCACGCCGGACTCACGCGTGTAGCGGTGGATGATGGTGCGCAGCGCGGGGTCGCTGATATCCACCTTCAGCTCCGCCAGCCCGTTGGCCTCCTGCTCCTTCGGGATGAGGTAGCGCCGGGCGATGGAGAGCTTCTCCGGCTCGGTGTAGCCCGCGATGCGGATGACTTCCATGCGGTCCTGCAGCGGACCGGGGATGTTGTGCATCGTGTTCGCGGTGCAGATGAACATCACCTTGGACAGGTCGTAGTCGAGGTCCAGGTAGTGGTCGTTGAAGTTGTGGTTCTGCTCGGGGTCCAGCACCTCCAGCAGCGCCGCGCTCGGGTCGCCACGGAAGTCGGTGGACATCTTGTCGATTTCGTCGAGCAGGAAGACGGGGTTGTTGCTGCCCGCCTTCTTCAGCGACTGGATGAGCTTGCCCGGCATCGCGCCGATGTACGTGCGCCGGTGGCCGCGGATTTCCGCCTCGTCACGCACGCCGCCCAGCGACAGGCGCACGAACTTGCGGCCGGTGGCCCGCGCGATGGAGCGCGCCAGCGACGTCTTGCCCACGCCCGGAGGACCGACGAAGCACAGCACGGGGCCCTTGAGCTTCTTCACCAGCTGCTGCACGGCGAGGTACTCGAGGATGCGCTCCTTCGGCTTCTTCAAGCCGTAGTGGTCCTCGTTGAGCACCCGCTCCGCCTCGGTGACGTCCAGGCGGTCCTGGGTCTCGTCGTACCAGGGCAGGCTGATGATCCAGTCGATGTAGTTGCGGACGACGGTGGCCTCCGCGCTCATCGGGCTCATCATCCGGAGCTTCTTCAGCTCCTTCTTGACCTTGAGCGTGGCCTCCTTGCTCATCCGCTTGTTCTTCAGCTTCTCTTCAATCTCCTGGATTTCGTTCTTGAACTCGTCGCGCTCACCCAGCTCCTTCTGAATGGCCTGCATCTGCTCATTCAGGTAGTACTCCTTCTGGGTCTTCTCCATCTGCTTCTTGACGCGCGTGCGGATCTTCTTCTCCACCTGGAGAATCTCGATCTCACCCTGCATCAGCTCGTAGAGCTTCTCCAGGCGCTTGGCCGGGGACTCCGTCTCGAGCAGGGCCTGCTTGTCATTCAGCTTCAGGGAGAGGTGCGCGACGATGGTGTCGGCGAGGCGCGCCGGGTCGTCGATGCTCGCCACCTGCATCAGCATCTCAGGTGGAATCCGCTTGTTGAGCTTGACGAAGGCCTCGAACACGGAGTGGACGCTGCGAACGAGCGCCTCCAGCTCCACGCTCTTCTCGGTCTGCTCCTCGACTTCTTCAACCTCCACCATGAAGAAGGCGTCGTTGGGGTGGAACTTCTTCACCCGGGCGCGGCGCACGCCTTCAACCAGCACCTTCACCGTGCCGTCGGGCAGGGGGAGGAGCTGGATGACGTGGCCCAGCGTACCGAAGTGGAAGATGTCGTCCGGGGTGGGGTCGTTGGTCTTGGCCTTCTTCTGCGCAGCCAGCAGGATGACGGCCTTGTCGTCCGGCCCCTTGTGCGCCATCGCGTCCTTCAAAGCCGCGATGGACTTCTCCCGGCCGACGAACAGCGGCACCACCATGTGCGGGAACACGATGATGTCCCGAAGGGGCAAGAGCGGGACGGTGAGTCCGCGCTTCTGGGCTTCCTTCTTGTCGTCACGTCCGAAGAACATGTATCCGCCACCTGCTAGCCCGCCGGGGAGGCAGGCCCTTGAAGAGTTGCCCGTCTGCTCGCTCACTCAGCGCGCACACGGGGTGAAGCACGTCTATAACACGCCGATTTCTGGCGCCGTTCCCCGCCTCAAGATTGGGGAACGGCCTGCTGGCTTCAAGGGAACACCCGTGACCCTCTCGGGTGTCCGCCCGGTATGTCAGCGGCCCTGCGCCGCCACCCCACCCTGGCGCATCTCCACCTCCAGTACGTGGAAGAGGAACGCGTAGAGGTCCACGCTGGATTCAATCGCCTTCACGACCTGGTCGGCGCCACCATGGCCCGCGTTCGCCTCGATACGCAGGAGGGCGGGCGCCTGGTTGCCTGCCGCGTTCTGCACCGCCGCCACGAACTTGCGGGCGTGCATGGGGTCCACCCGGTCATCGTGGTCCGCGGCCATCATCAAGAGCGCCGGGTAGCGCACGTCCGCCCGCACCTGGTGGTAGGGCGAGTAGGCGTACAGCGTCTTGAAGTCCTCGGGCTTCTCCGCCGTGCCGTACTCCGGAATCCACGTCCGGCCGCTCCCGAAGAGGTGGTAGCGCACCATGTCCAGCAGCGGCACCGCGCACACCACCGCGCCGTAGAGCTCCGGGCGCTGCGTCATGGCCGCGCCCACCAGCAGGCCGCCGTTGCTGCCCCCGTGGATGGCCAGCTTCTTCGGCTGCGTGTACTTCTCGCGGGCGAGGTACTCGGCCGCCGCGTGGAAGTCGTCGAAGACGTTCTGCTTGCGGTCCAGGCGGCCGGCGTCGTGCCACTGCTTGCCGTACTCGCCGCCGCCGCGCAGGTTGGCCACCGCGTAGATGCCGCCCGCGTCCAGCCACGGCAGGATGCTCGCGCGGAAGGTGGGCTCCATGTTCACGTTGAAGCCGCCGTACCCGTAGAGCAGCGTGGGCGCGGTGCCGTCGCGCTTCAGCCCCTTGCGGTGCACCAGGAACATGGGCACCCGGGTGCCGTCCTTGGACGGGTAGAAGACCTGCTGCACCGTGTAGGCGTCCGGGTCCATGGGCAGCTCGACGCGGGCCCACTCCTCGGACTTCCCGGTGCTGACGGACGTCTTGTAGACGAGCCGCGGCGTCGTGAAGGACGTGAAGATGAAGTACGCCTCGTCCAGGTCCTCCTGCCCCACCAGGTTGGACGCGGCGCCCACGCCCGGCAGCTGCACGGTGCGCACCGGCTTGCCCTGCAGGGTGGCCACCCGCACCTCGGTGGTGGCGTCCTTGAGGTAATCCAGCGCGAGGTGCCCACCGACGATGTTCACCCCCTGGAGGGCGGCCACCGGGTCCTCGGGGACGATTTCCTTCCACGCGGCGCGCTCAGTCTTCGCCGGGTCCACCTCGAAGACGCGCTGGCGCGGGGCGCCCTCGTCCGTGGTGACGTAGAAGCGGTCCTTGAAGGCGTGCACCTCGTACTTCGCGCCCTGGCCCTTCACCAGCAGGCGGAAGTCCTTCTCCCCCGGCCGCTTCCAGTAGACGTCGTTCTCGCTCCAGCCGCGGACGATGTAGACGAAGAGGTACTTGCCGTCCCGGCTCAAGTCGCTCTGGAGGAAGGTGGTCGGGTCGCCCGTGCGCGGGTGCACCAGCGCGTCCGTCTTCGGGTCCGTGCCCAGCTTGTGGAAGCGCACGGTGGTGTAGCCGGGGCGCGCGTCCACGGGGATGCTCGGGTCCGTGGGCAGCCACTCGTAATAGAAGCCCTGGCTGTCCGGCGTCCACTTGGGCGAGGCGTACTTGCCGCCCTCAATCACGTCCACCTTGGACCACTCGCCCGAGTCCACGTCCACCACGTGGAGCACCGCCTCGTCCGCGGCGTTGGGCTTCTGGGCGAAGACGACCTTCTTGCCGTCCCACGAGGGCGACCAGGTGCCCATGGAGACGGTGCCGTCCTTGCTCCAGGTGTTCGGGTCCAACAGGACCTTCTCCGGGCCCTTCTCCCCGTCACGCCAGTAGAGGACCGTCTTCTCCTTGTCCTTGTGGCTGCGGATGTAGAAGTAGCGGCCGTTGCGCCGGGCCGGCGGGGAGATGGAGTCCGTGTAGAACAGCTCCGTGTAGCGGCGGGTGAGCGCGTCGCGCCCCGGCAGCTTCGACAGCTCCGCGCGCGCCAGCGCGTCCTGCGCCTTCATCCACGCCTGCACCTCCGGGGCCTTCTCGTCCTCCAGCCACCGGTAGGGGTCCGCCACCTGCACGCCGTGAAGCGTGTCCACCACCTGCTCGGCCCGGGTCGCCGGGTATGCCATTCGCGAGGACTCCTCCCGCGCCGAGCCCTGCGAGGCCGGCCGGGTTATGTCGCCAGGCGCCGCCGAGGCGGACGCCGGCAGTTCCTCCCGCGTCGCGTCCTTCTGGCTGGCACACGCGACGAGGGACAGCAACGCAGGGACGAGCAGCTTTCTCATGGGCAGCAGCACATACAGAAAGGCCCCCGCACGTCCCACAAAAAGTGTGGTGGGGCCGGAAACGCACGGCCCCTCTCCTAACGCGCGGGGCGCGCCGGAGCCGCCGTATTGGCTCCCTGACGCGCCCCGTCATGCCCTAGGGGCCGCCCCCGAGGAGGCGGCACTGACTCAGGCGGATTCCTTCTTTGGCTCCGGGGACTCCTTGTCCTGGGAGTGGAGCACCACCGGCTCGCTCTTCTTGAGGATGACCTCCTCGGAGATGAGCACCTCGCGGGCCGTCTTGCGGGACGGGATTTCGTACATCACGTCCAGCATGGCCGACTCGAGGATGGAGCGCAGACCACGGGCGCCCGCCTTGCGGCGGATGGCCTCGTTGGCGATGGCCTTGAGGGCGCCGTCGGTGAACTTCAGCGCCACGCCGTCCAGCTCGAAGAGCTTGCGGTACTGCTTGGTGAGCGCGTTCTTCGGCTGGTTGAGGATGTTGATGAGCGCGGGCTCATCCAGCTCCTCCAGCGCAGTGATGATGGGCAGACGGCCGATGAACTCCGGAATCATGCCGAACTTGAGCAGGTCCTCCGGCTCCACGTGCTTGAGCAGCTCGGTGAGGTTGCGCTGCTTCTTGGACTGGATGTCCGCGCCGAAGCCCAGGCTGCGCCCGCCCAGCCGCCGCTCAATCACCTGGTCCAGCCCGCCAAAGGCGCCGCCGCAGATGAAGAGGATGTTGGTGGTGTCCACCTGCAGGAACTCCTGCTGCGGGTGCTTGCGGCCGCCCTTGGGCGGGACATTGGCCACCGTGCCCTCGATGATTTTGAGCAGGGCCTGCTGCACGCCCTCGCCGCTCACGTCGCGGGTGATGGAGGGGTTCTCCGACTTGCGGGCAATCTTGTCGATTTCGTCGATGTAGACGATGCCGCGCTGCGCCCGCTCGATGTCGTGGTCGGCCGCCTGGAGCAGGTTGACGATGATGTTCTCCACGTCCTCGCCCACATAGCCGGCCTCGGTGAGGCACGTGGCGTCCGCAATCGTGAAGGGGACGTTGAGGATGCGCGCCAGCGTCTGCGCCAGCAGCGTCTTGCCGCTACCGGTGGGGCCCAGCAGGAGGATGTTGCTCTTCTGGAGCTCCACGTCCTCCATCGCGACCTTGGACTCGATGCGCTTGTAGTGGTTGTGCACCGCCACCGAGAGCGTCTTCTTCGCCCGCTCCTGGCCGATGACGTACTCGTCCAGCACGGCCTTGATTTCCGAAGGCCGGGGGATGCGCAGCTTGGTGTCCTTGGTCTCCTCGCGGTCAATCTCCTCCGCGATGATGTCGTTGCAGAGCCCGATGCACTCGTCGCAGATGTAGACCGTCGGCCCCGCGATGAGCTTCTTCACCTCCTTCTGCGACTTTCCGCAGAAGGAGCAGCAGAGGGTCTGGTTGTCTCGCTTCTCCACGTTCTTGCCCGCCATGTCATCCCTCGCTGCGCCTGAAAGGCCCCCACTCCAGAAGACCGCCCCTACCCCTGCCTCCGGACCAATCTAGTCAGCCCCTGTCCGGAACGTCCACGCACCTTCCAGGTACTTAACAGGGCGGTGGCCATGACGCAGAAAGCAGAAAGCCGGAGACGCGGGGACGCATTCCCGCGACTCCGGCCGCCAACCGAGGCGCAAGGCCCCGGTTACACGACTACTTCTTCTCTTCCTTGCCCAGTCCCACGACCTTCCGGGGGCTCTGGATTTCGTCGATGATGCCGTAGGCCTTGGCCTCGGTCGCGCCCATGAAGTAGTCGCGATCCGTGTCCTTCTCCACACGCTCAATCGACTGGCCGGTGTGCTTGACGATGAGCTCGTTGAGCTTGGCCTTCATCCGGAGGATTTCCCGGGCCTGGATTTCAATGTCCGTGGCCTGGCCGCGCACGCCGCCCAGCGGCTGGTGAATCATGATGCGGCTGGAGGGCAGCGAGTAGCGCTTGCCCTTGGCACCGGCGAGCAGGAGGACGGCCCCCATGGAGGCCGCCTGCCCGACGCAGATGGTCGACACCGGACACTTCAGGTACTGCATGGTGTCGTAGATGGCGAGGCCGGCCGTGACGGAGCCACCGGGCGAGTTGACGTAGAGGTTGATGTCCTTGTCCGGGTCCTCGGACTCGAGGAACAGGAGCTGGGCGACGATGACGTTGGCCACGTCATCGTCGATTTCAGTTCCCAGCATGACGATGCGGTCCTTCAGGAGCCGGCTGTAGATGTCGTACGAGCGCTCACCGCGGTGGGTCTGCTCGATGACGTAGGGAACGGGCATGAAGGGCATGTCGACCTCTAGAGAACTCGGAAGCTCGGAAGATTGAACCTCACTGATACTTCGCCCGGGCCCTCAGGAATTCAATCGTCTTTTCCTCCCTCAGTCGGAGAGACAACCCGAGCCGCTCGTCCGGACCCTTGAAGTACTTCTTCACGGCGGCCACCGGCTGGCCGGCCTCGGTGGCCAGCTGCTCGATGCGGGCGTCCACGTCCGTGTCGGAGGCCTGGATGCCCTCCTTCTGGGCGATGGCCTCGAACAGCAGCGTGCCCTTCACCTCCTGGACGGCCTTCTCGCGCATCTCCTCGCGCAGGCGCGAGAAGTCCAGGTTGAGACGGCTGGGGTCCACGCCCTGGCGCTGCAGCTGCTGCAGGGCGCCGCGCAGCATGGAGTCCATGGCGCGCTCTACCATGGCGCGGGGCACCTCGAACGGGTTGCGCTCGATGAGCAGCTTCATCAGCGCCTCGCGCTCCTCGCCCTCCACCTGGGCCTTGCGCGCGCGCTGCATGTCCTCGCGCATCTTGGTGCGCAGCTCGTCCAGCGACTGGGCGATGCCGGTGTTCTTGGCGAAGTCGTCGTTGAGCTCGGGGGTGATTTCCTTCTGGAGGGACTTCACGGTGAGGTGGAAGCGCGCCGTCTTCCCGCGCACCTCCTCCACCCGGTAGTCCGCCGGGAAGGCGTAGTCGATGTCCTTGGACTCGCCCACCTTCACGCCCTCCAGGGCGGCAATCTTCGACTCCACCAGCTCGCCGGGCGCCACCTGGACGGTGATGCCGTCGGCCTTGCTGCCGGGGAACGGCTGCCCGTCCACCGTGGCCTCGAAGTCCACGGTGACCTGGTCATTGGCCGCCGCGGTGTCGCGGTCGGTGATGGGCTCCAGGCGGGCCATGGACTGACGCATGCGCTCGAGCTGCTCGTTGAGCTGGTCGTCGGTGACGGCCGTCTCCGTCTTGGCCAGGGGCAGCTCCTGGTACTCCTTGGCCTCCACCTTGGGCTTCACCTCGACGCGGGCCTCGAAGGTGAACGGGGCGTCCGCCTTGATGCCGGAGTTGGTGACCTGGGGGTTGGCGACAACCTCCACGTTGTGCTCGCGGATGGCCTCCACGTACGCGGCCTGCACCACGCGCTGGATGACCTCGTCCTCGACCTGGTCCTTGAAGCGCTGCTCGAGGATGCGGCGGGGAACCTTGCCCTGCCGGAACCCAGGCAGCCGCACCTGCTGGCCCAGCTTGGAGTACGCGCGGTTGAGCTCCTCCGCCACGCGGGCGTTCTCGACCTCGATGGAGAGCTTCTTCTCGATGGGAGAAAGCTCCTCGACCTGGACCTTCATGGGGGCCTCGCTCGCCGCCGCCTCGGACATCCGTCCCGGGCAGCGCCGGAAAAGTGGGACGTGCGCCTTTAGGGGATAGGCACGAGCGGGTCAACGCGAAATGGGCGAGGAGGGACTCGAACCCTCACACCTTGCGGTACCAGATCCTAAGTCTGGCGCGTCTACCAGTTTCGCCACCCGCCCGGGTGAGACCGCGCTCCAGCGCCGTCCTACCGCGAAACGTCGGGTGGACGGCAGAGGCCAGAAAAAGAAACGGGGCCCCTCCATTTCTAGAGGGGCCCCGGAGTGAGAGCGGAGGGAATCGAACCCACAACCTATGGATTAAGAGTCCATTGCTCTGCCAATTGAGCTACGCTCCCGGCACTGCCCCGGTCCGTCGCCTGCCTGCGCGGCGTCCAGGTGGCGCGGTAACTACAGAAGCTGGCCCGTGCTGTCAAAAAGTATTTTCGGGCCCCTCTTCATTCCCACTGCTGACGATCTGACGCGGCGTGAAGCCAGCGCCTGACGCTGGTCCGCCCGCCCGGCGGCCAGCCCCCGGGACGGGTGCTGACGAAGGTGAAGCAAGCGCCCCCCGCCGATGTTCAACATGGACGTAGCACGCTTTTCGTCCCGGCAGCACCTGCAGTCGTGCGCCAGTCGCACTCCGGGACACGAGGCGTGCGCGGGGGGCGTGGGCACTCATGTGCAGCAAGAGGGTTCGGCGCCGCGGCAACCAGGCGGGCGGACGGAGGTCGTTCGCCCTTTTCGCGAAGAACGGATGCAGGAGATGACAGTGACGGAAGCCAACACCCACCACAAGGCGGACGGCGCGGCGACGGGCCAGGGCACCCAGCAGGGGCCGTGGAGCCGGGAGCGCGCGGAGCTCGTGCGGCGCACCATCTGCCCCAAGGGCATCAGCGAGGACGAGTTCGCTCTCTTCATCGAGCAGTGCAAGCGCAGCGGGTTGGACCCGCTGCTCAAGGAAGCCTTCTGCGTGGCGCGCCGGCAGAACGTCGGCAACCGCGAGCGGCCCAACTGGGTGACGAAGTACGAGTTCCAGCCTTCCGAGGCGGGGATGCTCGCCCGGGCCGAGCGCTTCCCGGACTTCAGGGGCATCCAGGCGAGCGCGGTGTTCGCCGAGGATGAAATCATCGTCGACCAGGGTAAGGGCGAGGTGGTGCACCGCTTCAACCCGGCCAAGCGCAAGGGCGCGCTGGTGGGCGCCTGGTCGCGCGTGGTGCGCGACGGCAAGCTGCCCGTCGTCGTCTGGCTCGACTTCAGCGGTTACGTCCAGCAGACGCCGCTGTGGGCCAAGATTCCCACGACGATGATTGAGAAGTGCGCCCGCGTGGCGGCGCTGCGCAAGGCGTACCCGGAGGCCTTCGGCGGCCTGTACGTGCGCGAGGAGATGCCGGCCGAGGACTACGAGGCGCCGCACGCGCCCGAGGAGCCCGTCCACGCGGCCGGCCCCTACGAGGTGCTGGGCTCGAAGCCCGGCCCGGTGAAGGCGTCCTTCCCCACGCTGGCCCCCGCGCCGGTGAAGGAGGAGAAGGCGCAGGCGGTGGCGCAGCCGCTCGACATCGACGTGCCGGTGCCCCCCGCTCCCGTCCGGGAGGCGGCGGTGGAGACGGAGCCTGTCGCCCCCACCGGGCACGGCAAGAAGAACGGCCACTCCAAGGCGGCCGCGGCGGCCAATGGCAACGGCCACGGCCACACCGCGAGTCACGCCGAGGAGCACCTGGAGAAGGAGCTGGTGGTCGAGGCGGCCCCGCGCCCCAAGGCCAGCGCCGTCGTCGTGGCGTTCGGCCCCTACAAGGGGAAGACGGCCTCCGAGCTCTCCGACGAGGAGCTGAGTGAGACCATCGACATGGCCAACGAGAAGCTGATGGAGCAGCCGAAGGCGCGCTGGGCCAAGGCGATGCGTGAGAACCTGGCCGCGCTGGAGGCGGAGACGGAGCTGCGCTGCCGTGTCCCCGCGGCCGCGAAGAATGGCAGCGGCGCGGCCCACGAGGCCTGAAGCCGTTTCAGCCGGTGAAGTGAGGGAGCGCCCCTGTCACGAAAGTGGCGGGGGCGTTTTCCGTTTCCCTCCCGGCGGTGGCTCGACTCGGGAGAGGAGGAGCGCGCTCGGAGGGACTTGAACCCCCAACCCCCGGGTTCGAAGCCCGGTGCTCTATCCAGTTGAGCTACGAGCGCAGCGAAACGGGGCGGGTGAAGGAGGGCGGCCAACCGGGATCGAACCGGTAACCTCAGGAGTCACAGTCCTGCGCTCTAACCAGTTGAGCTATGGCCGCCGTTACAGCTTTACGGCGTTGAAGCGGCGGCTTCCCTATCGTGGAAACCGGGGCCATTACAAGACCCAAATGTGACGGCAGGCAGGTTGGCGCCCCAGGCAGGACTCGAACCTGCGACCCCCGGCTTAGAAGGCCGGTGCTCTATCCAGCTGAGCTACTGGAGCTGGCCGGGCCGCCTGCTTCCACTGCTTTACTTCAAGTCGGGGCGAGAGGATTCGAACCTCCGACCCCCTGCGCCCAAGGCAGGTGCGCTACCAGGCTGCGCTACGCCCCGAGAAGTAGAGTCCGGCATTGTTGAACCATTGCGAACGGACGCGCAAGGCCAACGTGCCTGACAGCCCTGCATTCGGCCCTGCCTTCAACCCGGAGACAGGCCCAGCAGGTGGGGCTTCATCTTCCGGAAGGCCGCGCCCCGGTGGGACACCTGGGACTTCTCCTCGGGCGTCAGCTCCGCCATCGTCCGGCCCTGCTTGTCCGAAAGGATGAAGACCGGGTCATAGCCGAAGCCATGGCTGCCGCTCGGGGCATGGCCGATGCGGCCCTCGCAGCGGCCCACCTCCACCCTCGCCTCGCCGCCGGGCTTCACCAGCGCCAGCGCGCACTGGAAGGACGCGGTGCGCTTGTCGTCGGACACGCCGGTCAGCTCGGACAGGAGCTTCTGGTAGCGGGCCTTGTCGTCTCCGGGCGCATAGCGCGCGGAGTGCACCCCGGGTCTGCCTCCCAGTGCGTCCACGCACAGCCCGGAGTCATCCGCGAGCGCGGGCAGCCCGGTGGCGTCGGCATAGGCGCGGGCCTTCTTCCCCGCATTGCCCTCGAAGGTGTCGGCGTCCTCCACCGGCTCCGGCACCGGGGGCAGGTCCGCGAGGGACACCACCTCCACCGCGTCACCCACCAGCTCGCGCAGCTCGCGCAGCTTGCCCTTGTTGGTGGTGGCGAAGAGCAGCCGGGGCCGCGCCGTCATCCCAGCACCTTCGCCTGCGCGGCGACGAGCTGTTGAATCGCGGCCAGCCCTCCGTCCACCATGGCGTCCAGCGTCTTCTTGTCGAAGAGCTGGTGCTCGGCCGTGCCCTGCAGCTCCACCATGCGGCCGTCCGCGGTGGCCACGAGGTTCAGGTCCACGTCCGCGGTGGAGTCCTCGTCGTAGTCCAGGTCCACCCGCACCTCGCCCTTCACCACGCCCACGGACACGGCCGCCAGCGGCGTCAGCTTGGGCGTCTTCGTCAGGGTGCCGGACTTCTGGAGCGAGCGCAGCGCCAGCACCAGCGCCACGTAGGCCCCGGTGATGGACGCGGTGCGCGTGCCGCCGTCCGCCTGGAGCACGTCACAGTCCAGGGTGAGGGTGCGGGGCCCCAGCGTGGTCAGGTCCACCGCCGCGCGCAGCGAGCGGCCGATGAGGCGCTGGATTTCCATGGTGCGGCCGGTCTGCTTGCCCTTGGCGGACTCGCGCTGGTTTCGCGAGTGCGTCGCGCGCGGGAGCATGCCGTACTCGGCCGTCACCCAGCCGGAGCCCTTGCCCATCAGGTGGGGCGGCACGCGCTCCTCCGTCGAGCAGGTGACGAGCACCTTGGTGTGGCCGAACTCCACCTGCACGGAGCCCTCCGCATAGCGGGAGACACCGGGGGTCAGGATGACGGGGCGAAGGTCCAGCGCACCACGTTGGAAGGAACGCACGGGGAGGCTCCTGGGCAGATGGAGAGGGGTGGGCCCCTCCTGTCTACCAGAGCCGCGCCGCGCGGGTGGCATCTACCGCCACCCGTCTGCCCTCACGGCGACACGGGGCCGGCCACCTGGGGGCCCCGGGCGGCGTCCCGCCGGCGGGTCTCCTTGAGGAAGGCCAGCACCCCGTCGGCAATCGCCTCGGCCAGCTTCTCCTGGTACTCCGCGCGGCCCAGCTTCGTGCCCTCCTGGGGATGGGAGATGTAGCCTACCTCCACGAGGACGGCCGGGCACTCCACGCCGGAGAGGACGAAGAAGGGCGCCTGCTGGACGCCCCGGTCCGCGGCGCGAGTCCCCCGGATGAGGCGCGGGTGGATGGCATAGGCCAGCCGGGAGGAGTCCGCGTGCGCCTCGGTGCGCACCAGGTCCTGGAGGATGAAGGCCAGCGTGGAGTCGCCCCGCGCCGCGCGGCTCACGGGGGCCTCCGCGTTCTCCCGGTCCGCCACCGCGCGCGCGGCCTCGCCCGAGGCGTTGGCGGACAGGAAGTACGTCTCGATGCCCTCGGTGCGCGCGCGCATCCGCTTGGTGGGCATGGAGTTGGCGTGGATGGAGAGGAACAGGTCCGCGCCGTGGTCGTTGGTCAGCGACACGCGCTCCGTCAGCGACACCTGCGAGTCGCGCTCACGGGTGAGGTACACCTCGCCGCCCGCGGCCTCCAGCCGCGCCCGTAGGCGCTGGGCAATCTGGAGGGCGACCTCCTTCTCGCGCAATTCACCGGGGCCCTTCGCGCCCTCCTGCACACCGCCATGGCCCGGGTCGATGACGATGCGCGCGGGCCGCTCCCCTGCCCCCGCGATGACGGGGACGAGCCAGAGCAGCGACAGGACGGAGAGGAGGGTGCGGTGCGACGACGGCATGCCGGGGCGGCATGCTAGCGGAGGGTGGCCCCGAGGGCGAAATCCGGGCCCGGTGGGAGTTCCGAGCGGGTGGACGGAGCGTTGAGCCGATGACGTCGCGGTGGGGGTTCGCACCTCCGGCATCCGCGGGAGGCTGCCCGGCTGCTCAGCCGATGACGTCGATGCCGGGCCGGCCCGCGCGGACCTCGCCGATGAGGGCCGCGTCCACGCCCGCCGCGTCCAGGGCCTTGAGCGCCTTGAGCGCGTGACGGGCCGGCACGCTGGCCAGCAGGCCGCCGTTGGTCTGCGCATCCGCGAGCACCCACTGGATGTGCTCGGGCAGGCCTTCCGGGAAGCGCACCTTCTTCTTCACGTGGAGGAGGTTGGCCTTGGTGCCCCCGGGCACCACGCCCTGCTCGGCCAGCCCGGCCACCTCGCTGATGAGGGGGATGCGCTCCAAATCCAGCGCGGCGCGCGTCTTGGCCCCGGTCATCATCTCCAGCAGGTGCCCCAGCAGGCCGTAGCCCGTCACGTCCGTGAGGGCGTGCACCTTGAACTTCCCGGAGGCAAACACCTCACCGGCGGCGCGGTTGAGGGCGGACATCACCCCCACCACCCGCTTCGACAGCTGCTTCGAGGCCACGCCGCGCTTGATAGCCGTGGTGGCGATGCCCGAGCCCAGCGGCTTGGTGAGCAGCAGCACGTCCCCCGGCTTCGCGCCCGCGTTGGTGAGCACCTTCTTGGGGTGCACCACGCCGGTGACGGCCATGCCGTACTTGGGCTCCGGGTCCCTCACGCTGTGGCCACCGAGGATGGGGATGCCCGCCTCGTCCGCCTTGGACTGGCCGCCCGCGAGAATCTTCGACAGCACGGACAGCGGCTGGCCGTCCGGGAAGCCCACCAGGTTGAGCGCGAAGAGGGGCCGCGCGCCCATGGCGTAGATGTCCGACAGGGCATTCGCCGCGGCGATGGCCCCGAACTGGAACGGGTCGTCCACCACGGGCGGGAAGAAGTCCACCGTCTCCACCACGGCCATGCCGGGCGTGAGGCGATAGACGGCCGCATCGTCGTTGGTGGAGAAACCCACCAGCGCCTGGGGACCACCGGCAGTCTTCAAACGGCGCAGGACCTGCGCCAAATCCGCGGGCCGCAGTTTCGCCGCTCAGCCCGCGCAGTGACTCAGTTCGGTGAGACGCTTCGGCTTCCCCGGCTGCTCGTCCGCCATGGTGCTCCCCTTCCCCGTGCGGCCCACCCGAGCGGGCCGCGGCTGTCCGTCCATCAGGCCTTGCGTACGTAGTCGCGCTTGAGCAGCTGCGCCACCGCTTCCGCCGTCACCACGTCGTCCGCGTCCGCGCGGTCCAGCACCGCGCCCAGCGTGCCGTAGTTGTGCACCAGCTGGAGCACGTCCAGCATCTCCGGCGCCAGCTCCTTGAGCGGCGGCGTCAGCGGCATGGCCAGCGTCAGCGGCGCATCCAGGGCCGGCAGGCCAGGCTGCAGCCGCTTCATCTCGTCCAGCTGGCGCAGCGAGTCCATCAGGAGCGCCTCGGTGGACGAGTCCAGCTCCACCATGAACTCCTGGTTGTCCGCCGGGCGCAGCTCGAAGTCGCCGCTCTCCCAGGTGATGATGCGGTTGAAGCTCTTCTGCGGGCCCAGGTTGTGGTTGTCGCCGATGACGGCGTAGTACACGCGGCCCTGGCGCAGGTAGATGCGGCCCTCCTGCTCACTCGTCACCACCAGCACGCCGTTCTTCTTGGACGTGTGGAAGAGCTGGAGCAGGTCCGGCAGGGGGATTTCCTCAATCTTCCCCGTCATGGAGCTGGCCTTGTTGGTGGTGCGCGCGGCCTGGACGGCGGCGACCTCCTCCAGCTTCTGCTTGACCATGCTCTCGTCGACGTTGGCGGCCTCGGCCCCCTGGTGGACGAGCTTGAGGATGGAGGTGCCGATGAGGATGCGGTCCCCCTCCTTGAGCCGGGCCTGCTTCACCTTCTCGCCGTTGACGAAGGTGCCGTTGGTGGAGCCCAGGTCCTCGATGGTGATCTTCCCGTCGGAGAAGCTGATCTTCGCGTGCTTGCGAGAGACCATGTCCTCGACGAGCACCATGTCGAGCTCGCTCGAGCGCCCGATGACGATCTGCTTGTCCACCTTCAGTGGGAACTCGCCACCCTGGTACTTCCCGGAGATGAACTTGAGGGCGTAGGTCTTCTGGGTGTCCATGGTCATGAACCTGCCTGATCCGCCTTGCCCGGGTCCTTCACCAGGTTGAGGTACATCTGCGCGCTCTTGTTATCCGGGCTGCGCGCCAGCACGTCTTCCCAGACGCGCACCGCGTCCGCGCGCCGCCCGGCCGAGTAGAGCGCCACTCCATACTGGATGCTGCCCGGGATGAAAGATGGGTTCTGCGCGATGACCTGCTCGTACTCGGCGATGGCCGCTTCGTTGTCTCCGGCGTCACGCAGGGCATTGCCCAGCTTGAGGCGGATGTCCACGAACTGCGGGCAAAGTCCGAGCGCGCGCCGGTACTCTTCGATGGCCTTCGCCCACACGCCGCTGGAGGCGAAGACGTCGCCAATCTCGCCGTACATGTTGGCGATCTTCTTCTCCACGTAGGGGTCCAGCTGGCCGGGGCCGCTCTTCTGCTGGGAGAGGGCGGCCTGGTAGACCTCCTTCGCCTCGGCGTACTTCCCCATGTCGTTGTAGATGACGGCCAGGTTCAGGGCCGCCTCCGTGTACGAGGGGTTGAGCTGCAACGCGGACTCGAAGGCGCGCTGCGCCCGGGCGAACTGGCCCTGGTCGTGGTAGATGATGCCGAGCATGTTGAACACGTCCGCGAAGGTCGGGTTCTGCTCGACAATCTTCGCGAGGTATTGCTCGGCCTGGGCGTACTGCTTCTTCTCGAAGTAGCCGCGCCCGAGGGTCAGTAGCTGCTTGAGGGGCTCTTCCATGAATCGGCCCGACAGGGCCCTGCCTCCGAGGCGGCTAGCCTACATGAGCCCGGGCGAAAACAAGAATTCATCACCGTGAAGCGTCAGGGAAAGTTGCCGCTGGCCCCGGGTGTCCACCGGCCGCTCCGGCAGCGCCCCCAGCAGGCGCCAGTGTTCGGTAACGACAGCTTCTTCCCGCTCCAGCCGGACGTACCAGGCCTCGGCCCGGTAGCCGCGCGCGCTCATCCGCCGCAGCGACTCCCACTCCGGCCCGCCCACGCCCGGGGGTGCCCGGCGCCG
>JBKGHK010001590.1:0-746 GCA_046520375.1 Pyxidicoccus sp. 3LFB2
CGGTGCTGGTGGGGTGCGGCACGGCGCTGGGCGGGCAGGAGCTGCGTGTGGTGGACCCGGAGACGGGCGTGCCCTGCGCGCCGGGTCGGGTGGGGGAGCTGTGGGTGCGTGGCCCCAGCGTGGCGGACGGATACTGGCAGCGGCCGGAGGAGACGGAGCGCACGTTCCACGGGTGGCTGGCGGGAGCGGCGTTGGATGCGCAGCCGTACCTGCGCACCGGAGACCTGGGCGTGGTGGACGGTGGCGAGGTGTTCGTCACCGGGCGGCTGAAGGACGTGCTGGTGCTGCGCGGGCGCAACCACTACCCGCAGGACCTGGAGCTGTCCGTGGAGCGCTCGCACCCGGGCCTGCGTCCTGGCTGCGGCGCGGCGTTCTCCGTGGAGGTGGAGGGCGAGGAGCGACTGGCGCTGGTGCAGGAGGTCTCCGCGAAGGTGGCGGGGGACGTGGACGCGGTGCTCGCGCGCATCCGCGCGGTGCTGGCCGAGGAGCATGGCGTGGCCGCGCACGCGGTGGTGCTCATCGCCGCGGGCGCGCTGCCCAAGACGTCCAGCGGGAAGGTGCAGCGGCGCGCGTGCCGCGAGGCGCTCCTGGCCGGTACGCTGGAGGTGGTGCGGGAGTGGCGTGAGCGCCTCTCGGATGTCTCCGGCGAGGCAGGGCCGGAGGCCGGATACGTGGGCTCCACGGAGGGCCGGGCGTCCGAGGCGGGTGGTGCGCGGCGCGAGGGCGCTGCGGCAGGAGGAGTGGGG
>JBKGHK010001591.1:0-745 GCA_046520375.1 Pyxidicoccus sp. 3LFB2
GCCTGTTTCCCCTCCCCCAGCGCGTCACGGTGCGGCGCCCGCCTCGCATGCCGAGGTGGCCCTGGTTCGCAGCCGCCGGCCTCGCAGGCGCACTCGTGCTGGACGCCCGAGAGCTGAGCGTGAGTCGCTTCGAAGAGCCCGCGACGTCCCAGCGCGCGGGACAGGAAGAGGCAAGGGATGCCGGCACCGTGGCCATCGGGGACTCCGTATTGACGGCGCCAGTGGAGGCCGAGAAATCCCCCTCCGTGTGGTCCTCCATCGCTGAGAACATGCCACCGAAGCCCTTCCCCGGGCAGCGGCGTCCGGACGGCAAGGGCCGCTGTCCCGGCAAGGAGCAGGTTGTCATCAACGGCGGTTGCTGGATGAAGGTGGCAGTAGATGTGAAGGACTGTGATGAGTTGACCGGCTTTGAATACAAGGGCGCGTGCTACCAACCCGCGATGACCCGGCCACGTCCTTCCACCTCGGCCCCTGCGGCTCGAGACGCCGGTCCCTAGCCAGCGGATCCACCGCCCGACGGGGACTCCCAGCCGGCATAGAGCCCGTGCAGTTCCTTGAGAGACGCGCTTGCCCAGGCCGCCATCCCATCAGGTGCGAGGCAGGCTAACGTTCATCGGCGATGCGGACTCTTCATGCTTTCTGGCTGTCGCTGCTGGCCGTGTCCTGGCTGGGCTGCTCCACGACTCCGGAAGCGCCCTTGCAGCAGGCCTGGGACGGGGCGGCGGTGGAGTGCGACGCCTCCCAG
>JBKGHK010001592.1:0-742 GCA_046520375.1 Pyxidicoccus sp. 3LFB2
CACCGCGCCCCGCCACCCGACGCGTCCAGCAACGCTCCGAGCGTCCCGTGGCCCCGTCGGCCGGAGCGCCCCGCGCCGTGTGGGCCGCGCTGGCGGCGCTGTACGTGTTGCTGTTCCCGTACCACCCGGGCCTGCGCTCGCCCAACGAGCTGTGCCGGCTGTGGCAGACGCGCGCGCTGGTGGAGTACGGCACGCTCGACATCAACGGCGCGCTGCGCGACTACGGCTACGTGGGCGATTTGTCCGTGAAGGACGGGAAGTACTACCCCAGCAAGGCGCCGCTGCTGTCCTTCGCCGCCGTGCCGCTGTACGCCACCCTGCGCGCCGTGGGCGGAGGCCACCGCCACGCCGTGCCGGAGGTGCCGCTCGTCTTCTTCTCGCGCCTGCTGCTCACCGTGCTGCCCACGCTGGGCATGCTGTGGCTCTTGCGCCGCTACCTGCGCGCGCACCTGGAGGCGCCCGTCGCGGACGCCCTCACGGTGACGTACGGGCTGGGCTCGCTGGCCTTCAGCTACTCGCTTCTCTTCATGAGCCACCAGACGACGGCGGTGCTGCTGTTCGCCGGCTTCTACGCGCTGTGGCGCTGCGCGCGCGGCGACTGGCGCGAGCGGGGCTACGTGCTGGCGGGCGCCTTCGCCGGAGCCACCGTGGCCGCCGAGTACACCGGCGCGCTCGGGGTGCTGGGCCTGGGTGCTGGTACGCGGCGCTCACCGTCCTCTTCCAGCCCGTGCCGGCGCGCGAG
>JBKGHK010001593.1:0-739 GCA_046520375.1 Pyxidicoccus sp. 3LFB2
TGGCGGATGGGCGGCTCGAGTTCCTGGGCCGCATCGACACCCAGGTGAAGCTGCGCGGCTTCCGCATCGAGCTGGATGAAATCGAGGCGGTGCTCGCGCAGCAGCCCGGCATCCAGCAGTCGCTGGTGCTCGCACGCGAGGACCGTGCGGGAGACAAGCGGCTGGTGGCGTACGTGGTCCCAGTGACAGGGCAGACGGTGGACATCGCCGCGCTGCGCCAGGGCCTCAAGGCGAAGCTGCCCGAGTACATGGTGCCCTCGGCCTTCGTCACGCTGGAGGCGCTGCCGCTGACGTCCAACGGGAAGGTGGACCGCAAGGCCCTGCCTGCCCCGGATGCGTCCGCAGTCGCCTCCACCGCTTCCAGGTATGAGGCCCCGCGCACGCCGACCGAGCAGCGGCTGGCAGCGCTCTGGGCGGAAGTGCTGGGCGTGGAGCGCGTGGGCCTCCACGATGACTTCTTCGAGCTGGGAGGCCACTCGCTGCTGGCCACCCAGGTGGCCTCCCGCGTGCGCGAAGCCTTCGAGGTGGAGCTGCCCCTGCGCACCCTCTTCGAGGCGCCGACCCTCGGCGCGCTCGCCGCCCGGTTGGAGACGGCCGTCCAGGAGGGCCAGGGCGTCTCGCAGCCCCCGCTCACCCGGGCCTCCAGGACCGAGGCGCTGCCGCTGTCCTTCGCCCAGCAGCGCTTGTGGTTCCTCGACAGGCTGGAGCCGGGCAGCCCCTTCTACAACATGCCCCTCGC
>JBKGHK010001594.1:0-737 GCA_046520375.1 Pyxidicoccus sp. 3LFB2
GTTCTGCGCCTCGGCCACCCGCGCGCGCACTTCGAGCGCCGTGGCCAGCCCGGCCATGTCCGCGCCGCTTGCGCTGCAGGGCGCACAGCTCGCCCAGCGCGGGCAAATCATCCGGCTCCGCGCGCAGCACTTCCTGGAGCGCGTGCACCGCGAGGTCGAGGTCGAAGGCGAGGTCTCTCGCGGCCACCGCGAGGCGGCGGTACTTCTGCGCGCGGTCCTTCAGGTCCGTGGACAGCCGCGCCAGCGAGGACAGGCAGCGCGTCAGCAGCGCGCCATCACGCCGCGCCTCGGCCAGCGCCAGCAGCGACTCCAGCGCGGGCCGGTGGTCTCCGTCCGCCTCCAGGGCCAGCAGGAGGAGGCGCTCGGCCTTCTCCGGCTGCTGCAGCTTGCCGCGGTACAGCTCACCGGCCTCGGCCCACAGCGCGGCGCGCTTGCCGGGCTCCTCCTGGAGCGCGGCGGCCTTCTCCACCGCCTCGGCCAGCTCCTGCGAGCGGCCGGTGGCGCGGAAGTACGGAATCAGCTCCTCGAGCGCCACCGCGTCGCGCGGGTCCAGCGACAGCGCGAGCTCCAGGTGCTCACGCGAGCGCGCCGGGTCTCCCAGCCGCGTGCGGTACAGCCGCGCCAGGGCATGGTGGCTGGCGTGCGCGGCATGGCGCACCCCTTCCGAGCGCGGCGCCGGCCCCGCCAGCTCCAGCGCCTGCTGGTAGCCCGCGACGCCTCCTGCAAGCGCCCCAGGC
>JBKGHK010001595.1:0-737 GCA_046520375.1 Pyxidicoccus sp. 3LFB2
CGGCTCGCGGCGGAGCGGCCACTCGTCTTGCTCGTGGATGACGCGCACACGCTGGACCCCACCGCGCTCGACGCGCTGGAGCTGGCCACCCTGGCCGGAGTCCACGCTCCGCTCTGCGTGGTGCTCGCGGGCAGACACCGCCTGCTGGGGCTGCGGCCCTACCTGGGCGAGCGCGCCAGGGACTCTGCGCAGTGGGACCTTCCGCCGCTCGGCGAGGACGCGGCCCGCGAACTGCTGCGTCAGCTCCTGCGCCCGGTGGACCTGCTCGCCGAGGGCGTGCTGCGCGAGCTCGTGAACCGCTGTGGAGGCTCGCCGCTGCGCACGATGGAGACGGTGCGCGCGCTCGGGCAGCCGGGGCCATCCGCGCGCAGGCCGGAGGTGGCGGGTATCTCGCGGCGGACGCGCTGAATGGACTGGCCCTGGACAGCCCGCGCCCGGATGAGCGGCTCGCAGAGCGGAGCCTCGCGGCGCTGCCCTCGGGCCTGCGTTCCCTGCTCCAGGTGGGGGCACTGCTGGGAGACGAGGTGCGGCTGGACGAGCTGTCCGCCACCCTCGCCCACCTGGAGTCCGGAGCGGAGCTGGACCTGTCGCTGGACCCGGGGGTGGCACTGGAGCGGCTCGCGCGCGCGGGAATGCTGGAGCCACGAGGCCCCCGGCGGTGGCGCTTCGAGCACGCCACCCTGCGCGAAGCCTTCGGCGCGCTGCTCCCCACGGCCCTCCGGCAGCGCATCTGCGCG
>JBKGHK010001596.1:0-736 GCA_046520375.1 Pyxidicoccus sp. 3LFB2
GCGCCCCGGGGGCCCGAGCCAATCACCGCGGGCAGCCCCAGCGGCACCGGGCGCCCGCTCGAGTCGGGAAGGGCGAAGAGGTAGAGGGGCACCGTCGTCCACCACGCCGCTGCGCTCCGCGGACGTGTTCCAGGTGAAGGCCCGCGTGCCGAAGTCGAGGTACGTCACGCGCTGCCCGCGCAGCCAGACCTGGCCCGTGCCGGGGCCGCCCACCTTGTCACCGGAGAGGGGACGCAGCGGTGCCGCACCGCCCTCGGCCACCACGGGGGCCAGGTCCTGGGGCGCGAGCGGTGCCAGCAGCCCGCCGCCCCGGTGCATGGGCAGCCCCGAGGAGAAGAGGTCCACGACGCGCGTGTAGCGGTCCGGCGGCGTGCCCGGGGGGACGACGACGTAGGTGATCTCCCAGAAGGGGCTGTAGAAGACGCTGTCCTCGCCGATGTCCACCAGCGGGAGCGCGCCCTCCAGCCGGTGCGCGTCCGGCGCGGCTGGGTCATACGCGGTGACGAGCACGTACCAGGGCTGCACCCAGACCTCCGGGACGTGCTCCCAGACTTCCAGCACGGAGAAGGCGGCGGGGTGGCCTTCGCTGAAGGCCGGGAGGACGTTAAAGCCGTCCTGGCCCTGGGACTGGATGCGCTCCAGGCGGTGGTAGGGCGGCGACCACTGCGGCAGCGGCTGGCCGCGCGGAGTGACGGGCTCGCCGACGAGGGTGACGGGCGCGGAGGAAGGGAGCGCG
>JBKGHK010001597.1:0-736 GCA_046520375.1 Pyxidicoccus sp. 3LFB2
CCCTCGGGCACGTACGTGGCCTGCGGCGGGGAGGACGGCGTGGTGCGCGCCTTCACCGTGGCCACCGGCGCCGCGGACGATGGCCGGCCACGAGGGCGCCGTGCGCGCGCTCACCTTCACCCCGCGTGACGGGCGCCTGGTGTCCGGCGGCGACGATGGGAAGCTGCGCATCTGGTACCTCGTCGGCGCGGTGGAGTTCGAGGTGCGCGGCGACAAGGACTCCGGCCATGCCGGCTCCGTGCTCGCCCTCCTCTTCCCGCCCACGCCCGCCGCCGAGCCCGGAGGCGACGAGCCTGGCGACCGCGTCTGGTCCGCCGGCAGTGACGGCAAGGTGAAGGCCTGGCGCCTGGATGAGCGCCGCAAGCCGCGCACGCTGGACGTGGGCAGCAAGCCCGTGAATGCGCTGGCCTTCGTGCCGCCCGCCAACGCCCGGCAGGCGAAGCAGACGCCGGGCTCCGTCTTCGCGGCCGGCGACGACCGCCGCACGCACCGCTACGGCATCGCGGTGGATGGCAAGCCCGCGGACGACCACGATTCCTTCCAGCACGGCTTCGACCTGCTCACCGAGTCCCTCAAGGCGGGCCGCCCCAAGCGCGAGTCCTCCGTGCGGGAAGCCGCCGCGCTGGAGGAGGTGGAGGCGCTGGACTTCGTCCTCCAGGTGCTGGCCTCGGACAAGGACGCCGAGGTGCGCCGGCTGGCCGCGCAGGAGCTGGCCGCGAAGGGCCGCACCGCCGCG
>JBKGHK010001598.1:0-735 GCA_046520375.1 Pyxidicoccus sp. 3LFB2
CCGAGGCCGCCAAGGCCGCCGCCACCGCCAGGAAGGCCGCCGAGGCCGCGAAGCAGCAGGCCGCCGACAAGACGAAGCCTCCCGCGGAGCAGAAGAAGGCCGCCGACGCCGCCAAGCTCGCCGAGCAGCAGGCCACCGAGGCCACCAGGCCGCCCAGCAGAAGGCCCAGGCGCTCCAGAAGGCCGAGGAGAACGTCGCCCTCACCGCCAAGAAGGCGGCGACGGAGATGACCAAGGCGAATGAAATCGCCAGGCGCGAGAAGGTGCCCCAGCCCTTCACCGACAAGGACATCAAGGGCGTCGAGCCCAGGAAGAACGAGCTCGCCTCCGCCTTCGAGGGCACCCGCCGCAAGGCGGACCTGGAGAAGCTGCTGGGCGTCCAGGCTCCGACCACCGCCCAGACGCAGCAGCGGCTCAACGGGGACAGGCAGTTCGACCTCCTCAACAGCAAGCCGGAGAACCGCGCCACGCTGGAGCAGCTTGGCATCAAGAATGGCCAGGACCTGATCAACTTTGGCGAGCGGCTGGAAGCCCAGGCGACACACGGGGAAGGCCCGCGCGCCAACGACATCGCGCTCGGGGATGTGAGCGACAAGGACGCCCTGGGTCGCATCATCAGCGCCGCGGGGGAGACCCGCACCGACGAGGCGGTGAAGAAGACGCTGAAGGACCCGCTCTTCGCCTCGCAGGTCAAGGAGGGCAAGACGCCGAAGGAGGCCAAGGAGGCCGTCGAAAT
>JBKGHK010001599.1:0-735 GCA_046520375.1 Pyxidicoccus sp. 3LFB2
GGAAGCGGGGCACGTGGCCCAGCAGGGCCGGCAGCGCCAGCTGCACGGGCGTGCCCACCGGCCAGGTACCGTGTCGGCCACCCACTCCAGCCGGGCCAGCGCCTCGTCGCGCACGGCGGCCGGGCCTCCCACGTGCGTCCAGCCCAGCTTGAGGCCGGGCAGGCCCGCCACCTGGACAGGCCAGACAGGGCGAAGGTGAGCGCGGGCAGCGCGCCGCCCGGCCACCGTGGGCACCCGGCCCGGCTCGGCGTCCCAGGCGAAGTCGCTGAACACCTCGTCACTGACGAGCGCCAGGCCGTGGCGCGCGCAGGCGTCCGCCAGGGCCGCCAGCTCGCCCTCGTGCAGGTAGTGGCCGGTGGGGTTGCCGGGGTTCACCACCAGCACCGCGCGGGTGCGGGCGTCTGTCGCGGCCTCCACCTCGTCCACGTCCAGGCCGAAGCCGTGGGCGCGGGGCAGGCGGTAGGGCCGCGTCTCCACGCCCTCCAGGCGCGCCAGGTGCTCGAAGAGGGGGTAGCTGGGCGCGGGGACGAGGACGTTGTCCCCCGGCTCGCACAAGAGCTTGAAGAGCCACCCGTACGCCTCGCTGGTGCTGGCCGTCAGCACCAGGTGCTCGGGCGACACGGGCGCGCCGCGCGCCGTCAGCCAGGTGGCCAGGGCCTGCCGTGCGGAAGCGAGGCCTGGGGCCTCCGGGGCGTAGGCACAGGCGCCGGGTGGGGCGAGCAGGGCTTCGGCGGG
>JBKGHK010000159.1:0-16969 GCA_046520375.1 Pyxidicoccus sp. 3LFB2
CGCCGCGAGCAGCGAGCGCTCGGCCTCGGAGCGCTCCGCCGCCAGGGACACCAGGGCATTGCCACGCAAGCGCACGCGGCTGCCCTCGTGGAACTTCACCACCACGCGCTCGACGGGCGTGCCCGCCGGCAGGTCCTTCTGGACGCGCTTGTCGGCGGCGGCGCGGGGGAGCAGCGAACGGGGGGCGGCGTCCGCGGCGGGAGCCGAGACGCACAGGGCCAGCCCCACCAGCGCGCCGGTGAGACGCGAAGCAAGTTGAGGTGACTTCATCCAGTTTCCTCGTTTCAGAGAGAGGAGATGCCCACGCGAGCCCCCCGGGCCTCATTGCCCGGGGAGCTTCGCGAGGCGCATCCTGGATGGCAGGTCTGACACGGACAACTGGTTTGTCCTGTTTCACTCCCGCTGCACGGGCCAGGTCGCACTCCGGCATGCGCTACCCAGGCCTGGTGCTGCTGCTCCCTTCTATGACTCCACCTCTACCGGAGCCATGGCCGGAGCTTCGAGCCTCCGCCGGAGCTCCGTGGTGCTCACCGTGCGCGTGCCCGTGGGGTCCACGAGGGTGTGTCCATCCTTCCCGTAGAGCGCCGGGCGCCCGTAGATCGTGCGCAGGGCATGGAGGTGCGGATAGACGATGGACGCCTCGGGGTTGAGGGCACGCAGATGCTGCCGCAGGAGCGGAGCGAACCGGGAGTTCATCGCCGGGAAGATGTGGTGTTCCTGGTGGTAGCTGAAGTTGAGATGGAGCCAGTTCAGCACCGGGTGGGTCTCCACGCTGGCCGTGTTCACGAAGGGGTTGTCGATCTCCTCTGACGCCGGCTGCATCCAGTGGTTGGTGGCGATGTAGACCATCAGCGTGATGTTGCCGAAGATGAACGGAAGGATGAGCGCGTACAGCGCCGCCCTTGGCCCCATGGCCCAGCCCACCGTGACCCAGCCGAGCATCAGGAGCACCGTGAGCAGTCGCTCCTTCGTGCGATTCATCTTCACGTGCTGGAGCTCCGGCTTGCTGCTGTGATGCCACAGGAAGGCCTGCCCCTGACCGCTGAAGACGAAGCTGAAGCTGATGTAGCTGAGCCAGGTGCGGGAGCCCGGTGAGATTGCGTGGAACAACTTCGGGAACCGCTGGGCGAGCCACTCCTTCTGGCGCGGGAGGATGTCCGGGTCGCGGTCATGGACGTTCGCGGCGCTGTGGTGCGCCTGGACGTGCCAGGCGCGCCAGTGGCCGGGAGTCACCAGGAACGGAGCGAAGCCGACCCAGCCCAGCACATCTTCGAGCACCCGGCTCCGGAACACGGAGTGGTGCAGCGCATCATGGGCCGCCAGCCCCATGGTGGTAATCATCTGGCCCAGCGCGAACGAGATGAGCAGGCACGCCCACCAGGGCAGCCGCCCGCTCGCGATGGCCCACATCAGGGCGGCCTCGACGGGCACGAGCGCGAGCGCGATGACTCCGCTCAGGGGCTGCGGCTTGAAGGCTTCCTGGGGCATCGCATTTCGCAGCTCGGAGCGGAGCCGCTTGACGTCATCGACGGAGATTTTCATGGGTTCATCCAGGGGAAGGGAGTTTCAAGCCATGGGACGGGCAAGCCCGCCCTCGAGCAGCATCCGGAGGCGTCCCGCCTCATCGAGCGCCGCGACGCTGCCGCACTGAAGGAGGTCCCCCTCCATGCGAGGAGCGAGCGCCTTCAGGGACAGGCGCAGCGGCACGCCGTCCTTTGTTTCCACCAGGCCCCGGTCGAACGTGGCGCGCTGGAACTGGATGGGGGCGAACACGGCGCTCGACACCCCTTCCACGTGCATCGCGCTCAGCCGCAGGGCCGCGTCGAGGACGAGCGCGGGGACGGTGCTCCCCGCCTGTCGGGGCGCCGTCGGCAGGCCGAGCCGCGCGAAGCGGGCCGTCCCGTCGAGGCGAATCTCCTCCAGGCAGTCGAACATCTTCCGCAGCTCGATGGGTGCCCCCGCCGCGCAGTGCGGGTCTCCTACCTGCAGGCCCCTGCCAGACGGAGTGGCCGCGTCCAGCTGCGGCGTCGCCCGGGGAGGCTCCGCCGTCAGCGTGAAGCGGGCCTCGGCGTAGACGAGGTCTCGCTCCAGCACCACGCCGGAGGCATGGACGATGTCGCCCGTCAGCTTGACCTGCACGCAGAGCCGGCCGAGCTCGTCGACCAGCGGAGTGCACTCGGCGCGCAGCGACTGTCGCCCCCCGGGCTTGACGCGGATGAAGCGTGAGAACCGGACGTCCTCGATGGTGACGGTGCGCAGCTCCGGCCGTCCATCGCCAAGCGCGGCCTGGAGCATCAGGTCCAGCGCCCAGGCCCCGGGCAGCGTGGGCGTGCCCCGCACGAGGTGGTCCTCCAGGCAGGGGATGCTCTGCGCATCCACCACCAGCTCCCGGCGCATGGGCCGGGCGGGCAGCAGCTCCAGCCCGTAGTACGCGCGCTCACTCTCGGTGAGCTGCACGTTGATGGGCTCGCGGGGGCGGCCGTCGACGAGCTGGAGGAAGAGGGCTTCCCCCTCCTCGGCGCGGATGCCGCGAAGCTGACGGCTGGCGCCGAGGACCTTGTACTCCGAGCCCCGCGTCATGCCGATGCCGTCCCAGGCCAGCCAGCCCACGCTGCACCAGCGGACCTCCTGGCTGGCGTCGCTGACCCACGCGCAGAGCCGGTCCAATGCCTCGTTGGCCGCGCCGTAGTCCGCCTGCCCGTCATTGCCGATGAAGCTGAAGGCCGAGGTGAGGACATGGAACGGCACGGGGTGGGCGAAGCGACTCGCGCAGGCCGCGTGGAGGTTGCGCAGCCCGAGCAGCTTGGTGTCCAGGTTCCCCCGCAGCTCGGACAGGCTCCGGCGGTTCAGCTTCTTGGAGGTCTGGGTGCCGGCGCCGTGGACCACGAGGTCCAGACGCCCGTGCTCCTGGGTGAGCTCCTGGACGACGCGCTCCACGTCCTCGGGCCGCGTCACGTCCGCGGTCCGGTACACCATCCGGCCGGGAAGCCGCGAGAGTCCGTCGAGCGTGCTGCGAAGCTCGCGCGTGGCCAGGTGGCGCTCGAAGCGCTTGCGCAGCTCGGGCATGCGGACCCCGCGCTGGCTGGCCAGCTCCGAGGCGTAGAACTCACGCTCCACCTGTGGGAGGTCCTGGTCGCGCGCCTGGAGGATGCGCTCCGGCGCTTCGCCCGGGCTGCTCCGCCCGACGAGCACGACGGTGCACCCGTACCGCTTCAGCAGGGCGCCCGCGAGCACCGCCGTCACGCCTCGGCCGCCGCCGGTGAGCAGGACCACCGAGCGCGAGTCGAAGGCGGGGGCAGGGTCCGCCGTCACCTCTGTGGGACGGAGGCGCCGGACGCAGCGTCGCGGTCCGTCGAAGCAGACCTCGACTGGAGGCGTGCCGTCATCGTCGGAGCCGAGCTCGGTGGTGACGAGCTCCAGCGCCGCCACGAGCGGGAGGGGCGTGGTGGAGATGGCGCGAACGTTCCGCGCCGGGACTTCGCGTCCGAGGGACTTGAGCATTCCGGCGAACAGCCCCGTCACCGGATGCAGCGTCCTGCGGGGGCCTACTCCGCCAATGCAGAGGCTCGCGAGCTCGACCTCTCCGGCGCTCAGGCGCTCATAGGCACGGCGTGCGGTGAGGAAGAGCAACTCCAGGGCCTCGTGACGGAGGGCCGTGTCGGAGACCACCTCGGACTCGGCAGCGCCGGCTTCGAGCCGGCAGACCGCGACGATGACCTGGGGCTCGAAGCCCAGCGCGTCGAGACCCGCTGCCGCCGTCTCCTCGCTGGAGAGGTCGATGCCGTGGAGCCGCCCCTCGGTACCGGTGGCACCCGCGCGGAGGATGCGATGCTCAGGGCCGCACAGCGTGGGCGCCAGGGCGGCGAGCTCATGGGCCACCGCCTCGTCCTGGGCGATGAACAGCACGCGCCGGCCTCGCAGGCTCGTGGAGCGGGTCGAGCGGGCAGGGTGCTCGACGAGCACGGGCGCGTGGTAGCGGATGGGCGCCGAGTGGTCGAAGCCCTCCGACGCTGCCGATGGAGCGGCCACCGCCCCGTCAGCCCGGACTGTCGCGCCGGAGGAGGGCTGGAAGGTCCCCTGCGGCATGGAGACGGAGTGCCGAGCCGTCTCCGTGGGCAGGGTCGCACCGGGCCGGGTGGTCTCCGTGGGCACCACGTGGAGCACGAGCCGTTCACCCGTCGCGGTGTCCGGATGGAAGCGCAGCGTGGAGGCCCGTCCTTCGGATGCAGCCATCACCGACCGGAGAACCTGGAGGCTCTCGCTGGCCGAGTGGCGCGGAAGCTCGATGAGCGCCCCGCTACCGGAACGGCCCTCTGCGGACATCCGGAGGTGACACAGCGGCTTCAGGCCCAGCTGTGCCGCCTTCGCGGGAGTGGTGACCGCCAGCATCGCCACGCCCTCGGCGGGAGAGCCCGAGCCCGGCACCTCACCCGGCCGGAGCACGTGCGTGCTGCCCACGAGCACCAGCTCGAACCCACTCTCCAGCACTCCGCGCGAGGCGCGCAGCGCGGCGGCCAGCGAGGTGGCGCCCGCGTCGACCACGAAGTTGGGGCCCTTGGTGTCGAGCGCCCCCGCGACGCGCCCGGGCGTCACGTTGGGCATCATTCCCTGGAGCGTGTAGGGACCGGACGGACGGATGGAGCCCGTCACCGCCTCGTGGAGACGGTCCGCCAGAGGAGCGACCGCGGCCACCTCCGGTGCCTGGTGCGCGAACTCACGGAGCTTGCGCCGGGTGGAGGAGACCAGCACTCGCTGGGTGGCCTCCACGCCGCGCCGCGACTTCCCTTCGAGCCCCAGGATGATGGCCGTGCCCCCGCGCAGCTTGTCGAAGGCGCCGAGCTTCTGGGCGAGCGAGCTCGCGACGATGAGCCCCAGGCCCTGCGTCACATCCATGTCCTCGGTGATGTCCGGCAGCAGGCGCACCGAGGAGGGCAGGCGGAGGGCGTGGGTGTCGAAGCGCATGCCCGGCTCGGCCGGCACGCCCGCCACGGGGCCTCCGCGCGCATCGGGGAACAACCCATCCGCGGCCACCACCACCAGCTCGGTCAGCGCGGTGGGCGCGGGGCCGGGCCGGGGCGCCAGCGCGCCGCCCCGGTACTCTTCGAGCACCAGGTGGGCGTTGGTGCCGCCGAAGCCGAAGCCGTTCGTGGCGGCACGGCGGGGAAGCTCCCCGTTCTCCGGCCAGGGCTGCTCGCGGGTGCTCACCTCGAACTCCGAGCCGAGCGCACGCAGCTCGGTGCCGGGCCGGTCGAAGTTGGACTGCCGGGGGAAGAGTCGGTGCTCGAGCGCCTTGCACAGCTTGATGACCGACGCCGCGCCCGCGGCCCAACCCACATGGCCAATCAGCGCCTTGACGCTGGCGAGCTGGATGTTGCTCCGTTTGCCGGTGAAGACGCGGGCAATCGACTTGAGCTCGGTGGCGTCCCCGGCGGGCGTGGCCGTCCCGTGCGCCTCGATGTACTGGATGGATGCCGGCTCGACGTGGGCCGCCGCGTAGCAGGCCTCCATCGCCGCCACCTGCCCATCCGAGCGGGGGACGTTCGCCGAGCTGCTCCGGCCGTCACTGGAGAGCCCCGCACCGCGAATGATGGCGTGCACCCGGAGCCCGGATGCGATGGCATCCGACAGGCGCATCAGGCCGACCACGCCCGCACCCTCGCCGAAGATGACGCCATCCGCGCGCTCATCGAAGGGCCGGCTTCCGGTGGCGGAGAGCCCCTTGAACTGGGAGAAGAGGCAGCTGTTGCCGGGGCCCGGAGAGAAGACGCCGCCCGCCAGGACGAGGTCTGCCTCGCCCACCTCCAGCGCCTTCATTCCCAGCGCGATGGCGTAGAGCGAGGACGCACACGCGGCGTCGAGCAGCATCGTGGGCACGGCGCGGCCGACCACGTCGTTCACCACCGCCTGGAGGGTGGGGTGGGGCGCCAGGTCCGTGGAACTGGACTCGATGCCGAGTGCCTGCCGCGTCGCGCGAGCGAGCAGGTCCGCTTCCGCGCCGCTCACGCCCCGGGCGCGCAGGAGGGTGTCCCCTGCCTCCAGGCATAGCGCGGCGTCGTACTCGGGGGAGCCATCCGCGGTGGAGCCGAGGAGGCACTGGATGCGCCCGGACGTGCGCGCGGCGGTCCGTGCGAGGCCGCTCATGGCCTGGGAAAGGGCGATGGCCAGCAGCTTCTGCTCGCGGCCGTAGCGCTGGAACCGGGCCGGGTTGAGTCCCGGCGGGCAGACCAGGTCCGAGTCCCGCACCAGCCCGGTGAGCAGCGTATAGGTGCGGTCCGGCGTGCCCGTGGGGCCCGCGAAGTCCGTCACCAGCTCGGGCTGGAGCTGGCCCTGGTCGACGATGCCGCTGATGCCCTGCCGGATGTTCTGCCAGTACGTCTCCGGGTCCTTCGCCCCGCCAGGAAGCATGCACCCCAGGGACACCACGGCAATCGCGGTGTCCTCGCCACGCGCCGAATCCGCCGTGCGCGTTTCGCCCCCGTGAGCGGAGTCAGGCCCCCCCGCATGGCCGGCCCGTGCGGAGGTCTGCGCGGGCACTTCGGCCGAGCGGGTAAGCCCACCCAGGGCCGTGCCCGACGGCAGCACACCGCCGATGGCGGTCACCTCCACCTTGGTGCCGGAAGGAAGGATGCGCTGGACGATGCGCGCCAGCCGCCCATCCGTCCCGCAGTCCACGAAGCGGGTGCAGCCCGCGCGCGCCAGTGTCTCCACCGCCCCCAGGAAGTCGAAGGGCCGCACGAGGTGCGTGGCGAGCGCATCCGCCAGCTCGGCGTGCCCACCGGTATACGTGCGCCGTTCAATGGGCGAGTAGATGAGCCCCTGCGGCGGGCGCATGGGCACCCCGGCGAGCGCGGCGCGAAACGCGTTCGCGGCGGGCGCCAGGTCCCGGTGGTGGAACGCGTAGCGGCTGGGAACGAAGGTGAAGCCCTGTCCCCGGCCCTGCAGGAGCGTACGCAGCTGCTCCAGCGCCGCGCGAGGACCCGCGACCACCGTCTGTCGCGAGTGGTTGCGGCCTGCAATCTCCAGGCCCATCCCGCCAAGGTCCGCGAGGGCCCGAGCCGTCTCCGCGTCATCGAGCGCCACGGCGGCGAGCGTCCCCGCCTCGTCCGCCACCGTCGTCTGGAGCGCCCGGATGCGCTGGCAGACCACCTCGGCCCCCGTGCGCAGGTCCATCGCCCCCGCCGCGGTCATCGCGGCAATCTCCCCGAAGCTGTGCCCCACGAACACGTCCGGACGCAGGCCCTGCTGCCCCAGCCACCGGGCCCCGAGCACACCGGACAGGAAGATGCCGAGCTGGTCGAGCTGCGGCGCCTCCTCCAGCGCGCGCCGGACGGCCTCGGCGTCCCGGGCCGCGAGCAGCGGAGTCGCATCGAGCCCGATGCTCCCGCAGACCTCCGTGATGGCCGCCAGCTCCGCCCGCGCCTCCGGCTGCAGCGCCTTCAGCTGGACGAAGAGCTCCGGCTCGAACGTGCCCTGCCCGGCGAAGAGGAACGCCGTGGAGCCGGGCGACAGCCGAGGCTCGCGTGAGGGCTCTGGAGCGCGGGACGGCGACGCCGTGGGGCCCACCGGCGCGAGGTCCACCAGCCGGGACGTCCCGAGGGAAGCGGGGTCCGACAGGAGCGACTTCGCCAGCTGCCGGACGGCCTCCGGGAACAGCTCCTGGACGGCGGAACCGCCGCGCAGCGCGCGGTCCTTGAAGCTCTGCGCCGCCGCCGGCTCGTCGATGGGGGGCATCGCGGCGTAGCAGCGCCGGAAGGACTCGGGGAACGCGCGCAGGGCGCTCGCCCTGTCGGCGCACAGGACGGTCTGGTAGCCGCAGGCCACCGGGGTGCCGTCACCTTTGAGCGTCCGGAAGCAGAAGCGCAGCGAGACTTCGCCCCAGTCCTCGATGGACGTCAGCACCACGAGCCGGTCGCCCAGGTTCGCCGCGGCCAGGTTGCGCGAGTAGCCCTCGTAGGTGAGCAGCAGCACCTGCTCGAAGTCGCGCTTCAGCTCCGGCACGTCGAAGAAGTGCGGGCTGAAGAGCAGGTGCTCGCGGCCGGCGCACTGGAACTTGAAGTTGGTGAGGAAGTGATGGCTCCCGTAGGCCATCGTGTCATCGAAGTGGATGTCGTACGGGACAGCGAAGAAGGCCATGGCAGTAGGCTCCAGGGAGAGGCTCAGGACTCGAGGGCGAGGAGCGCTCGCACGTCATGACCGTTGCGGTAGTGGAGAGGCGGGGTGCTCGGGCGCTGCTCGACGGGCAGCAGCCCGTCCACGGTTCCGGAGAGGCCGGCGTCGACGACCCAGATGGCGCCATTCACCCGCCGGGTCTTCGACCCCAGCAGCAGCTCCGTCACGTCGGCGACGTCATCGCGGTGCACGAGCTGGCCGCCGGGCGTGGCCGCCTCCCAGCGCGCGATGCGCTCGGCCGCGTCGGGGAACATCCCGAGCAGCTCGCCATGGACGGGGCCCGCGGACACGCAGTTGGTGCGGATGCCGTCGGGGGCCAGCTCCGCGGCCAGGTAGCGCGTGAGGGACTCGACGCCCGCCTTCACCACGCCCTGGCAGCCCAGGTCGTGCATGTACCGCTGGGACATGGAGGTCGACATGGTGACGATGCTGCCGCCCCCGCGAGCGGCCATCAGCGGGCGGGCGCGCATCGCGCACTCGTAGGTGCCGGTGATGCAGGTGCGGAACGCCTTGTCCCAGTCGCGAGGGGAAATCTCCCCGAAGGGCCCGATGAGGCCGTTGGACGCGTTGCACACCAGGAAGTCGAGGCCGCCGAGCTGCGTGGCGATGGTGGAGAACATCCGCTCCAGGTGCTCTTCCTGGGCGACCGAGCCCCACACGTGCAGGGCCTTCCCTCCGGCGGCGAGGATTTCGCGAGCGGTCTTCTCTCCTTCATCCCGGGAGTGGAAGGAGTTCACGACGACGGTGGCCCCGGCGCTCGCGAGCCGCATGGCGATGACCTTGCCGATGCCCTTCCCGGAGCCCGTGACGAGGGCCACCTTTCCCGAGAAGGGCAGGGAGAGACGCGGGGAGGGCGGCAGGGACGGACGGGCCTCGCGCGGGGGCGGCATCGGTGCGGCCGGCGGAGGCAACGAGGCGCGAGCCGCGGCGCAGAAGGCGGCGATGGTGCGCAGGCGCTGGGACGGAGCCAGGGCCTTCTCCAGCCCGAGCTCCTTGACGAGCACGGCGAGGACCTCGGCCTGCTTCACGGAGTCGATGCCGAGGTCATCCTCCAGGTCCGCGTCCAGGGTGAGGAGCTCCTCGGGGTAGCGCGTCACCCGCGCGAACACGGCGCGCACCCGGTCCTCCAGATTCGTCACGGCGCCCGGGGCGGACGGCGCCACGGGCGCGGGGGAGGGTGCCGCAGCCAGGACAGAGGCGGAAGGCGCCACGGGCATGGCGGACGGTGCCACGCCCGCGGCTGGCGCCGGCTTCGCCATGATGCCCGGGGCGGACGGTGCCACGCTCGGGATGGAGAGCGGCGCGGGCGACCCCGCGAGCAACTGCGTCACCACCTCCGCGATGGCACCCAGCGTCCGGGACTTCGCGCCCCGGGGCAGTCGCTCGGCCGGGAGGTTGAACTCACGTCCGACGACGGCGGCGATTTCCGCCAGCTTGACCGAGTCGATGCCGAGCTCGTCCTCGAGCTGCGCGTCCGCCGTGAGGATGTCCAGCGGATACCGTGTAACTGTAGCAGCGCAGTGACGGACGCGCTCCAGGACGTTTGAAGTGGTCTCGGCAGCCGGGAATGACGTAGATGTAGACATCACGAAGCCTCGTTGTTTTTAACTACCCAGGTTGCGAATCTGCACCATGGGTCTGACATGCCTTGGGGGACCGAACGGCGAGGGCTCCAAAACTTCCTGGGAGGCCTGTGCGGTGGGGCCGGATGTCAGTCAGGGCCGTACAGCGCGCCAGCGGGGCGGGCTCACACGCATGCAGGGGGCCAGGCATGGAGTGCCCAGGCCTCATTCCCGATGCGGAATACGCCACGAATGGGGCTGGCGGAGGGCCGCGCTACACGGACCGAAGGGTGGTGACGGTTCGCGGGCGCTCGGAGGCAGGCCTCGTTTCGCGCGGACATGACGGGGCCGGCGGTCGCCGCACCGGTGCAGTGGCGCGGCGGCGCTCAGGCGGGCTCAGTCGACTTCGACGCCGAGGCGCTGGTGCCACTCGGCGATGGACTCCTTGGGGTACCGCTTGAACTTCTTGTCCTTCTTCGCGGCGTGGACCGGGACCCAGTCCGGCTTGAACTCGAGCATGATGTGCACGCGCTCGGGAGGCGTGGGCAGCGGCGTGTCGATGGCGGACGCGAACGGGTGGATGAGGTCCGGCCAGGTCGGGTCATAGAGCCAGAGCGCCGAGCCACACCGGCCACAGAAGTTCCGCTGCCCCGTGCTCTTGCGAGGCCGTGCATCCTCCGGGTTCTGGACGCGCGCGCGGTACACCTTGAGGTGCTGCTTGCCACGCACCTTGAGCGAGCGGGCGTCTCCCGACAGGTTGATGGCGTAGCCTCCCGCCCCTTGCGTCTTGCGACAGATGGAGCAGTAGCAGTGCATGAAGGGCTGCGGATGCTGCGTCTCCACGCTGAAGCGCACACCTCGGCAATGGCAGGAACCTTCGAGCTTCATCCGTCCTCCATGGGCATGGGTGGACCTGGGCTCGCGCACCCGCTCCGGCTGGGAGCCCGCATCAAAGGATAGGTATGCGTGAGCAGCAGCCTTGGCACCCCAGGGATGCTTGCCCGGCTGGGCTTCATGTTGACGGACTGCTGGAGGACGCCCGGGAAATGCGCAGCGCGCACGGCCACAGCCAGGAGGAGCGCTGACGAGCTGCTTTTCAGCGGGACGGGAGCTGGCGGCTCACCGGAGCTCGACTCGAGGGGCTCCAGCGCGTGCGTGGCGCGAGCCTCCTGTCCATCCGTACCGCGTCACCAACCGCCCGGGGCCAGCAGCCCCGGGCGGGCGGTGTCCTGCGAAGCGAACTGCTAGGGCAGGGGCTCGGTATCGACCGTGCCCAGCCACTCGGAGTTGGCTCCGTTCGACGAGCCACCGGACTGACCGTCAGGCTGCCAATCGCCGTAGCAGTACGGCCCCGAGCTCATCCGGAAGCGCCAGAGGTAGGAGCTCCCCGTCGGCACGGTCCGCGGCAGGGTGGCGGTGTACTCGTCCTCGTCGCCCTGGTTGCCGAGGAACGTGCCCGCAATCCACGTCCAGCCCGTGCCGAAGCCCGGGTCCTGTTCCTTGGGCCCATAGCCAAGCTCCGCGACGACGTTCGGGTTGGCTTCCGGCGCATTCGTCACCCCACCCTCGTAGAGGCGAGCGTAGGTATCGCGGTTGCCGCCGTGGAGACTCGTCCTGAACGGCCACTGGAGCTTGCAGTAGTCGAGGATGCTGTCACCGGAGGGATTGCCCACCGTCAGGGCGTGCTGCTGTCCCAGCGTGTAGCCACCGACGTCGCTGCCGTCCTTGTCGCAGTAGGTCCACGTGGTGCCATTCGTGCTGTAGCGCAGGCTCACCGCGCGGTTGCCCGTGTAGGCAGGGTGGAACTGGGCGGTGAACTCATCCGTGTTCGCCTCGCCCTCGGCCTCACGCGCGTACGTCGCGGCCTTCCACGTGAAGCCCGCCGGGTTGGCGGAAGCGTCCACGTCGGCGTTGCCCACGCCCACCTGCACCTGGACGTTGGCGCCCGGCCCGGAGCCGTCGGTGACACCGGGGATGCGCACGCGGCCCGTGGCCGTGACGGCATCACCGCTACCCACCGTCGTCCCGCTCACGGTCTGCAGCCGGCAGACAGGGGCGGCGGCGCTCTGCACCGTCAGCGTGCCGGCCTGGGCCAGGGTGAAGCCGTCGTCCGTGCCATTCGCGTCGCAGTACACGAAGGGACCGCCGCTCAGGCTCACGCGGTAGGCGAACCGGAAGCTGCCCGCGGTGCCCGGGTTGGGCAGCGTGGCGCGGTACTCGTCATTGTTGCCATTGCCCGAGTCGGCGCCAAACGTCGCCGCCGTCCACTGCCAGCTGGCGTCCGTCTGGCTCGCCCCGGCGGGGCCATGGCCCAGCTGGGCCACGATGTTCGCGCCGGCGCCGTTGCCCGGCGTCACGCCTGCCTCATGCACCTGCACGGCGATGACCTTGGAGGCAGCCTCGCCCACCAGGTACGTCTCGCTCGGGGGCGCACCGCCGTCCGGGCCGCCCAGGCGGCACCAGTCCACCGTCGGCGGCACCACCGAGGCCACCGTCAGCACCGCGCCCTGGGCCGTCTGGTAGCCGTTGGCGCTGCCATCCAGGTCGCAATAGGCCCAGGCGCCCGTCTGGTAGCGGAAACGCACCGCCACCGCGTAGGTGCCCTCCGTCACCGGGGCCCTCAGCGCGGCCTCGTAGACGTCCTGCGCGTTGCTGTCCGACTCGGCCGAGTAGGTCGCGCCCGTCCAGCTCCAGCCAGAGGCCGTCGCCGGGTCGGAGCTCGCCGGGCCGAAGCCCACCTCGGCGCTGAGGCCCGCGCCCGCGCCGCTGGTGGTGTCCGTCACCGTCGTCACCAGCGCCTTGCCGCGCACCACCTGCGTGGTGCCACCCGGCGTCGCGCTCAGCGCCGCGGGGCCCACCAGCTGGCACGTGTCCACGGCCACCGGCCGCACCTCGAGGTTGCCCGCCTGCGCGAGCGTGAAGCCCCCGGCGGCCAGGCCGTCCGCGTCGCAGTAGCGGTAGGCGCCACCGTTGACGTTGAAGCGGAAGGCGAACTTGTAGGTGCCCGCCGTGCCCGGGTTGGGCAGCGGGGCCTTCCACTCGTCATTGCTGCCGCCGCCCGACTCGCGGTTGAACGCGGCGCCAGTGGACGTCCACGTCCACGACGCGGCGGTCGGCTCGGCCGCCACCGGCCCGTACCCCACCTGGCCCTGGATGCCCGCACCCGCGTTGGCGCCCGGCGTCACGCCCTCCATGTACACCTGGGCGTAGATTTCCTTCGCCGCCTGGCCCACGCGGTAGACCTCGTTCGGCGGCGCCTCGGTGGCCTCGCCACCCAGCTTGCACCAGCCGATGGAGATGTCCTGCGGCGCGCTCACGGTGAGCGTGCCCAGCTTCGTGGTGTCGAAGCCGGTGGCCCCGCCGCTGTTGCCGTCCGCGTCGCAGTACAGGAACGCGCCGCCGTTCACCTGGAAGCGGTACGCGAAGCCGTAGCTGCCCGCGGTGCCCGGGTTGGGCAGGGTGGCCTCGTACTCGTCGTTGTTCTCGCCGATGTCCGTCTTGTACTCGGCCGCCGTCGTCCAGTTCCAATTCCCGGAGGTGGCCGGGTTCTCAGCCGTCGGCCCCCAACCCAGCTGGGCGACGACGTTGGCGCCCTGGCCGTCCTCGGTCGTCACGCCCTGCACGTACACCTGGCCCACCACCTTGCGGTTGGCGGTCGCCGTGGTGGCGTACGTCACCGTCTCCGGCGAGTTGCTCTGGTCCGGCCCCAGCTTGCAGTAGCCGATGACCCTGGGAACCACCACCGTGCCGGTGACGTTCAGGGTGCCCAGCTGGTCCGGCTCGAAGTCCTGGCCGCCGTCGTCGACGCCGTTGCCGTCACACACGCGCACCGGGCCGCCGTTGGCGGCGAAGCGCACCGCGTAGCGGTATTCGCCATTGACGCCGGGGTTGGGCAGCGTGCCCTTCCACTCGTCGTTGACCTCGAAGTTGTCCTTGTTCCACGCCAGCGCCGCGGACCAGTTCCACAGCGGCGAGGTGCGGGGGTCCTCATTCGCGGGGCCCCAGCCAATCTGGCCCACCAGGCCCGGGCCGGCGCCCTGCTTGTCCGTCACACCCGCCATGAAGACCTGGGCGTAGACCGTCTTCAGGCCGCTGGTCTGCGTGGTGAGGTAGCTGATGGCCTCGGGGGCCTTCTGGTCCTCGCCAATCTTGCACCAGCCCACCTGCGGCTTCGGCGCCTCGTTGCCCACCCGGAGGGTGCCCAGCTTGCCCAGGCTGAAGATGAGGGGGCCCTCGGTGCTGTCGTTGACGCCGTCCGCGTCGCAGTAGCGCCAGGCGTTCTCGCTGATGCTGAAGCGGAAGGCGACGCGCCAGGTGCCCTCGTTGCCTGGGTTGGGCAGGTCCGCCTCCCACTCGTCGTTGTTGCCGTGCTCCGTCTTGTACGTGGCGTTGATCCACGTCCACGCCGAGGAGTCGCGCGGGTCCGAGTCCGCCGGGCCGTAGCCCAGCTGCGCCACCAGCCCCGAGCCGCCGCCAGCGCCCTGGGTGATGCCCGCCGCGTACACCTGGCCCGCGACCTTGACGAGCGTCGTGTCCGTGGGCCGGTAGAACAGCTCCGGATTGGCGCTGTTCCCGTCCGGGCCCAGCTTGCAGTAGTCCACGCGCGGCCGGGCGATGAACACCCGGCGCATCATCGCCGCCGTGATGCCGTTGGCGATGCCGTCACCGTCCGCCATCACCCACGTCGCCCCGCCGTCGATGGAGAAGCGGATGGTGATGACCCACTCGCGATTCTCCCCACCAATCGGCGGCTGGAGCAGCACGTTGCCCTTGTAGACGTCCGCTTCGCCGCTGTCCGAGTCTGTCTCGTAGGTGGCCGTCTCCCAGGTGTAGCTCTCCGGGTTGAGCAGCTCCGCGCTGGCCGGGGCAAAGCCCACCTGCGCGCGGACGCCGCCGGCCTGGCCCACGCCGCGCGTGAGGCCCGCCACGGTGATGGCGCCCCTCACGGTGACGCCCACCGGCTGCCCGCCGCTCACGGCCTCGGTGTTGCCGTTGAGCACCTCGGCCTGGGCGATGTTGGGCGCCGGCGGGCCCTCGTAGGTGAAGCCATTCACCAGCACGCCGAAGCCGCCATCCGGGTTCACCACCCGCACGTGCACCTGCGCGGACGTGGCCGTCGGCGTGTAGCCGTAGATGCGGAACGAGTTGACCACCACCGTCCGCTGGACCTCCAGTTCGCCCAGGTAGACCTTCGCGCCGTCCTGGAAGCCGGAGCCATAGACGTTGATGAGGGTGTTGCCCGCGATGGGGCCGCCCGTGGGCTGAATCTCCCTCACGGTGGGCGGGGTGGGCTCGGGCGAACGCCCGTCGGAGTCATCACCACACGCGACGGCGAGCAACGGCAATACGAGCAGCAGGGTCCTGAGACAACGAGACGACATCGGCCATCACCCCTTGACGCCGCCAGCGGTGAGACCGCCGACGAGGTGCTTCTGGAGAGCGAAGAACAAAGCCATGACCGGCGCGGAAATCACGAGCGCACCGGCGGCGAACTTGCCCCACTCCACCTTGTATTCGCCCACGTACCGCTGGAGGGCGACCGGCAGGGTGAAGCGGGTCGGGTCATTGAGCAGCGTGGCGGCGAGGATGAACTCATTCCACGCCGTCATGAAGGAAAACAGCGCCGTCACGGCCAGCGCGGGGCGGGCCAACGGCAGCACCACCCGGATGAACACCTGGGTGGGTGAGGCTCCGTCCATCACCGCCGCTTCCTCCAGCTCGCGCGGCAGCGTGTCGAAGTAGCCCTTCAGGTTCCAGATGCAGAAGGGCATCGCGGTGGTGGCGTACACGAGGACGAGCCCCGTGAGGCTGTCCAGCAGCTGCAGCTTCTGGAGGATGCCGTAGATGGGCACCAGCATCAGCGTCGCCGGGAACATCTGCGTCACCAGCAGCATCTGCATTCCGCCTTCCTTGCCGGGGAAGCGGAAGCGGGACAGCGCATACGCAGCGGACACCGCCAGCGACAGGCCCACCAGCGTGGTGGCGCCGGACACGACGAGGCTCGCCATCAGCTGGCGGCCGAAGAGCCACCGCCCGGCGCTGTCCGTCCCCAGCACCACCTCGCGGAAGTGCTCCAGGGTGATGGCCTCCGGGAACGGGTTGACGGTGAGCGCCAGGCTGTCGGTGGGCGACAGCGCCATCTTCACCACCCACAGCACCGGGTAGAGCGTGGCCATGCACAGGAGCATCAGCCCGGCATGGATGGCGGCCATCTTCAGCTTCGACGGGGGCTTCATCCCGCCACCTCCGACGAAGAGCGCGTCAGCCGCTTGGTGAAGCTGGACCAGCCCAGCAGCACCACGAAGATGAGGACCGAGTACGCCGCGGCGAAGCCGTACTGCTGGTTGCGCTGGAAGGCCCAGCGGAAGGCCTCGGACACGAGGATGTCCGTGCCTCCGCCCGGCTCACCGCCGGAGACCAGGTAGATGATGTTGAACATGTTGAACGTCCACACGCTGCCCAGGATGACGGCGGGCAGCATGGCGGGCTTGAGCAGGGGCAGGGTGATGTGGCGGAACTGCGTCCACTTGCTCGCGCCGTCCACCTCCGCCGCCTCGTAGAGCTCCTGGGGGATGGACTGGAGCGCGCCCAGCGCCACCACCATCATGAAGGGGAAGCCCAGCCAAGTGTTGGTGGCCACGTTGGCCGCGAAGGCGGTGGAGAACTTCGTGAACCAGCTCACCGGCTCCAGCCCCATCGCCACCAGCAGGCCGTTGATGGCGCCGAACTGCCGGTGGAACATGCCCTTCCACATCAGCGCGGTGATGTAGTTGGGCACCGCCCACGGGATGATGAGCAGGACGCGGTAGACGCCGCGCAGCTTGAGCAGCGGGTCCTTGAGGAGCATCGCCAGGAACAGGCCGATGCCCACGTGGAGCACCACGTTGACCAGCGTCCACAGCAGCGTCACCGCCAGCGTGAAGTAGAACGACAGCGGCTCGGTGATGCGGTAGCCGCGGCTGGCCAGGATGTCGATGAAGTTGGCCAGCCCCACGAAGGAGTACTGGCCCGGCTCGTAGTGGAAGAGCGACAGGCTCAGGCCCACCACGAAGGGGATGAACACCAGCACCAGGATGCCGGCACCCGCGGGGGCGATGTACTTCGCCGCCAGCGCCACGTCCGGGTAGCGCCGCTTGAAGGGCAGCACGGGCGCGGGCCGGCGCATCACCCACACCGTGCCGCCCAGCGCCATGGCGCCCACCAGGCCCAGCCAGGGCAGGGGGCTGGCGTCGGGAGGG
>JBKGHK010000015.1:0-38513 GCA_046520375.1 Pyxidicoccus sp. 3LFB2
GGGTGGCCCGGGCGGAAGGAACAGCCAGGGCCCGGTGGCGGGCTCTGGCGGCAGGCCGCCGGGCTCGGGGGCTTCCGGAGCGTCGGGGGCCGGTGGCTCGGGCGCTGACAAGAAGGGCCCGGAGCCGTTCAACAACCCGTTCCGCAACCTCAAGCGCTGAGCCGCGGGGGCCGCGCCACGAAGCGGCCCGGCACCTGGGAAGCAGGCTTCCCTTGTGTCCAAGGGACAGCC
The DNA here is from genome assembly GCA_046520375.1 of Pyxidicoccus sp. 3LFB2. Taxonomy (GTDB): domain Bacteria; phylum Myxococcota; class Myxococcia; order Myxococcales; family Myxococcaceae; genus Myxococcus. The sequence goes on from JBKGHK010000015.1 coordinate 232, forward strand.
GCTTCCCGTCTGGCCGCCACTCCCGAGAGAAGCCTTCCTTCCGAGGGAGGCCTCGCCCTCAAGGGCGTGGCGCCTGACCGGGAGCGCCTCGCCCTCAGGCCTGGCGCCGGCTCGGAAGTGCCTCGCGCGGTGCCGGCGAGAATCTCGCTTCGGTGGGTCGATTTATCGGCTCCTCGTTCGTCGCGTCGATGGCGGGAGGACGGTCTCCCGGTGGAGGCCGTCCGCCCCTCCAGTCCTCGAGCGAAGGAGCGCACACCATGTCGATTCAAGCCGCTACGCCCTATTTCCTCCTCAATGGCCAGGTGGAGAAGGCCATCTCTCTCTATGAGCGGGCCCTGGGCGCCCGCACCGAGACCCTGCAGCGCTTCGGCGACATGCCCGGAGGCTGCCCCACGGCGATGAAGAATCGCGTCATGCATGCGGAGCTGCGTGTGGGGGGCGCCCTGCTGATGATGAGCGACGGGCCGCAGGACGAGGCGGTGCCGAACGGAGGCCGCGTGAGTGTCGCGCTGGCCTTCGACGACCCGGCGGAGCTGCGGCGCAGCTTCGATGCGCTGGCTGCCACGGGCCAGGTGATTGAACCCATCCTGGACGCGCCATGGGGCGGACTGTTCGGCGTGGTCCGCGACGAGTTCGGCATCCACTGGATGGTCAACAGCGACACGAAGGCGCGTTGACGTCACCCCAGCTGCTCGACCAGGCCGGCTCGCTGGTCGAGCTCAATTCTCAAGTCTGATGTTTCGCAATCTCAGACATTGAGGACTGTTCATGGCGGAGATTTCCTGCGCATCGCGAAATGCAGGTAAGGCTTGACCCAATGAGCAGACCCGCAGTTCCATGGCCACTCCACCCGCGAACGGAGTTCAACTCATGGTTCTACGTGTACTCGCGCTTGTGTCTGTCGTTTCCATCTTCGGAGTGGGCTGTGGCGGAGGCGAAGTGCCGGAAGGCGCCGCGGATGTCTCGGAGCAGCCCGGCCAGGTCTCCGCCGAGCTCGTCAAGCCCTGCAGTGACGTCATCGGCAAGGTCTGCAGGCCGGAGTCGGTGATTGGCTGTGTCATGCCCGACGGCGCGTTCGCCGAGTGTTTCTGCCAGCAGGTTCCCTCCAACAAGTGGGTCTGCCTGGCCGACTGATTCATCCCCGGCAGCCATGCCGAAGCTCTCGCCGGGCTTGCTCCGGCGAGAGGCAGTGCCGGCGCTCCGTCAGTCCAGGGTGAATGGCTGCACTTCGTCCGCCAGCACCCGGTTGCGCGCCAGCAGTCGCGAGAAGCGCTGCGTCCCGTTGCGTGCGTCGAACCGCGAGGCGATGTCCCGCGCCTGCCCGTCCACCCACGCGTGCAGCGCCTTCACCTCGTAGCCGCAGTCCGCGCGGTGCCCGGGGAAGGCCTTCGTCAGCCGCAGGCTCACCGTGTCGCGGCTGCCCTCCGCCAGGATGCGCTCCAGCAGGAACGCGGCCGAGGTGTAGAAGCCGAAGCGGTCTCGGAAGCTCGGGTGGTCCAACGCCCAGCCCAGGTGCTTCTCCAGCAGCGTCAGCCCGCGGGAGAGGTTGTTCGTCAGCGCCAGGAACTCCAGGTGCTCGCCCACCGTGGCCAGGAACTCGCGGTTCTTCGCCACCATGGCGTAGCCGCGCCGGTGGATGTCTCGCGCCTGCTCCAGCTCACCCAGCTTGAAGAGCGGGTACAGCAGCGTGCCGTAGGTGAGGTGCGGAATCTCCGCGCACGCCTGCCGGCCCTCCAGAATCGGCCGGGCCTTGTTCAGCGCCTGCTGCCACTCGCCCTTGTCGACATGCCGGTCCAGCTCGTCGTCCAGCTCGCACACGCGGCAGTCGGTGAGGTGGTCTCTCGGCGCCTGCAGCCACGCGGCCCACAGCCGGTCCGCGTCGGCCTCGTCGCCCATGTCCCGCGCCGCCTGGTAGCGCATCTTCAGCACCGCGCGCTTGCCCGCGTCCGCCGTGGTGAAGCACTGCTCCACGTCGTCCAGCGCGTCCACGATCTGCTTGCGGGTGATGTGCGGGAACTCCTTGATGCGCCCCACCACCCACTTCTGCTTCCAGAACATCCCCTCCGGGTCGAAGCGCTTGGGGTCCTTCTTCTGCTGGCCCCGGCACCACGCGAAGGCCACCAGCGCCTTGTCCGGGAAGCCGCCGAACGTCGCCGCGTCGATGAGCGAGTCGCGCAGCAGGTAGCCCAGCCCCGTGTCCGCGTGCGCGTCCGCCAGCCGCACCGCTTCCTCCAGGAGCCGCACCTTGCCCTCGCCGGGCTCCATCGCGTCCGCGCGCTCCCACAGCCCCTGCGCCTGCTCGCGCCAGTCACCCGACATCAGTGGAACCCCCGCGAGCCCGGGCCCCCGTCGCCGCCGTCGTCCCCACCGCCGAGGTGCGCGGAGATGAGCCCCAGCAGCCCCTGGTTCAGCAGCGCCATCTCCTGCGCGTTCAGCGGGTGGTGTCCCAAGAGCAGCGCCTGCACGTAGAGCATCTCCACCGAAAGCTTGAGCACCTCCCGGTCCGTCACGGCCGCCAGCCGCCGCACCACCGGGTTGTGCAGGTTGAAGCACAGCTGCGCCAGCTCCGCGCCCGCCGCCGCCATGACGCCTTCGAGCACGCCGGCATACAGGTCATCGGACTCCTCGCGCGCCCGCTCCGCGTCGCGCCGGAAGGCGCCCTCCGCGTCCGAGCTGTAGAGCGTGGGCACCTCGGCCGGGAAGAACTTCTTCACCACCACCCCGCAGCGGAACGGCGCGAGCACGCGCTCCGCCATGCGCAGCAGCGGGAAGACGGCCTCGCGCTCGTCCAGGGACAGCTCCTCGAAGCTCTGCGGCAGGTCCGCCGCGGAGAAGGGCTCCACCTGCGCGTCCGGCACCACGTGCGGCAGCTTCTCCAACAGCGCCGCGTCGTGGGTGTACGCCGCGTTGATGATGCACAGCCCCTGGGCCCCCGCCACCCGCGCCACCTGCCGGAAGCCGTCCAGCGTGGGCGTGTAGCGCACCACCGGGTGCGCGCGCCGGTAGTCCGCCAGCGTCATCACCCCCGTCGACGTCTCGAAGGGGAGCCAGTTGATGACCAGCCGGTAGAAGTCGTCGTCGTCCAGCGCCAGCGCCTTCACGCTCAGCCCGTGCAGGGCAATCAGCCGCTGCAGGGCGCGCGGGTCCTCGGTCGCCAGCTCCACCAGGTACGTGCGCAGGCCCTGGCCCAGCGCCTCGCGGGCCAGCGCCAGGGACTCGTCCTCGTAGAAGGACTCGCGGCTGGCGGTGGGGCGCAGGGCGTTGGCGTTGACCACGCACTTCACGAAGAAGGCCCACTCGGGCAGGAGGTTCTCCGCGCTCTCCGACAGCAGCATGTGCTTGAGGTACACGCGGTGCTTCTGCCGGGCATTGAAGTGCGGCGACGCCGGCAGCACGAAGGCCACCCCGTCCACGTCGCCCGCCGTGGAGCGCAGGGGGATGCAGTCGATGAAGTCCGTGCCGAACACCTCGCGCCCGTAGGCCAGCAGGGCCTGGCGCCGCTCGGTGACGCTGTCGTACTCACGGCGCCAGGGCGGGCCGTCCGGGTTGAGGCGCTCGGTGTGGCCCCCGGCGGTGAGCAGGGTGGGGAAGGGGAGCAACCCGCCGTAGTGCCGGGCCAGGTGCCGCAGGCGCTCGGCGGCGAACCACTCCGTCATGCCCGGGCGGGCCATCAGGAAGACCTGGGTGCCCGGCCGCTCCAGCGGGTGCTCGGACTGGCGCACGGAGTAGGTGCCGTCATGGCGGCCGCGCCACTCCAGGGTGCGCCCGTCTCCCCGGGCCGAGCGCGTCACCAGCAGCAGCTCGTCACACACCATGAAGCACGACAGCAGGCCGATGCCGAACTGGCCGATGAAGTCGTTGCGGCGGGCCTCCAGGGCCTCGCGCTTGGAGGACTCGCCGATGGTGGCGAGGAAGCGGTGGATTTCGTCCTCCGTCAGCCCCACCCCGTCGTCGCTGAAGACGAGGGTGGGAGGGCTGCCGTCCTGCTTCTCCATCAGCTCCAGCCGGACGGTGCCCTCGTGTCCGGGCTCCAGGAGCTGACGCGCGCGGATGGCATCCGTGGCGTTCTGGAGCAGCTCGCGCACATACACCCCTGGCGAGCTGTACAGGTGGTGTGACAGGAGGTCGATGACCCCGCGGAGGCTGACTTGGAATCGGTGGTCCACGGTAACGGGGGACGTTAGCGCGTGCCCGCCCCGTGCGGGGAAGGAAGCTCTGCGCTCCCGGCAGTCCCTTCGTCCGCCCGCGTGCCCGTGGTGTCGACGGTCGAATCGGACTCGGGCGCCATCACCCGTCGGGGTATCTGTCCGCCGGGGAGCAGGCGAGGGCTCCAGGCCCTTGATTGGCTGCCCGGGGAGTGACAAGCGGCGGCCGGGCCGTGGGGTGTCCTCGGGCACCACGGCGGCAGGTCGACATCTCGACGTACAGGAGCAGACACGTATGCGGACGAAGCTCATGGCAGTGGTGGTGGGAGCGCTGGTGGCCTTCTCGGGGACGGCGGCGGCGCAGGGCGCCCCGGCGCAGGGCACTCCGGCGAAGCCGCGCCGGCCCAGGGCACCCCGGCGCAGGGCGCTCCCGCTGCGGGCACCAAGGCCCCGGCGGCGGCCAAGGGGAAGACGGAGGTGACGTGGTGGGGGCACGCGGCCTTCGTGGTGCGCACCCCGGGCGGGGCGGTGATTGCCATCGACCCGTGGCTCACCAACCCCAAGGCGCCCCAGGGCGCGGCGCAGCCGGACGCGCTGGACGCCATCCTCGTCACGCACGGCCACTTCGACCATGTGGGTGAGACGAAGGCGCTGGCCCAGAAGACGGGCGCGAAGGTGTTCGGCTCCTTCGAGCTGGTCAACCTGCTCGGGCTGCCGGAGGCCCAGGCCATGGGCGCCAACGCGGGCGGCACCTTCAAGGTGAAGGACGCCACCATCCACCTGGTGGAGGCGGTGCACTCCAGCAGCTACTCGGCGGACCCCAAGGCCCCGGCCCAGTACGCCGGCGCCCCGCTGGGCTTCGTGGTGGTCATCGACAACGGGCCCACGCTGTACCACGCGGGCGACACCGGGCCCTTCGAGGGCATGGGGCTCATCGCCACCCAGTTCAAGCCCACCGTGGCCATGCTGCCCATCGGCGGCCACTTCACCATGGGCCCGACGGAGGCCGCCCACGCCGCCCGCCTGCTGAAGGTGCGCACCGTGGTCCCCATGCACTACGGCACCTTCCCCCTGCTCCAGGGCAACCCCGACGCGCTGCGTGGTGAGCTGAAGAAGCTGCGCGGCCCGGCGAAGGTGGTCGACCTGGAGGTCGGCAAGGCCACCGCGCTGTAGTCCTTTTCCGCAGGTCCGCGGGCCCGGAGCGTCGTCGTCCGAGCCCGCGGGCCCGTGGGCTCGCGGTTGCTTCGGCTCCGTAGAATCGCCGGTACTGGCTCCTCTGAAATGTGGGGAACGGGACGGGCCGTGGGCCGGGTGGAAACCGGAGGGCGGCTGGGTTACATCCGGCAGCACTGCTCCCCGGTGTTGGTGTCGGGTGAGGGGGTGTTCCGGTGTTGGACTTCAGCAAGGCGGGGTGGCTCGTCCCGCTCCTGGACGAGGCGATGGCCTCCGTGGGCGTGCCCGCGCTGGAGTCATCCGTCGCGTCGCTGGGGTCCGGACGTGCCCGGGCCCGCGCGTACGTGCGCCACACGCTGCGCGCCAGCGGGCTCTTGTATGGCACGCCCGCGGACGCACCGGCGCCCGTGGACGTGGCGCCTCCCACCGAGTTCCAGGCCCGCGCGGTGGAGGAGCAGCTGTTCCGCGCGGTGGTGAAGACGCTGGCGCGGCTGGCCATGGAGCTGGCGCACCTGGTGGATGCGCCGGCGGGTCCTCGTGGGGACCAGCTGCTCTTGCTGTTCGCGGTGCTGACGGGCGAGCTGGACGTGGCGGATGCGCTCGACGCGAAGCTGGCGTCCGGGGGCGCGGTGCCCAGGCGGCTGGTGGGGAAGGTGGAGGCGGCGCTGCGCAAGCGCGAGCCCACGCTGGCGGGCGACCCGGTGTACGGGCTGGTGCTGCACAACGGCGCCCAGTACGCGGACGCGCAGCTGTTCTGCCGGCAGGCGATTGACTACTTCTCCAGCGGGCGCTTCCAGCGGGAGCGGGCGCAGCGGCGGCTGGACTTCGCGGCGAAGCAGAAGGCGCTGCTGGTGGACGTGCTGACGGGGCTGGCGTGCGTGGACCGCCTGCCCGGGCCTCCCGCGCGCCGGGCGATTCTGCGGCAGGTGGAGGACCTGGGCCTGCCGGACGCCATGGAGTCGGAGCTGAAGGTGGCGGTGAAGCAGTCCTTCGAGCGGCGGCGCTCCGTGCGGGACGTGGTGAAGCAGGTGCGCAGCGTGGACATGCGCCACTTCCTGCTGGAGCAGACGCTGCTGGCCGCGCTGGTGGACGGCCGGCGCACGCGCCGCGAGCGGGTGTTCATCCACGAGCTGGCGGATGCGCTCCACGTGGCCGAGCCGGAGCTGCACCGGCTGGAGCTGGAGATGGCCGAGTTCTATGCCCGGCACCGCTCGCTGGTGGACGTGTTCACCGTGTCCGACGCGGCGACCGCCATGGGCGAGGACATGGTGTCCGGCATGCAGGAGACGCTGGAGAAGAACTTCCACCGGCTCATGCAGGAGGTCCGCGAGACGGGCGACCTGGCGGTGCTGCTGACGAAGGCGGCGCGGCGCGGCCAGAAGCTCACGAGCGAGGAGCGCAAGCGCATGCGTGCGCAGCTCATCGACGTGGCCAAGGCGATTCCGGCGCTCGCCATCTTCGCGGCGCCGGGAGGCATCCTGCTGCTGGCCGCGCTGGCCAAGGTGCTGCCCTTCAGCCTGCTGCCCAGCTCGTTCCAGGACGCGGAGCCTGTCGACGCCGCGGACAATGACGAGCTGATGCCGGAGCGCGAGGCGGGGTGAGGCCGCCGGGCGTCAGTTGCAGGTGCCGCCGGAGCAGTTGAAGCAGGCGGTATCGCAGCTCGCGCTCGTGCACAGCGACACTTCGGCGCCGTGGCAGCTCGGGGACGAGATGTCATACATGTCGTAGCGCTTGAAGATGTCGCCGCAGGCAATCACGCGGTCATCCACGCCGCTGTTGTTCTCGACGGTGATGAGGTTGTCCACGTACGTCGAGCCGCTGGGCGGCGTGCCCCGGTTCCACTGCCCATAGGACACGAAGCTCTTCGCGGACGACGGCGCGAGCGAGCCGGTGCCCTGGTAGAAGTGGAGCATGTGGCCCACGGCCACCTCGTACGAGGCCACGTTGTCGCCCCGCTGGCGCTTGAACACCACCGGGCCGTCACCGGAGCAGTTGGCGACGCCGAAGTGCGCCCGGTGCCCCTTGTGGGTCATCACCGGGCTGCCGCGGGTCGTCGTGCGCAGGCGGCGGATGCTCGCCGAGCCCTCCACGATGTCGCACGACCGGATGGCCGGAGAGCAGGTCCCCCGGTCCGCCTCGCCGAGCGGGAAGTCGCAGCCGCTGGTGCAGTAGGTGTCGGACGTATAGGTGTCATCGATGACGGCCAGGCCCGCCTGGCCACACGTCAGGTCTCCGTAGGTCAGGCCCACCGCCTGGCGGAACGCGTCCGTACAGCCGGCGGCGAGCGATGAGGAGGCCGTCACGTCGGCCAGCGGCATCCTCGCGAGGGCCTCCTGGTTCTCCCGCTGCAGCCGCAGCCGCTTCTCGCCGTCGTACGCGAGCATCGCCTCCTCTCGCCGCGCGAGCGCGGGAGGCAGTTGCTCGTGGCGCGGGGCCACCGCGAGGAAGACCTCGGCCGGAGAGTGCTTCTCGACGAACTCCGCCGCCACCAGCGGACGGCCGGGCAGGGCCACCGAGATGGCGAGGTCCACTCCGCCCTCCGCGTTCTCCAGCCAGGCGACGTAGCTGCCCCGCTCACCGGTGACGCGAGCAAGCTCCTGGGTGCGGGCCGGCGTGGTGGACACGGAGGGCGTCGAGCCTGCCGCTCCGGCGGGGACGAAGGCCGCCAGCGAGAGCGCGGCGGCAAGGGACAGCTTCAGGGAACGAAGTGGGGCAGTCACGGTCGGAACTCCCGAGGTTCAAGGGGGCGTCAAATCGCCCACGGACCCAGGAACGAAAGTCGCCGCGTATTTCCCTCACCCTCGCGAGCCATCAACACGTCGATGCCCCCGCTGACGCGTCACTGACACGTCAGGGCTTCCCGCAGCTGCACGGCCGCGAGCCTCCGTCCCCACCCAGACCGAGCGCCGGGGCTGCGATGCACGGGCTGCGGACTTGCGGCACCTCGCTTGCAAAAGCGTGTCGCGCGGAAGAGTTCCTGAATCACTCGCGGTCCCCATTCAAGACACAGGAGATAGAGCGCATGAGAGGCTTCTCGCAGCTGGCCGCGCGTTGCGCGGTGGTGGGCGTGTTGATGTCCACGTCCGCCTGGGCGCAGCAGGAAGAGCTGTGGCTCGACACCCGGAGCACCGCCCCCGTCCCCGGCCAGACGGTGCTCAAGAAGGGCTGGCCGTATCTGGTCACGATGCAGGGGACCTTCAACGTGTGGGGGAGCAACATCGCCCCTGGCACGAACTCAGGTCAGCCGGAGGCTGCGCCCATGTTCCCGAGCCCGAAGGCGCCGACCCGCAATGTCGGCTTCGACCCCGAGTTCGTCTTCGCGTGGTCCAAGGGCCATGCCCTGGACAAGGGCCCGCAGCCCGGTCCGCAGAGACATCGTACTGTCGAGGTCAGCCTGGACGGGGGGAAGAGCTGGAAGCACCCGGCCACCCCGGCGGCCTTCAATGCGACCGAGCACAAGTATGGCTATGAGCTGACCGGCGAGGAGTCCGCGCTGCAGGTGCGCTTCGTCGACAAGCCCGTCGCCGACAACACGGGACGCTTGCAGGTCTTCGTCATCCCGGCCGAGGAGCTGTGGCTCGACACCCGGAGCGCTGCTCCCGTTCCCAGCCAGATGGTGCTCAAGAAGGGCCAGCCGTATCGCGTCACGATGCAGGGCACCTTCAACGTGTGGGGGAACAACATCGCCCCTGGCGCGAGCTCGGGTCAGCCGGAGGCCGCGCCCATGTTTCCGAGCCCGAGTGGAGCGACCCGCAATGTCGGCTTCGACCCCGAGTTCGCCTTCGCGGGCGTGCGGGCGCCGGCCGCTGCTCCGCTGCGGTCGAGCGCCGTCCAGGTCAGCCTGGATGGGGGAAAGACGTGGAAGCACCCGCCCAGCACGGCGGCCTTCAACGCGACGGAGCACCGGTACACCTATGACCTGACGGGGGAGGACGCCGTGCTGCAGGTGCGCTTCGTCGACAACCCCATCGCCGACAACACCGGGCGCTTGCGCATCTTCGTGCTGCCCGGTGCCTGAGTGACACGCAGTGCGCCGGAGGCAGTTCGTCCTGCCTCCGTGCGCGGAGCCGATGCCCCTGGCCACCTGGGCCATGGACCTGAGCTCCTCCAGCACCGGGGGCTCCGCGCGACGGGGCCATTTCAGCGGCTGGGAATTCCCGGCTGACGAGAGGCGGGCTCACGCCGCGTTGAATTGCGCTCTTGGGTCCTCTCTGGGAAGTTTCCGGGCCCTCCTGGAGCGTGAACATGAAATGTCCCCCTTTCGCAGCCGTGGCCGCCCTCTGGGGTGCACTCGTTCTGGGCAGCTTCGCGCACGCGGCCGAGCAAGGCACGGCGACCCCTGGCGATGGGTTCGTCGGTTGCCCGGACGCGAAGGAGGATGCCGCGCTCGCGGGTTCCCTCTGCGCTCGCTTCAGCGCGCCGCTGGACTACGCGGAGCCGAGCCGTGAGCAGATTGAGCTCTTCGTCCGCAAGTTCCCTGCTCAGGGGCGGTCGGCCGGACAGGTCTGGCTCGTGGCGGGTGGGCCCGGCGAGTCAGGGGCTTCGTTCTACCCGCTGCTGAAGACCCTGCGGGCCGCCTTCCCGGGACTCGACCTGCTGGTTCCCGACCATCGCGGGACGGGTTTCTCGAGCCGGCTCTGCCAGAAGGAAGAGGCCGCGGACGGTGCGGGGGGCTTCGCGCTCGAAGGCGCCGAGTGGGCGACCTGCTTCGAGACGCTGGAGTCCGACTCCAAGCGCACGCGCGCCTTCACCATCACCCACTCCGCCCGCGATTTGAGCGCGCTGATGGAGCGCTACTCCGCCGGCCGGAAGACGTGGCTCTATGGGGTCTCCTACGGCACGCAGTTGGTGTTGCGCATGATGACGGTCGCCCCGCCGCGACGCCTCGATGGCATCGTGCTCGATTCCCTCGTTCCTCCGGAAACGACCGAGCAATGGGACCTCAGTCATCGCTCGGCCGTCGTCGACGAGGTGGGCCGCGCGGTGCTCGCGCGTTGCGACGCGGACCCGGGCTGCCGTGCGCGTCTCGGGGGTTCGGCGGTCGCCGCCATGCAGGGGCTCGTCGACGATACCCAGGCGTCCGCGGCCGTCCCCGGAGGGCGTCCGAAACTCTTCTTTGGAGCCCTGCTGGACAGCCCGGAGCTGCGGGCGCGGATTCCCCTCGTCCTCGCGGGCCTCAAAGGCGGAGACCTCGCGCCGTTGCAGAAGGTGCAGCAGGACCTGGAGGCGCTGGGCACGCAGTTCGACCGCTTCCCGCAGGCATCGCTCTCCATCCCGCTCGTCGCCGTCATCAGCGCATCCGAGAACAACGCCCGGCCCGACCTCACCCAGGCCCAGGTGGAGGCCGAAGCCGCCCGGTTCCTGTTCGTCAGCAGCCTGCCGGGTCAGCTCGTTGGTCGAACGTCACTGGCCTATCCGCGCGACGAGTGGTTCGGCCGGTCTCCCGCCACGCTTCCGCCGGTGCTGGTGCTCCAGGGCGACATGGACCCCAAGACGCCCCTGGCTGGCGCCCAGGCCCATCTCCGCCTCCTGCCCAAGGCCGCTGGCGTCAACCTGTTCACCGTCAAGGGTGGGCCGCACTTCCTGCTCTTCACGGCGCCGGAGTGTTTCAAGACCGCGGTGAGCACCTTCGTCCAGAAGCGGCGTGCGCCTCGTGCGGCTTGTTCGCTTTGAGCCCCGGGCCTCAGTCTCCGACCCCTGGGTCGATGGCTCCGAAGATGCTGCCGGCCTCATCCCGCATCCCGTACGCATCCGGTTGCCACGCTTGAGGAACGGCGGCTTGGGAGCGCCGCTGCGGAGGGGCTCGACCGTGCGCAGCTCCACGATGTTGCTGGCCGCGCTGGCCAAGGTGCTGCCCTTCAGCCTGCTGCCCAGCTCGTTCCAGGACGCGGAGCCTGTCGACGCCGCGGACAACGACGAGCTGGTGCCGGAGCGCGAGGCGGGGTGAGGCAGGACTCACGGTGCGCCGCGGCATGAGCGAGCCCGTTTCGGCGTTCCGGTACGGGCGCGCATAGAGTGGACGGATGCTCCGTTCCGCCTGTGTCCTCTTGCTGGTCCTGGCGCTCTCGTCCGTGGGCTGTGGTCGTGAGGGACCGGGGAGCGACGAGGACGACGCCCAGGTCCTCACGCTCCCCGTGGGCGCGGAGGTGCTCGTGTCCGTCGGCGAGTGTCTCGTGGGCGTCCCGCCGCTGAGAGTCTGCCCGGACCAGGATGTCGCCACCCTGGTCAGCGTCTCCATGTCGGGTGACCGCTTCGAGCTGGGAGAGCAGCGGGTCGAGGCCGGCGCCGCGCTCATCCGCATGAAGGCGAAGTCCGAGGGGCGGGGGAAGCTCACCGTCGAGTACCTCGACCCGACGGGCGCCCCCCAGACGGTGGAGGCCTGGTTCCGGGCGATGACCGTCACGGAGACGCGAATCTCGGTCCACTGCGACGACCCTGGCTATCGCGCCGTCAATCCGGTCCTCGCTGGCAGCCGGTTCGTCTTCGACATCGAGGCGCGCTCTGGCAACACCTCGCTGACGGTGGGCGCCCTCTCGCTGGTGGACGCACCGGGCTTCGCGCTGACGCAGCAGATGGACGGGAGGGGCGTGGCCGTCGCGCCCTCGGAGCCCGGAACGTACGCCTGGGCGCTCACTGGCGGCGGCACCCAGGAGTTTCTCGTCTACGCCCCGGAGACCCTGGCGCTCACGCTGACCGAGGAGCCCGCACGCGCGAGGCAGCCTCGGGCCATCGTCGTGGGAACCACGGTGGAAGGGCACTCCGTCTGTACCCATCGCCGTGGTGAAACAGCGACGGTGACGGTGACGGGGGAGGGGTGTGCGCCAGTCTTGTCGGGCGTGGAGATTGCCGGGCCGATGCCCCTCGGCCTCACGGGCCGTGGCTTCCGGTTCGAACTGGTAGGCCAGGGGGCGTGCGACGTGGACGCGCGGCTTGGAACCGGGCAGGGCGTGACGCGCTCGTTCCCTGGGGCCAGCCTGGACGGAGGCTCGCCGCCGGTGCTCGGGTCGGTGATTTCGGACGGGGGCACGGAGCTCGTGGCGGAGATTCCTCGCGGCGACGACTGTCCCGGCAGCGTCTCCGATGGAAAGTGCGAGTACCCCTGGCTCCTGGACGGAGATTGCTACATCGACTCCGACTGGCGCATCGAGCACCGCGACCCCGCCGTCGCTGACGGGGGCGTGCTGCGCGAGGAACAACCCGTGGGGGTGGGGCTGACGACGAAGCTCCTGCTCTCACTGGAGCTGGGCTTGTCGCCGGTGCCCATCTCCCTCGGGGCCCCTCAGAACCTCACCTTCGAGCAGGACCCCGCCTGGGACTGGTCCGTCTTTCCGCCCGGGCCGAGCAAGGGGCTCGCCATCGAGGGTGGGCGCTGCGTGGGCTCCAGGATGGTGATGACGGTGAAGCCCCTGGCCGAGGGCACGCACGGCTTGAGCTTCCGCGCCGACAACCTCGACGACGAGGGGGAGCTCGACATCGACGCCCGGAAGGTGGACCGCATCGCCTACGCCTTGCGCGACGAGGCCGGGAGCCCCGTGCGGCAGGGGCCCGCGGTGGAGCTCTTCGTCCGCTCGAAGGCGAAGGTGGCGGCGAGCTACGCGCGAGCGAGCGGCACCGTGCTCCATGGCATTGCCCCGCTGCGCATCGCGACCGATACCCCCGAGGCCCGCTCCAGCGTGGGTGCTCCCGATGACCTGGCCACGGGGACGGTGCCGCACACGCTGACCGTATCTTCTGCCCTGGGGGCGGACATCCTGTCCATCCAGGTGCGGGATGCCTCGGCAATCACAGGCATCAAGGGCCTGGAGGCGGAGTCCCTGTCCGAGGGCATGGTGAAGTGCGTGAAGGCGTTCGCTCCGCTGGGCGAGGGCGGAGTGGTGATTCTCGGGCGGCCTCCCACGAGACCGCGCGCGACGCTCAGCGGAGGCTCGCTGGCGTTCAACCGGAAGTCCTTCTCCGACGGCCTGTGTCTGGAGGGCGTCGCGCCGGGAAGCGCGGCCGTTCAACTCACCTGGGGCTCGGCGGCGGTCGAACGTACGTGGACGGTGGTTCCCACGTTGCCATGACTTCTTTGGCGGCCGTCTGGGCTCCGTGCGTCCTGGACGTTGCTGGAGCCTGACTTGCGTCAGTCGAGGAATCAGCGCTCGGCGCTGTCCAATGCGTCTTGGGTGCGGGGGCGCGTCAGAGAATCACGCCGGGCAGGGTATCCAGGGCGGCTCTGATGGCCGCTTCGGTGGTGTGGGTCTGTTTCGCGAGCACGGTGGCGGAGTCCGTCACGGCCACGGTCTTTGGTGGGGACTTCGCGAGGATTTCCACCATGAGGCGGGTGCTCTCAGGCCACGGAGCGGCGAGCAGCTCGTTCATGCGCGAGAGGGGGTCGAGAATGGTGAAGCAAGGCCAGGAAGGGAACTTCAGGGTCTTGGGGTCACAGTCGACGAAGCGGCATGAGTCCAGTCGTGCTCCCGTGAAGTCGCAGTCCTTGATGCTGCCGCGCTCCGCTTCGTCGTCATAGGGCCAGCGGCCAAAGTCATTGCCAGTCATGGTGCCCGTGAATCGACAGCCTTCCAGGTCAGCGTGGGTCCAGGGGAAGTTCTTGAGCTCCTTCTTGACCTCGATGGTGCAGTCGATGAGGCGTGGTTTGATGAGAATCAGGTTTCTCGCAGCGACCCTGAGCACCAGCGTGCATTTGCGAAGCGTCAAATTCGGGCCCAGGAAACCAATGTCCCCTGCAGTGATTTCGAGCCGCTCGTTTTCGATGACCTGGTTCTCAATGTTGAGCTGACTCATTCTCGCCCTCAGAAGGTGATCATCCGGAAGAAGTCATTGACCATGCGTGCGCCATGCAAGGCCAGGTTCGAGTCCGTCCCGGAGAGAAGCTCGTATTTGTACCCGGTCACGGGATCGATAGCATCGACACCCGTTGAGCTCCATTTCAGCCTGGGAAACTGACGCCGCAGAACTCTCTCCACGAAGCGACCGCGTGCCTGACGCTCCAGCAGGCGCGCCAGCCAGTGCTCTCCCTGGGAAACCGCGGCTGCAATCGCTTTCTGTTCGTTGAGCCTGAGTTCCTGCGCATTCCAACGCTCGGCCACCCGAAGCGCGGCGGCTTGGAGTTCGTCTCCCATGGGGTCCGTCGTCGGGATGTCCTTCAGGGGCTTGTTCGCGGGCACGTGCCAACGTTGGTCGTTGAGGAGCACCTGCCGGTTTCCACCCTGGTGCCGGATGACGGAAGTGGCCGCGACCTCTGCCTCTGCGGCTGCAGCACCCGCCTGACTTCCCGGGCTCTTCATCAGCACGGAGAAGCTGCCCTCGGACGAGGCCGCTACCGTCTCCACCTCGGCCACCGCTGCCAGCCGAATCCCTCCCTGCGCCTCGGCCTGTGCCGCCGCCTGGGTGAAGCCGGGCAGCTTGGGCACCTTCTGTGCCAGCTTCGCCGTCGTGCCGCCCAGGGCCGCCGTGGCCACCATCACCAGCACGCGCGCGGTGTTCTCCCCCATCGCCCGGCCAAACGTCTCTCCCGCGTCGCTCAGGTCCTCGAAAGTGGTGGCGCGGTGGGAGTCCTCCACAAGTTGCACCCAGCCGCGCATCAGGCTCCACACGGTGTCCACGCCCAGCCAGGCCAGCAGGACGACCGTCAGTCCGGCTGCCACCGCTTTCGAGGCCGGGTCGGGCAGTGCCCACAACATCAGGTACAGGCTCGCCGTCCACACCAGCATGGAGAGCACGGCGGACGGCTGCACCAGGTCCTTGAGCGCGTGGCGCGTCTCCTCCAGCACCGAGCCGAGGGAAATGGCCAGAGCGAGGGTATACCTGTCCTCACCGCGCACGGTGGGCCCGTCCACCAGCAGGCGCAGGCAGTCACCGCCGCCCTGGGTGCGCTCGCACCAGCGCAGGTATTCGCGCGTCAGCTCCGATTCGGCTCCCGACGCGGCGGCGCTCACATTCACGGACGCCAGCCGGACGACGCCTCCGTCCTCCCGCGACGCCTTGGCTCCGAGTTCGCGCAGCGGAGCGAAGAGGCTCCGGGCTGCTTCCTGAGGCCGCGCCCCGGGTTGGGCCTCGCGAGCCAGCCGCGTCACCGCCTCCGTGAAGTCGTCCTCATCCACCTCCACCGGCTCCACTGACACCGTGCGCGGAGAGACGACATGGACCCGGTACCGGTTGGCGCCCGGTCCTACCTCGCGCTCTGCCTCCGCGTCCCACGCAGCACGCCCGACACGGGACGCACCGCCGCAGGCGGTCAGCAGCATCAGGAGGACGGCACCGGCCTGACGGCTCGTCATGAGGGTTTCCTCAGGGGGAGGAGAGAGGAAGTAGAAGCTTTGGACGGATAGCAGAGTCGATGCGCTTCGAACGCAGGGAGGGCGTCAGAGAATCACGCCGGGCAGGGTGTCGAGGATGGTGCGAAGGGCTTCCTCCGGGGCCAGGTTCGACTCCGTTCCAGAGAGAATCTCGTATCTGTAGCCGGTGGTCGGGTCAATCGCGTCGACGCTTTGGGGATTCCACTTCAGGCCACAGATGGGTCTGCCGTTCGGGTTGCTCGAGCGGAGCGGACTGCGCCAACAGCGGGAAGTGCTGCAACTCCTACAGCGACGGGAAACGTTGCGGGTTGTGCCAGGTCGCGTCACTTGAATTCTTTGACATCTCTAAGGAAAATCAGTTTCCGCATGAAAGTGTGCTATTCTGGCTTCCTGGGAAATAAACAATCACCCAGATTAATGGAAATGACATGTTGAAGGTGATGCTCGGCTTGGCAGTGGCTGCGGGGCTCCTTTTCGCGCAAGAGACGAATGCGCGCACTCTGCCCGGGCTCGCTGGGGTGGCCGTTCCCGCGAGTGATGCCGCGTGCTTCGTGTCGTCGAATGGCGTCATGCGGAACAATTGCACCAGCAAGGCGGACCTCGCTTTCGCTCTTCCTGTCGATAGCCATGGCCTCAAGGTGATCTCTCTCACAGCTTCCGCCACAGGCCCGTCTACAAATGTGGGCTGTAACGCCTATGCTGTGAACCGCGACGGCACGATCGCCTCGTCTACGGTAGGGTATTGGCTCAATCAGTTCGGTCCTGTGGTGACCATGACCATGTCGGCTATCAACGTGCCCATCAATGGTACGTTGTACGTCAGCTGCTACGTCGGTCCCGGCGGTCGAATCTACGGGGTTGAGTACAACCAGTAGTCAGACCCGCACTCGGCTTTGGGTTTGAGGGGCATGAGATGGGGGCCTATCGCGCGCTGGGCGAGCTCCTGGGCTTTAGCCAGGCTCGCCCTCGACGTGGGCAGCCCCAGCGCTCCACAACTCCGGCTGTGTAAGCGCCCGCCAGCCTCCGCCTCCGGGGAGACAGCCAGGGTTCCAGTGGGAGTCCTCCGGGAGGAGGACTCCAGCACCGCGGACCTCGGCGCCGCGCCGTGAGGCCGCGCACCGCCCGCGTCATGGACCTGGCAGCAGATCGGCGTCTACGAGGTGCGCTACGACACGGCCTTCGCGCGCGTCATCGATGAGTGCGGCCGCGCGCCGCGCCCAGGCCAGACGGGCACGTGGATTACCGACGAGATGCTCCAGGCGTACATCACGCTGCACGAACTGGGCTTCGCGCACTCGGTGGAGGCGTGGGCGGAGGGCGAGCTGAAGGGCGGCCTGTACGGCGTGTCGCTGGGCGCGGCCTTTTTCAGCGAGAGCATGTTCACGCTGGCGCCCGACGCGTCGAAGATGGCCTTCGCCTCTTCGGTGGAGCGCTTCACGTCGTGGGGCTTCCAGCTCATCGACGGCCAGGTGGAGACCGGGCACCTCGTGCGCTTCGGCGCGGAGCCGTGGCCGCGCAAGCGCTTCCTCGCGGCGCTCGCCCGTGCGCTGAAGGAGCCCACGCGGCGCGGGAAGTGGACGGAGGCCGCGGCTTTCCCCGAGACTTGAGCGCCCCGCGGGTAGAGGAGCCTTCACACCATGCCTTCCAGACGGCTCGCGAGGGCGGATGTCCCGGCGCCCGCGCCGGATGCGGTGACGGTGGCCACCTACTTCGTGCGGCCCCTGCGGCGCTTCCTCGCTGCCCGGGGCGTGGACGCCTCGCGAGTGGTGCCCGAGGTGGGAGCCCGTGTCGAGCTGGAGGTCGCCGCGGAAATCTGGCGCGCCGCTGCGGCGGTGGATGACGCGCTCGTCGGTGTCCGGGTCGCACGAGAGCTGGTGCCCGGGGACTTCGGGGCGCTCGAGTACGCCGTGCGCTCCAGCCCCACCCTGCGCGCCGCATTCGAGCGCGTCAGCCGCTACCACGGGCTGCTCAACGACCGCACCCGGGTGATGCTGACCGAGCACGCGGGGGAGGTGCGCATCCGCTACCTGCGCCCCGGCATCGAGGCGCGGATGCCGCCGCCGTATGTCGAGTTCGTGCTCGGCAGCTGGGTGAACATGGGCCGGCAGCTCGCGGACACGCCCGTCCTGCCCGCGCGCGTCCTGCTGCCGCACCCCGCGCCGCCCGACACCTCGCTGCACCGCGACTTCTTTGGCGAGGGCGTGTGCTTCGGGAGCGAGGAGGCGGAATTGCACTTCCCGGCCGGGGTGCTCGACGCGCCCCTGCCGCGAGGAGACACCACGCTCGCGAGCGTGCTCGACCGACATGTCGAGCAACTGCTGCTCCAGGCCCATGCCGCGCGTCCCTGGTCCGCACGGGTGAGCGAGGATGTGGCGCGGCAGCTCGCGGACGGCACGCCCCGGCTGGAAGAGGTGGCGGGGAGGCTGGGCGTGCCACCGCGTGCACTCCGGCGCAGGCTGGAGGCGGAAGGGACGACCTTCGCGCGCGTCGTGGACGACCTGCGCCGGGGGCTGGCGCTGGAGCTGACGCGCAACCCCGGGGTGTCGCTCGGAGAGGTCGCCTTCCTGCTCGGCTTCTCGGAGCCCAGCGCGTTCCACCGGGCCTTCCGGCGCTGGACGGGACGCACGCCACGCGGGGGCTGATGCGTGGGGACTGCACGGAGCGGTCAGCGCGGTCACCCCGGTGGTCAGCGCGGTCACGGCGCTCCCGGGGGCGTCTGGAGCAAGAAGGTGCCATCGAAAGGCACGCCGATGCGCAAACACCTCCTTCTCTTTGCGTCACTGTCCGCAGCGCTCGCGTGGGTGCTCGAAGCGGCGTGGCGGGGCTCTGCCCCCATGGCCGCGCGTCCCGCGAACTTCGAGGAGGCACGCTCATGAGCCGCGTGTGGCTGAAGCGGGCCGCCCTGCTCGCGGTGCTCTTGCTCGGAGTGGCCGTGGCGGTGCTCGTGCCCTACCGCCCCGTGGAGGTCGAGGGCGCTGCCCCTCCGCGCCCGCCGTACACACTTCCATCGCCACGGCCCGGCCTGCGCCTGCACGTCTTCAACACGGCCATGAACCGCATGTCTCCGGTCCTCGTCGGCGCACAGCGGCCCTGGCGTCCCGCGCCCGCCTTCGTCATCGAGCATCCGACGGAAGGGCTGGTGCTGTTCGACGCGGGCATCTCCCGCGAGGTGGCGCGCGAGGGCGAGCATGCCCTGCCCATTCCCATGCGGTGGCTCTTCGAGAGCCGGGGCCGAGAGGAGCGACTGCTGACGGCCCAGCTGCGCGAGGCGACCCTGCGCCCGGAGGACGTGCGTCAGGTCATCGTGTCGCACCTGCACGAGGACCACGTGGGAGAGCTGGGCGCGTTTTCGGGCGCGCGTTTCATCGCCGGCCCTGGCACGTCCGCATTCGCGACCGAGCACGGGTGGGCGGCGCGCTGGCGCGAGGAGGACTTCGCCGGTGCCCGCCCGCTTCCACCCTTCGACGCGAGCGTGGACCTGTTCGGCGATGGCAGCGTGGTGTTGCTCGCCGGCGGTGGGCATACCCGGGAGGACCTGCTCGCCCTCGTCTCACTGCCGTTGGGCCCGGTGCTGCTCGCCGGGGACGCGGTGGTGCATCGCGACTGGCTGGAGAGCCGCGACGTGCAGCGCATCGCCACGAAGCCGGAGCGCGCCGCGGACGTGCGCAACCAGGTACGGGCCCTGCTCGCCGAGAGACCGGACGTGGTGCTGCTCGCGGGGCATGACCTGGACGGCGTGCCCATGAACCGCGAGGACGTGCGGGTCCACCACCCCGAGTGGCTCACTCCCGAAGCCTGGCCCGTGTCCCCCTGACCCTGACCTCGAGAGCCACCTGTGCCCGGTCCGAGGACGGGCGTCGAGACGCCCGCCCCAGACCTTGCCCGGCGAAGGGATGTGCCTAGCCCGGGCTCAGCGCGAAGGTGGACACCCGGCCATCCGGGATGAGCGCCACCCGGTAGCGCAGCGTCGTGGAGCCGGCCTGCACCAGGTACGTGTAGATGCGGTCATCGCCCCGCACCTCCCGCCTGACCAGGACGAGGGGCCCCGACGGCCCCAGGCTCTGCAGCAGCGCCTGGTAGTACGGCGCCTCCTCCTGGAAGAACCACCAGGGGACGTACGCGAACTCGGCCGGGTTCAGCGCTCCGGCCCGCGCCTGCTCGAGCAGCGTCGCGAAGCGGGCGGTGACCTCCGGCTCGAGGTCCGGAATGGGGGCCAGCGGAGGCACGGCGAGCGCGGGGTTGACGATGGCGGCGATGCCATTGGCGATGGCCGCGGGGTTCGGCTCCGCGAGGTTGAGCAGCACGATGATGGACAGGGCGTCTCCGGTGAAGCGGTAGTAGGCGGTCTTGAAGCCCTGCCATGCACCGGCGTGCTGGTGCACGAGCTGGCCGTTGCGCTGTTCGATGATCCATCCGAAGCCATACGGATAGGAAGCTCCGCTGGAGAGCTTCACGGGACTCAGGATGTCCCGCCAGCTCCCATTCGTCAGGATGGCGCGGTCATCCACGGCGTCATCCCACGCCAGCATGTCTTTCAGGGAGAAGTAGAGCGAGCCATCCGCCGTGGTGTTGAGGGAGGGGGAGACCCACTCCTGGTTCTTCACCACCCCGTCGAGCAGGCGGTAACCGGCCGCGCGATTGGGAACAATGTCCGCCTCACTGATGCCTCGCGCCGTCTTCATGCGGGTGGGCTTGAAGACCTGCTCGCCCAGGACGTTGACGTAGGAGGTGCCCGCGACGCGGTTCACCAGGAGGCCCAGCAGGACGTAGCCGGCGTTGCTGTAGCTCCATCGCAGGCCGGCGGGGAAGTCCAGGGACAGCGTATAGAGGAACTGCGCGAACTCCTCGTCGGTGTAGTCCTTGCGCAGGTCGAGCACCCCATCCGAGAGGCCGGAGGTGTGCGTCAGCAGGTGGCGAATCGTGATGGGGGCCCACGACGCGGGTGCGTCGGGGAAGTACTTCGTGATGCTGTCGGACAGCGAGATGCGGCCCGCCTCCACCTGGAGCATCACCGCCATGGCGGTGAACTGCTTGCCCAGGGAGCCGGACTGGAAGAGGGTGTCCGAAGTGACGGGAACCTGATGCTCCAGGTTCGAGAAGCCATACCCCTTCGCCACGATGACCCTGCCGTGGCTCACGACGGCCACGGCGACACCTGGAATCTTCAGCCGCTTCTGCTCCGCGCGCACGAAGGCATCGATGCGCTCACGGAGCGATTCATGTGCTGAAGAGGGTCGGCTCGCGAGCAGACCCACGAGGAAAACCATCGCCAGGGACAAGGATTGCAACGAGCCGCGCATGGGAGCTCCAGATGCCCTGGGCAGGGATTGCCCGCGGGCCCGAGCAGGGGAACACCGTCCTCTCTGCGCGGTAAAGCAACCGGAGCTGTGGGATCTACGATAGTTGTCGTATAACGGTGTCCTCTTGGACCGCTTCCCGGTCGTTCCACGCGGTTCGTCGGTCCCAGTCAGCGGCCCTCCACGACACCTCTTCGGCGCCCGACGCGGCGGCGCTCAGCGCCATCGTGGGGAAGGCGTACGCGACCGCGTGGCGTGGAGTCTGACGCTCCGGTGCGGAAGCTCCAGGGCCCATTGGTCAGAAGCTCCGGGCCGATGTACCAGGCTCCCACCATGCGTAGACTTCTTTTCGCGGCGTCCGCAGTCCTGCTCCTCACCTCCTGCGGCAAGGACGGCAGCGGGAGGGAGTGCTTCATTTCCGTCGGCGGGCTCCTGTCGGAAAAGGAGCCAGAGCCTAGCGAAATCCCTCGGTTGATTCTCCAGGCGCGAAGTGCGCGTGCTCCCTGAAGACGTCGCCACCCTGGCTGGGTCATGCTCCACGGCAAGGTGCCCCATGAAGCCTTCGCGCATCACGCTCTCCCCATCTTCGCATTCACGGTGGCTCCTGCTGGGGGGCCTGCTCCTGCTCGGCCCCGCCTGTGCGCGGCGGGTGGAGGACCCAACGCCGGAGCAGCGCTGCTGCATCGACGTCAACAGCTGCCTCACGCTGCTAGGAGACTCGAAGGGCCACGTCCAAGACGAGGATGCCCGCTCCCTGCCGCTCAACCGCCTTGACCCGTTGAAACGATGCGCTGCACGGGAGTTGGAGACAGGGGGCCCCGAGGCGCACGCCGGCCTCGTGCCCCTCCTGTTCCATCCCGCTCCCCAAGTCCGCTCGGGTGCCGCGCTGGCGCTGTCCTCGAGGAACTTCACCTTCTCGGCGCAGACGCCTGACGCCATCCCCGCGCTGCTCCACGCCCACGAGAAGGGCCCCCCCGAGCTGCCCCTCGCCGCGCTCGTGCGCTTCGATGATGCCCGTGCGGAGTCCGCCTTGCGCCGCTACCTCCAGGAGGGCCCCACCCACATCCTGCCCTGCGTAGGTCCCACGCTCGCCCCGGTGGTGGTGGAGGCTCTCGAGGCTCCGGACATCACCCCGCCGGTGCTCGCACGTGGCGCGGACCTGCTGTGCAATTTGACCCGGAAGCTCACCCCACGCGTCCGGGCAATCCTGCGGCGTGAACTGGCGCGGCCCACGCTGTGGCGCTCCGCGGCCCCCTCTTGCCAGGAGCCCCTGCCCAGGACCTGTCAGGTCGTCGAGGATGCCTGCATGCCCTACGCGGGCTCCATCGCGCATGCACTCTCCGGCGGCGCCCGGAAAGAGGTCTACCCTGAGTTCATGGAGGCACTCGCACGTGACGACGAGCGACTGACCCCACTCATCCTCCACTACCTGGCCGACACGCCGAGCCCCGAGCTCGACGCCTGGCGCGCCCGGCTGCTCGAGTCTCCGATACCCGATTGCCGTCAGCATGCCCTCAGGCGCATCGACACCCCACCGCCCCAGGCCAGGGAGGTCCTCCAGGCCCTGCTCGAACGAGGGGCACCGTGGGAGCGGGAGGGTGCCGCCTCGCTCCTCGCGCGCTTTGGAGACGACAGGGCCATGGAGGCCCTGCTCCGGGCGCTCGATGACCCGCATGCGGGAGTCCAGGCCGCGGCGGCCAAGGCGCTCGGAAGCCTGAAGCAGAAGGCCTCCGCGGCGCTCCCCAGGCTCGAGGAGCTGGCGGGAACCCACGCCTCCCCTCACGTCCGGCTCGGCGCGGCTGTCGCCCGCCTCAGGATGACCGGACAGTGGAAGCCCCCGAGAGCGTACCCCTGTCCCGAGCTCACGAAGCTCGACGGTGAACCCGGGCAATGGGAGCTGCGCCTGCGCACGGGACAGGTGCGTCTTCACCGCTTCCAGTGGCCGTCAGCATCCCCTCACGCCTCGGGCCCTTGTGCTGGCATCTCCACCGACTCGCTCCGCGACGGCTTCATTCCGATGAACCCGGCGTGCCTCGTCCTGAGTCCTCGAGTCGAGGGCGTCCACGCCCAGACCTGGGTGTCTGAAAAGGGGCGACGCATCAGCCTCGACCGCGGGCGGGGCGCCCTGAATCCCCAATACTCACTGGAGTTCCACGGGAAGCGGCTGGTGTTCCATGGCTTGATGCACAATGGCGTCCACCTTGGAGACGTGAGCGAGGTCGCCCGGACGCAGCAGGGCGGATGGATGATGAGACCCTTCGCCCCACTTCCCGGCCCCCCCAGCGCCCATGCCCTGGATTCCCGGGGTGACCTCGTGGTCTTGACCGCCGATGGAATCTTTTGGGATTCGGGCTTGAGCCGCGACGACTCCGTGCCCGTGGAAGCCTGGCCCCGGTCGTACTCGGAAGCTTTCGGCGCCGCGTGTTACCCCGTGGTTCGTATCACCCGTGACGGGCAGGTCTTCGACGTCGAATGAGCATTGTCGCTCACGGCCGGGCCGCCCTCACGACGTGAGCGAGGAGCAGGGCCACGGGAATCGATAACCAGGAGTTATCGACAAGCCCGCTGCTTGTTTCTGCATGCGGTTGATGGTCGGTCGTAGCATCCCAGCCATCATTGGAGGGGGCATGAGCCGGTCGCTCAATTATTCGTGGCTGTCGTTGCTTCTTGTCTCGTGCCAGGGCAACCAACCCGGTCTGCGGTGGGTCGTTCCCGAGAATTTCAATGGCTGTGTCCGGATGGAGTTCCACGTGCCAGGGGCTCCCGCTCTTCCCCTGGAGGAGGGCATGTACACCATCACCTTGACTGAACCTGGTGGCCTGCTTCAGACCTCCACCCGTCCACAGTGGGGCGAAGGACTGAAAGATGCCTATTTACGGCAGCGCGGGACGACTCGGGAGAATATCGAGGAGTCTCCCACCTGCCACACTGCGGGAACCATCACCCACGTAGATCGAGGGACGGTGGAACTGCGCAAGTGCTTCGGGCAGGTGCCGGAGGAGGACTGCGAGAAGGCCGGAGGATATGTGCCGCGTGGAAGCCGAAACCGGTCCGAGCGACGCTAGGCGGGTCAGCCGATGGAGTCCGTCGAGGTCGGGCCGCCGATGAAGGCCGCTGGCGTCACCAGGGAGTGCCAGGACCGCGCGGCCAGCGCGGCCCGCCTCCGCTCCGCTCAGGGCACGGTCACCGTGACCGGTGGGCTCCGGAAGGTGTTGCCCGCGCGGTCCGAGGCGATGGTCACAATCGTGTGCGTGCCGGACTTGCCCGTGGTGTCCCACTGCCGTGTGAACGGCGCGGTGGTGGAGAAGGGCGTCTGGACCACGCCGTCGATTTCGAAGGCGACATACAGCAGCGCCTGGCTGTCGCTCGCGTTGGCGGCCAGCGTGACGACGCCGCTGACCTGCGAGCCGTCAGCCGGAGAGGTCAGGGCCGACGTGGGCGGCGAGTTGTCCACGTCCAGGTTCCGGGTGCTGGTCTGGACATTGCCAGCCCTGTCCGTGGCCCGGAGGGTGAGCGTGTAGTTGCGGTTGGCCAGCACCGTCGTGTCCCACTGGAAGGAATAGGTGGTGTCCCCGATGCCGGCGGCGGTGGCCACGACCGCCCCATCCTGGAGCAGCTCCACCAGGGCCACGCCCGAGTTGCTCTGGTCGGTCACCGTCCAGCTCACGTTGATGAAGCCCCGCACGTAGTACAGCGTCTGCGGCGTGTACCTGGGCGAGCCGAGGACGAGGACCGAGACGGAGTTGTCCACCCGGACGCTCACCGCACTGGACGTGGTCGCGTTGCCAGCCGTGTCGAAGGCCTGCGCCGTCAGCGAGCGCAGGCCGCTGACCGCCGCCGTGTTCCAGCTCACGCCGAAGGGCGCCTGGCTGTCGGAGCCGATGAGCGCGGTGCCGTCGTAGAAGTCCACGCGGGAGACCTTCACGTCATCCGTGGCCGTCGCGGTGACGAACACCGTGCCGCGCAGGAAGCTGCCCGCGCCCGGAGCGATGAGCGACACGTACGGAGGCTGGACGTCCGCAAGCAGCTGGCTGCCCACCTCGTGGGAGGCGGGCTTCGACGCGCTGGCTCCCGCGGCAAGCGGGTCGCGCGTGCTGCCCTGGACCCGGCCCTGCGAGCCCGTGAAGCCGTCGGTGAGCGCCTGGAGCGCGGTGTTGAACGCCGCGGTGCCGGGCTTCAGCGCGGCGAGGGCCTGCCAGCGCCCTGCCGCCTGGGAGCGTGCGGGCACGTCGTAGGCGAGGGTGATGTGGAGGTCCAGGGGGTTGCCGCTCGCATCGAGCACGTTGAAGACGAACTGCCCCTCGTTCGTGTCCGCGCGATGGGCGATGGCCCGCAGGCGCATCGGGGACTGCGTCAGGTCCAGCTCGCCGTCGGCCCGCTTCGGCCAGGTGTCGAGGACCTGGGTAATGAGCGCGCGCGAGGCGGCGTCCTGTCGCGGCGGCAAGGCCGCGGGCCCTTCTCGAAACGATGGACATAGGGATTTCCCCCTCCAGGGGGACGGCGCTCGCATCATGGGAGCGCCGCTGGAATACCTATATCAAATCCGGAAAGAGCCAGTGTCAGTCAAGACACGGCAGCCCCGCCTCGCGCGGCGCACAGACGCCCAGGGTGGGGTCCAGGGGCTGGATGGCGCAGCACTCGCCATCCCGCTCCCACGGGCGCTCACACTCCAAGGAGGTGGTGCAATAGGTGGTCAGGGATTGGGGCGTGGGCGCTTCGCGGTCCAGCGCCAGGGCAAAACCGCTGCTCGCGGACAGGAGGAACACGGCCAAGACGAGAAGGGGCTGCTTCGACAGCTTCATGGAGGAATCTCCGGCGCTGTGGGGGCGTAGCTCACAAAGCCTACCACCGGGCCCGTGTTCGGGCAGCCGGGAGGCAGCTGAAACCCGGGACACGCGCCTCCCGGGAATGTGTTTAGTCGAGACTCTCCGGCTCTACGTGGAGCGCGAGCTGGCGGCGCGGGCCTCGGCTCCCAAGGGGGGCTGAGGCAGGGGCTCACCGGCAGACGAGCGCCTCGAAGGGGAGGCACCGTCCGTCCGAGCACGCGCTGCCGTCCGCGCAGAGGGCCTGGGAGCCACAGCGCTCCCCCTGGCGGACTCGAGGCACGCATGTGTCGCTCTCCTGGGAGCAGCTGAGGCCGAAGGTGCAGTTGGAGATGGAGGAGACGAACGGGTGCCGCTCGCAGGCCTCGCCGGGGCCGGGCCGCCTTTCACAGACGCCGCGTGCGCCGGGCTCCTGTCCGGCACCCACGCAGTCCAGGCCTTCGGCGCATTCGAGCGAATCACGGCAGTCGGCGCCTTCCTCGCGCCGCACCTGGCACGTGCCGAGCGCCTGGGCGTCCGCGTCACAGAAGAGCTCCTGCTGGCACTCGTTGACGGGGAGGCTGGTGGCCGCGTCGGGCGCTCTGCACGCCTCACCCTTCTGGGCGCGGCGGCCACAGCGCCCCTCCTTGCAGACGAAAGACGTGCCGCACGGCGAGTCGAACAGGTCCACGCAGGCGTCACCCTCCGAGCCGGTCCGCTGGCACTTCCCGCCATCCCGGTTGCACCTCAGCCCGGCTCCGCACGTGCGCGGGAGGGGGCCGCCTTCCTGCTGGACGCAGACCTCCCCCTCCTCGGCGGGGCGCTGGCAGGTGCCGCTGGTCTCACTGAGCTCGAGCCCGGGTGCGCACTGCTCGGAGTGGAAGGCCGCTTCGCCCTCTCCACTCCGGGGCTGGCAGGTCCCGTCGCAGTCGCCGCCCGTGTAGTGGCAGTACGCGCGCTCACCGCATTCCGCCTGGAACCCGCAGGCGCCCTCCGGCTTCTCGGCGCGGAGGACCTGGCAGGCCGGCTCGTACTCGATGCCCCGTTGATGGGCGACGAAGGACAGTGCGGGCAGGCGGCAATCGCCGTCACGGATGGCGGCCACGCAGCGCTCGGCCGCGTCCTCGTCGTAGCTCAGCCGGCCCGACTCCAGCGCCGCGTCGTAGCGCGTCCCCAGTCCGAGCCAGGTCTCCCAGTCCCACTGTCGCAGGTCCCGCTCACAGTGCTCCGCGCTGGCGTACACCCCGCACCGTGCCTCGCGTGCACAGAGGGCTTCCACCACGCGTGCGCCCAGCTCCTCGGGCTTCGCCGCGTCTCCGCCCCCACACGCCACCAGCTCCACCGCCACTGCCGCCAATACGCCTTGCCAGCCGCGCATTCGTTTCCTCGTCATGCTCGCCGCGAGGGCGAGCGGGCCCGTCGTCAAGGAGACGGAGTGTGCCCTGCCCCGGGCGTGCGGGTGTCACGCGCATGTAACCGCGCTTTGAGCGCCTGGGGCAGGGGCCTGGATGCGAGAGACGGGGCCGGTGACGGGCGCGGAGCCAGCGCGGGGCTGCTCAGTCGGAGGACCGGGCGCCGACGGGCTGGCAGGTGCCGTCCACGCGGACGCCGGAGAGGTAGCAGGCGTCGGGGTCCTCGCACGGCTCACCCAGGCGCACGGTGGCCACGCACTTCGCGGTGGTGCATCGCGACTGGCTGGAGAGCCGCGACGTGCAGCGCATCGCCACGAAGCCGGAGCGCGCCGCGGACGTGCGCAACCAGGTACGGGCCCTGCTCGCCGAGAGACCGGACGTGGTGCTGCTCGCGGGGCATGACCTGGACGGCGTGCCCATGAACCGCGAGGACGTGCGGGTCCACCACCCCGAGTGGCTCACTCCCGAAGCCTGGCCCGTGTCCCCCTGACCCTGACCTCGAGAGCCACCTGTGCCCGGTCCGAGGACGGGCGTCGAGACGCCCGCCCCAGACCTTCACCGGGCGAGTGCTGGCGTACGTGAACGAGGCGGGAGGGGGGAGAGCGAGACTGGAGCACCTGGGCCTGCCCACGGCAGGTGGGAGGCTGGCCCCGGCGCGCGGGCCCGCTCAGGCCACGGGGTGTTGAGGCTCAAGCTGCCAGGGCCAGGAGAGCCAGGCCCCTGCCGCGCACCGCATGGGAGGGCGGCCAGGGCCGGCGTGTACGCCAAGGGGCTCAAGCGGCTTCTCCACCCGCCTGGCTCACGGCTCGGGCGGCCCCCGTCAGCGACCCTCCACGACACCTCCGCTCCTGCCCTCACCCTCCACATGGCCTCTATCCTGCCTATACACAGACCTACTGAGGCTTCTGCCGCGCCTTCACGTCGACCACTCGCGCGCGCAGCTTCTCGTAGGCGCCGGGGAGGAACGGGTCGCGACCGCTCGTCATCAGATTCCAGACGGACTCTTCATGAATGCCATCGTCGGTGAGTGCGTCGACCACGAAGAAGTCGGCGGCATTGTCGTTCTTCGTGAAGTGGAGCGGCAGCCCCCAGCCTTCGCTCGCGAACACGACCGTGTCGAGCTCGGCGGCGTTCACGCCGGTGTGTCCATCGAGCACGAGCACTCGAGCGGTGAGCTTCGCGCAGTGCAGCTCCGCCGATTCGTCGCCGTGATCTCCGAAGCAACCGCCGCTGAGCTCGAGTGACTTCGACACGAAGCAGCACGCGCTCCCGCTGAAGCGGAAGTTCCTGGCGCGCACGTTGCCGAAGACGACGAAGAGACTCATGTCGTACGGCTGGGTCGAGAGATCGATGTCGCCGCTGACGTCGAGATCTCCGTCGATGACCAGAACCCACGGCGAGTCCGGCTTGAGCGTGTCGAGGTGAATCGGACCTTTCGCGAGGTGAAGTTCGGTGGGTTTCTGCTTCCTCTCGGCGCGCTCCTGGATGTGACCGAGCTGTTCGGTGAACCAATCGAACATCCGCGCTTCATTCGCCGCTTCGAAGCGCTGCTTGACCTCGTCGAGAGACACCACCGTCGTGTTCATGCGGCATGTATACCGCCTTCGCTTCCACCTTCGCAGCCGGGGTCAGGCCCTCCTCCTCCAGCCCCGGCTCCGAGCCCGCTCGAGGGAGCAGGTGACGGTCGCGCGCAGGCGCCTCAGAACTCCGCGACGAACTCAAGCTCGCAGACCCGCTCGCGACACGAGAACACGTGCAGCGCCCCTTCGAGGAACTGCCCTCCCTCGTAGTCGAGCAGGTGCAGCATCTCGCCGTGCGCGCAGCTCGGCGTCGCGTCGGCCAGTTCCCAGCCCGCCACGCCGCCGAGGCGAGCTCCGCCCCAACTCGCGCCGCCGCGCTGGCTGCGCGAGCCAGTCGTCGTACTCCGCGTCGACCTCCTCGAGATGAGCCGGATCGAAGCCCTCGGGGAACGGCCCGTCGAGCTCGAGCGTACCGAAGCCGAAGAGCGCGCTCGACGCGGTCTCCGGCGTGATCTCCGTGCGACAGAGGTACCAGTTCGCTGGTGGTAGCTCGGTGGCCGGGGCGGCCGGCGTCACCCGCTGGCTCTCGCGCCGCAACCCCCCCGGCGCCGATTGCGACGCCTCGGGGCGGGTCACGCGGTGCCTCGGCTCCACCAGGCGCACGTACGCGACGCGCGGATCGCTGTTCTTATCGAAGCCGCAGTGAAAGCAGAAGAGCGCGGCCAGGCCGCGGCCGCCGGGGAGGAAGTCCGCGAGCACGGCCGGCGCGATCTGGACGCACATCTCCAGCGGGCGAGCGCAGACGCCGCAGCTGGGCCAGCGCGGCTCGTCGAGCCAGGCGACGGGGCCGTGCGCGAAGCAATCGCCGGGGCCGGGCTCGAAGCTCTCGGGCTTCAGGTAATGCGGCACCTTCAGATCGACGCAGGTTGGCGCGGTCTCGCACAGCTCGCGGTGCCAGGGCGCGAACAGCGGGTGCTCGGGGAGCTCGGGGCGAGGCGCCTTGCGCGCGCAGGGCACGCAGGTCTCGGCGACGTCGCTCCAGCGCGGGTGCTCGCGCACGAAGGTCGGCCATGGGGTCTTCTTCTGCGCGCGGCGCGGCTCGGCCTTGGGCTCCTCGGTGGCCGCGGGTGCGACGACGAGCGGCGTCACCATCACCGCTTTGGGCACGCCCTGGTAGCCCGGCGCGGTGCCGTGCACCTCGACCCGGGTGCCGACGCCGGGGCTCACGGCGAAGCTCTTGAGCGCGGTGCCGCCGAAGCGCACCCGCCCGCCTTCGTCGAGTTCAATCCACCCGAGGGCGTCGATGGGGTTGAGCTCGACGATCGTCCCTTTTTGCCCGCTCATCGCGCGGAACGCTAACACGCCCGCCTCAGCGGCTCTGCACCGTGAAAAGGTGAGCCCGCTCCACTCGATTCCGAGCGCCCTCCGTCGTGGCTTCTGGGGGGCCCTGGCCAGCACATGGGGGCCCCGCCATGCGGCCGGCATCGACCTGCGCCGGCACGTCAGACTCTGTTGCTAATTCTGGTTTATCACGAATTTGCCAGCACAAGCCGGGGCGGCCGGAACGGCTGACATCGCGCAGCAGTCACCCTCGAGGAGCATGAGTCCATGCGCTGTCCTGTCACGGATGGGTATCCCTGTCGCATCGCCTTGGCTGTCAGTCTCACCCTCTTCGCGACGGGAGCGCTCGCCCGCCCTCGGAGTCCGCCGCCTGCGGAGTCCGACTGGAGAGTCCACGGGCTGGAGCACACCCATCAACGCATCCAGCCCCATGAGCGCGAGCCGGATGTTGCCCCCGAGCAAGTGCACCCGCGGCACACCTCCATCACTCCCTCACGGGCCCTGCTGGCCTGTGACACGGCGGCCTTCGCTTCCGCCAGTGGCATCGAGCTCGTCTCGCGGGTGAAGGGCTCCACGGCGGAATGCCTCAACACGCTGTTCCAGGTCACGGGAACCCAGGCCGGCCAGGTCTTCATCGAGAGCAAGATGGTCACCGTCGCCAACGCGCTCACCTCCAGCGCACAGCAGTACGTGGGCGACAACACCACCCAGACGCTCCAACTCATCCTGTTCCTGCGCGCCGGCTACTACGTGCAGTTCTACCTGCCGGGCACGGTCGGCAGCTACGGCACCCCGCTGAGCAATGCCATCCGCCCCGCACTCGCGGCCTTCATCGCCAACAGCCACTTCACGGACGTCAACGACGCGCACGGCACGGTGCTGC
This sequence comes from Pyxidicoccus sp. 3LFB2, assembly GCA_046520375.1. GTDB lineage: Bacteria > Myxococcota > Myxococcia > Myxococcales > Myxococcaceae > Myxococcus. The sequence continues at coordinate 31,103 of JBKGHK010000015.1, forward strand.
GGGAGTTCGTCACCCTCATCGACAGTGCCGGAGAGACCGCACAGCACCTGGGCACCTTCCGAGGCCTGCTGGACCGCTTCAATGACACCACCGTGGCTTCCTCGTACATGCGCGGCGCCACCAACAATGTCTTCAATGGCCTCTATCGGGGCCACTACAACACGGACTTCGTGGCGGCCGTGCGGGCGGACGCGTCCATCCTCGACTCGCTCGAGTCCTTCATCACCCGCACCCGCCACCTGCTGGCGACCTCCAATCAGTATCTCACCGTCAACGCGGCGCGTGAGCTGGCCCGCTTCCTCCAGCACTCCGGACCCCTCCAGAACAAGACGCGCGTCATGGTGAAGGCGGTCATCGACAACCACTCGATGACGGGCCCCACGGCGGGCCTCTGGGTGGGCTCGGCGGAGATGGCCGAGTACTACGATGGAGCCAATTGCGCCTACTACGGCATCTGCGACTTCCGCCGGACGCTGGAGCAGACGGTGCTCGGCATCACCCATGCCTGCGGCGCCACCCTGCGCATGCGCGTGCAGGACATGACGGCCCCGCAGCTCACGCAGAGCTGCAGCCAGCTCGCCACGCAGGAGTCCTACTTCCACGACACGTTGAAGACGAACCGCATGCCCGTGGCCAGCGACAACAACACGTCCCTGGAGATGGTCGTCTTCGACAGCAGGTTCGACTACCAGACGTACGCCGGCGTGCTGTTCGGCATCAACACCAACAATGGAGGCATGTACCTGGAGGGCAATCCCGCCGCCTCGGGCAATCAAGCCCGCTTCATCGCCTACGAGGCGGAGTGGCTGCGGCCCGCCTTCGAAATCTGGAACCTGCGCCACGAGTACGTCCACTACCTGGACGGCCGCTTCGACATGAAGGGAGACTTCACCACGAGCACCAGCCAGCCCACGGTCTGGTGGATTGAGGGTCTGGCTGAGTACATCTCCAGGAAGAACGACAACGCCAGCGCGGTGACGTTGGGCACGAGCAAGGCCTTCCAGCTCAGCCAGGTCCTGCGCAATGACTACAACAGCGGCACCGACCGCGTGTACTCGTGGGGCTATCTGGCCGCGCGCTTCATGTTCGAGCGGCACGCGGACCAGGTGGGCACCTTCCTCGAACAGTTCCGCGCGGGCAACTACAGCGCCTATCGCCAGTCCCTGGATGCGCTGGGCACGGCGAACGACGCGGAGTTCCACCAGTGGATTGACTGCGTCGCGACGGCCACGGACCCGAGCGCCTGCGTGCCACCCGGCCCCGGGCCTGGCCCCGGTACGACTCCGCCCTGCACGGCTTCCAATCCCCAGGGGCTCGACAATGGTTGCTACCGGGGACCGCTTGCCTCCACTGGCAGCGCGCTCTACTTCTATCTCTATGTGCCCCCCGGAGCGCGCAACCTGCGCTTCCTGGCCAGCGGCGGCACCGGCAACGCAGACCTGTACGTCCGCGCCGGCACGTGGCCCACGAGGACCGTGTATGACTACCGGCCCTACCTGCCAGGCAATGACGAGGCGGTGGAAATCCCCAGCCCCACGACCGGCGGCTACTACTACCTCATGCTCGTGGCCCGCACGCCCTACTCGGGCGTGAAGCTGGAGGCCCGCTTCGACAAGGCACCCTGACGCGGGGATGCAGGGGCCCCCCCGGTCATCCACGGTCATGGACTCCGGCCGGCGTTGACGTGTCCGCTCACCAGGGGCTCAGCGACGGCCGAGCGCACGTGGACGGTCCTGCCCACGTCACCGAGACTCCTTGCTCCTGTCGGGTGCTGGGGCTTAATGGCGGCTCTACCCGGGGAGACGATGAGCCGCTACTCGCTCGAGCAGTTCGTGCAGGACACCGCGCAAAAGGACCAGGACCAGGGCGTCTTCGAGCTGGAGAGCCGGTACATGCTCGAGGTCAACCTGCGCGGGCGGGTGTGGACCAAGACAGGGTCCATGGTGGCCTATCAGGGCGGCGTGAAGTTCCGGCGCGAGGGCACCTTCGAGCACGGCTTCTGGCGCTGGTTCAAGCGCTCCTTCACCGGTGAGGGGACGAACCTCACCAAGGCGGAGGGCGTGGGGCGCGTGTACCTGGCGGACTCCGGCAAGGTGATTTCCATCCTCGGCCTGCAGGGGAGGCGGTGTCCGTCAGGGCAATGACCTGCTCGCCCTTGAGGACGGCATCCGCTGTGACATCCGGCTGATGCGCCGCGCGGGCGTAATGATGACCGGGGCCTCTTCAACGTGCGACTGGAAGAGCAGGGGATGGTGGCCATCACCACCCATGGTCAGCCGCTCACCCTGCGCGTGAGGCCGGGCAAGCCCGTGGTGACGGACCCCAATGCCACCGTGGCCTGGTCTGGAAACCTGGAGCCACAGCTGAAGACAGACATCCAGCTGAGGACCCTGGTGGGCCGCGGCAGCGGCGAGGCGTTCCAGCTGCACTTCGAGGGGGAGGGCTTCGTCGTGGTGCAGCCCTACGAGGAGCAGGGCCCGCGGACTCACGGACGGCGCTGACGCGGCGTTACGCCGGACAGGCCCGTGGTACCGGTCCGAGGCGGACCTGCGTCAGTCGAGGAACCGGCGCTCCCAGCGGCGGAATCCCCCCACGTCGGCGGCGTAGACCAGGCGGGGAGGAGAAGCAGATATGCCGCTAGAAGGTAACAGGATGGACCGCTCTTGCTTCGACTGAGCAGGCGGGCCGCCCGCCCCTTCAGGCTGCCCGACAGCCCTTCATCCGATGAGTTCGTCCCAGAAAGGATGGGAGTGGGCCTCTCAGGTGCCTAGGTTGCACGTCAACCCAAGCAGCCAGTCGAGAGAATACGCGTCCAGCATTCGCGCATTCTCCACTCCCCAGAACTCACGACTCCCATCCTAGAGGATAAACTATTTGCCTAATCCTGAGGCTACAAAGCCATGAAGGAGTGCCTCTCTGTATGAGCCATACACTGCGACTCCATGGCCAGTTAGAAGCTCGTGAGCCTCTGGTTGTCTCGAGAGTATGAGAATTCGCCCTGCTCCGCTGCTTTGGGTTTCGCTAACGATGGTCAATAGTTTGGCAACATGGGCCGGATCCGTGATGCTCATCACGGATAGGTCCAGTATTATGCCTGATTCAGCGTGTCTAACACTGGAGCAAGTCGGCTCACTCAGTGCTCTTTTCAGGTTGTCGAGCGTATCCGTCGTCAGTTCGCCAATCATTGAGATAAGTGTAAACCGTAGAGAGGGTTTCCTCTTGCTCCCAATCTGTTGCTCATGACGAGAGACATGAATGGCGCAGCTCGCGGGGCCGGACAGCGCGTTTAGAAATGCCGCGCCTTGCTCCTTGCCCTTTTGGTAGGAACTTCTGGCTGACGCCAGCTTGGTCGGGTTCTGGACGCGTAGTATTTCGCAATCCTCGGCATCGAGCAGCTCGGCCCCCGCCGCCTCGAACAGATGCTCAGGAATGGGCTTCTTTGTTCTCGCCGCATGATTGAGTATCATGGCGAGCAATCCCTCACTGCCTTCATCAGCGCTCTTGTTGCCAGCCATTGCCCTGCCTCCGTCGGCTCTCGCGATGCTGCCTCCTGGCTCTGACTTCGCGCTCTTCTTGCCACCTTTCGGCGTGCCTCCACTGTTCGGCCCGTCATCCTCGGGGTCGGGCCATTCCTTGGGGGTCGTCAGGGCGGCCTCGGCCAGCGACAGGGCCAGGGGCTCGACGGCGCGCAGGACGGCCTCCACCTCGCCGTACGGCACTCCCTCCCGCGCCTGGAGCCTCTCCAACTTCTCTCGCGCACGGCAGACCGCGGTACGCAGAGCCGCCGAGGTCTTGCCGAGCCAGGCTGACAGCAGCGAGTAGCCCCCCCTCCTCAGGTTCAACAACCTGGTGAACAGCAACTCCCCATCCTTCGGCGGCAGTTCGCTGATTTGGTGGATGTACCCGAGCATCCAGCCGTAATCCGCAGGCTCCGAGCCGGGCCCGTGGGCCTCGGTCGAGAGGGCCTCATGCATGCGAGCCAACTCCTCCGCTAGCGCCTCGTTTTTCTTTTGACGCTCGAACACTTTCAAGGCGTCACGCTTGGCCACCAGAGCGGCGAACGCGCACAGTTGCCCGGTCTCCATCACGGCCCGGTTGTCAGGCCACCGGAACGTCTTGTACATGGCCTGCCACGCTATGCTCTTCGCCTCGAGCGGGTCATGCAGGACGCGGTGGGCGGCGCGGTAGGCGGCATTGTAGACCTCCTCCCAGATTTCCTCCTCAAGGGAGTGGGCATCGGGGCACAGCTTCTTGGCGGCTCTTCGACGGGCTCCCGGGACGGCATCCAGCGACGAATGGACGTCTGGACCGAGCAGCTTCCTGACGATGCGTGCCGACTTCCCCATTCCCCGCGGCTGCCGCTGGATGATGTCGTCCAGACAGGAGAGCAGCTCACTGCACCGGCTGGATTCCAACTCGTCGAGCCCTGCTAGCGGCTGACTCAGCGCCTGTTGAATCGACAACAGCAACGCTTGGCTGCCAGGGGAAGCGAGGCGGGCAAGTTCCTCCAGCCCGGTGTGCATCCTCCCCAAGACCTCCAAGGGAACGTAGTCGCTCATCCCCTCTACCAGGAAGGAGCTCGCCACCAGAACCGGCGGCATGTCCGTGCGCTGACCGTACAGCAGACAGTCCGTCGGAGACTCGTTGCCCTTCTTCATGCGTGCCCCTCTACAGTTCCTGGCGGGTTGTCGCCCGCCACCCTGTGCCTGGAAGCCGCGAAGTCGCCCCGTGTCACGGGGCGAGGAAATCCCCGCGGAAATTCACCCTTCCCCGACACAATCCGCGGGAGCCCCCTCCGTTACAGCGCGATGTCGCGCAACCTTCGCCTACAGGACGTACGCAGCTCGCTGTAACGAAGCGCGGAGCGGGGGCTTCTTCTCTTCGAAACCGGGGCACTTCACGCGCCCCACTTTCCTAGGGGGACCTACACGGTGAAGCGCTTCGTCTCGTTCCGGATTTTGCGGCGGGTTGTCCAGACGCTGACGATCATCCTTCTGCTCATGAAGGTAACCGTCTTCGTCTACGAGCACTGGGACACCATCTCGTCGTGGTTCACCTGTGGGCACGTGGTGTTTCTGACGGCGGCCTCCCGCTGGCAGGCCAGTGAAGCGGGTACGCCGGCCTCCATCGTCACTCCGGTTGACGTTCCCAGTCGCGGCCAGACCGGGAGCGCATATGCAGCAGGAAGTTGTCCACGGCGAGCCCTGCGCTGATGATTGAGAGTCCCCGCTCCGTGGGCAGGTTGGATGGGCCGCCCCCAATACCCGAGGATCTCGTGGCGCCCATTTCCCGGCCGACCAAGTCGTTGCCCCCGCGTGGAGTTCGGAGGCATGCGCACGGACCACTACTCTCCCAAGCGGCTGGTGAAGGACATGGCGGCGGTTGGCCTGCGGCACCGGCGAGGCCATGACCTGTGCCGGACCATGATCTCCCCGGCTCGCACGGACGGGACCCAGTAGGACATCCTCGAACTTTGCACCCGCCCCCCCAGAGCGGCAACACCATCGACCTCTACACCACGTTCCCGTGGGCTGCCTTCTGCGCCGAGGTGGCGAATCGCCAAGTGCAGCGCCACGGGCGCGTCCAGCTTGCCTGGCTGCCCTTGGCGGCGTCAGGGGAAACCCCGGCTTGTCTAAGGGCACCCAGGACCTTGCTACAGTCGTCCGGAAACCTGAGTCCTTTCCGGGGGATGCCATTAGAGAGGCGGCGGGAATCCAATCCGTCGCTCGTTTCCCTCGCTGCGAATTTCCAGATGATTCGGCACGGACCGCGTTCAGGCGTATCCCACGCTCTGGAGCACCCGGTGCTGCTGGTGCGCGTTGCGGGTGAAGATGGCGATGTCGAAAAACAGCAGCAGGGCGCCGTGCAGGAGCAGGGACGTGCTGGCCCCCGCGAGTGTCTCGCTGCGCCGCCGTGACGCCTTGAGGGCGAAGGCCCCCGCCAGCATCGCGCCCACGTCCGAGGCGATGCCCGCACCCAGCAGCCGGAGCAACCGCGCTCCCCGTTGAACGCTGTCCTCCGTCCCCAGCGTCGCCGGGTCCTGGAGCTTGATGGCCACGCAGCCCACCACCGCGGTGCCGAGGGCGAACAGGTGGACGCCCGCGCTCGTCAGGTGGAAGGCGCGAGACTTCGTCCGCTTCGCCCGGAGCGCACCCACGGCACCCACCGCCACGCTCAGCAGGGACGTCGCGGTGAGGCCATCCACTGCATAGCGGTTCTCGCGCAGGCGCTCGGCATTGATGGCCTGAAGCTCCGAAGAAGGCGGCTCGGCGCGGCCGGTTGGAGGCGCGAGCAGGGACCACGGTCTGGACGGCGGAGGCCACTGAAAGGAGAGCATGGGCGTCACCTGGAGAGGGCCATCCCCAAGCCAATGGACATGGACGTCGGGCATGGCATCTGTCCGGAAGGGCGCAGCTCCGGACGGACCGCTCGGCCGCATGCCCGCTGACCCGTACTTGATGCTCTCGCAGACGGAGACAGGCGGGAACCCGTCACGGCGCACGGCTGCCCGCTCGCCTTGCGCCCGGGGAGAATGTCCCAGCCAGGAGCGCCCGCAGGCCCCACTTTCATTGGGCAGGTCCGGGCACGCGCGGTGCCCGCATCGGAAGGAGCGTGGATGCGCGTACACGACCGTGACGTGGAGATTGGTGTCGCCGGGCGTCTGCTGGGAGGCCAGCTCTCGGTGCCCGAGCGCGCTTCTGGGCTCGTGGTGCTTGCCACGGATGGCGCAGGACAGGACGGCCGCCGCAGCGTGCACGTCGCCCGCGTCCTCCACGATGCGGGGCTGGCCACGCTGAAGCTGGGGCTGCGCACGGCCGAGGAGGAAATGGCCCAGGAGTGGACGCTGCGCGAAGGGTCCAACGTCGCGCTCGTGGCCCACCGGCTCGAGGTCGCCCGCGACTGGCTCCAGCGCGATGACGCCCTGTCGTTACTTCCCGTGGGCTACCTCGGCGCGGGCCTGGGCGCCGCTGCCGTCCTCGTGGCCGCCGCGCACCAGCCCAACGGCGTCCAGGCCATCGTCACCTTCGGGGGCCGCCCCGACATGGCCGGTGAGTTCCTCCACGAGCTGCGCGCGCCCACGTTGCTCCTGGCCCCCGCGAATGACGCGGACCGCGTGGCGCTCAACCGCCGCGTGTTCGACGCGCTGGAGACGCGCAAGGCCCTGCAGCTCATCGAGGGCGCCAGCCGGGGCTTCCCCGAGGATGGCCCCCTCGTCGCCGCCGCGCGGCTGGCCTCGGCCTGGTTCTCCGACTGCTTCCGCGCCGCCGCCGGCCCGGGCGTCCTGGAATGGACGGGTGACGCCTCCTCCCCATGAGTCCCCTGCGGCGCCACCTCGCGACCTTCTTCCACGTGGAGCGGGCCCGGCCCGCGGTGGGCGCCGGCCTGCGCGCCGCGCTCGCCGTCGGAGTCC
>JBKGHK010001600.1:0-730 GCA_046520375.1 Pyxidicoccus sp. 3LFB2
CCCAGGTCCTGGTTGAACCAGTCATAGCCCCCGGACAGCCCGTCCACGGCGTGCGCGGCGGGCAGGTGGAGCTGCCACAACGTCCAGCGCTCGGACGGGTCCGGCGCGCGGAAGTCCACCACCACGTCCATGCGCCGCTGGAAAGCGGTGTCGATGGCGTCCGCCGCGTTGGTGGTGACGAGGAGGATGCCCTCGTAGGACTCGATGCGCTGGAGGAGGTAGTTCGTCTCGAGGTTCGCGTACCGGTCCGTGGATGAGCCCACGCCGGTGCGCCGGGCGAACAGTGAGTCGCCCTCGTCGAAGAGCAGCACCACGTCCAGCTCCTCGGCGAGCGAGAAGATGCGGGCGAGGTTCTTCTCCGTCTCGCCGATGTACTTGTTCACCACCGAGGACAGCTCCACCCGGTACACGTCCAGGCCCAGAGCCGCGGCGACGAGGCGCGCGGCCAGCGTCTTCCCGGTGCCACTGGGCCCCTGGAAGAGGGCGCGCACGCCGGGCGTGAGCTGCCGGGCCAGCGAGCCTCCCACCGCCTCGCCCATGCGCTCGCGGTTGCGGCAACGCGTCTCCAGCAGGCGCAAATCACGCATCGTCTCTGTGGACACGGAGAGCTGGCCCCAGTCGCCCGGGGTGGTGAGGCGCACGGCCAGGGTGTCCAGGGCCTGCCGGTTGAGGGAGCGGGCCGCCTCGCGCACGTCTTCGGGCTCCACCTCCGCGCGCCCGGCGAGCGCCG
>JBKGHK010001601.1:0-730 GCA_046520375.1 Pyxidicoccus sp. 3LFB2
CGGGCCCGAGGAGGTCTTCCTCCAGCTGGCGCCCATCTCCTTCGACGCCTCCACGTTGGAAGTCTGGGGCGCGCTGCTGCATGGCGCCCGCCTGGTGCTGGCGCCTCCTCATGCCCTCTCGCTGGAGGACCTCGCGTCGCTGCTGACGCGGCACCGTGTCAGCACGCTGTGGCTGACGGCCGCCCTCTTCGAGCAGATGGCCGTGCACCAGGGCGCGGCACTGGCCTCCGTGCGCCAGGTGCTGGCGGGTGGTGACGCACTGCCGGCCGCCCGCGTGCGCGAGCACCTCTCGCGGCTGGCTCCCGGTGCCGTGCTCGTCAATGGCTACGGCCCCACCGAGAACACCACCTTCACTGCCTGCCACCGCCTCGACGCGGGTGCGTCCTTCGGCGCGTCCGTCCCCATCGGCCGCCCCATCTCCAATACCCGCGCGTCACGTGCTGGACGCGGCCCTACGGCCAGTCGCCGGTGGCGTGCCGGGAGACGTTGTATGCCGGCGGAGCACGGTCTGGCCTGGGGCTACCTGGGCCGGGCGGACCTCACCGCCGAGCGGCTTCATCCCCAGCCCCTTCGGCACCCGGCGAGCGGCTCTACCGCACCGGCGACAAGGCCCGCTGGCTGCCGGACGGCACCCTCGAGTTCCTGGGCCGTAACGACACCCAGGTGAAGGTGCGCGGCTTCCGCATCGAGCTGGGCGAGGTGGAGAGCGCCCTGCGCGGGCTGTCGCGAG
>JBKGHK010001602.1:0-728 GCA_046520375.1 Pyxidicoccus sp. 3LFB2
GCCCGGAGCGGGGGCCGGAGCCGGCGCGGCCGGGGTGCCCGTCTGAAAGTCAGGAAGGTCGAACAGCCCACCCGGGCTACCGGCATGGGCGGTTGCACCGAGCATGAGCAGGCTCGCGGCCAGGGCGGCCGTCGGGGTCTTCAGCTTCTTGCAGTTGCCGTGTCGGATTTTCATGAGCAGGGCCAACGCGGGAGCCCGGGCGTTGTATTCACCCCATGTCCCTCCCGTCCTGGCACCCCAGCGGGCATCCGGCCGTGACAGCCCGCGTAGCCGGCGGCTACGGTGGCGCCCTCCGTGAGACTCGCCGTCCCGCTGCTCCTGGTCACCGTCCTCCTCTGTGCCTGCGCGGCCTCGAAGCCCGCGCCGGACGCCGTCCCCTCCCCCGCCAGCCGGGCAGGCGGGCGCGTCCCCGGACGGAGGCACGGGCCCCCTGGCTTCCTCCATCTCCCCCGCGGGCGCGGACGGGGGCACGGATGCGGGCACGGGCCTGGCGCTCCCCCCCGGTGAGGACCCGCTGGCGCAGGGGCTGCCCGGGCCGGGGGACCGTCAAGCGGCTGGACTTCCGGGGCGGCGAGCCGCGCATCCCCATCCGGCTGATGGAGGGCCGTCGCGAGGTCACGTTCTCCTCCCGGGGCCGGATGCGGCTGCGCTTCGGTGGCCCCGACGACAAGGTGCTGGACGCGGCGGCGGGGACGCGGGTGGACGGTGCGCGTGACGCAGGGCGAGGC
>JBKGHK010001603.1:0-723 GCA_046520375.1 Pyxidicoccus sp. 3LFB2
CGCCGAGCCGCCCGCCGCGTGCTCGTGCCCGGCGCCCGGCCGCAGGTGCTGATGCTCACCGACGGCGAGCCCTCCGTGGGCCCGTCGCAGCTGGCCGAGTTCAAGACGCTGGGCTCCCGCGTGGCCGAGTCCGGCGTCATGCTGCATGCGCTCGGGCTGGGCCGGCACTACCTGCCCGACATCCTGGAGGCCCTCACCAGCCCGTCGGGCACCGGCTTCGTCCACGTGGACGACGCGGAAGGCCTGCCCATGGCGGTGGGCCAGCTGGGCGCGGAGCTGTTTGGCGAGGTGGTGTCCGACGCGCGCGTGTACGTGCTGCCCACGGGCTTCGCCGACCTGCGCTGCCGCCACCGCTACCCCGCGCGCGTGGAGGGCGACGCCATGAGCGCCACCCTGGGCGCGGTGTCCCAGGCCTTCCCCCGCCGCGTCCTCTTCTCCGGCCTGCTGGGCTCGGCGGAGTGGAACCTGGGCGTGTCCACGTCCTACACGGAGAACGGCGACACGCGTCGCATCACGATTCCGGTGACGCGCATCCTCCCGGACAGCGAGCAGGGCCGCTACGTGCGCGCGGTGTCCGCGGAGCTGGAGCTGGTGGCCTCCGAGTCCGCCGCATGGAAGGCCCTGGGCCGCCGGCACCAGGAGTCCGCCGAGCGCGCGCTGCAGGCCGCCGACATCGCCCTCTACAAGCTGGCCCGGCTGGGCGCGCCCGAGGTGCCCGCGCAG
>JBKGHK010001604.1:0-722 GCA_046520375.1 Pyxidicoccus sp. 3LFB2
CGCCCATGAGGCCGCCGCCCGCGCCCGGCATGGGCTGGGGGGCCGCCGTGCCCGCCTGCTGCCAGGAGTCCATCTCCGGAATGGCACTGCCCATCTGGTTCGCGGCCTCCGGGCCCAGCTTCTCCTGCACCGTGCCCTGCACCAGCTTGAGCAACGAGCCCGCCACCCCCTGCGCCTGCGTACCGTTCACACCGAGCTGCTGCGAGAGCTGTCCGATGAGGTCCATTCCGTGCTCCTTCCGTGTCCCGAGCCCACCTGGGATGCAGGGTTCTAACCTAGCGAGCCTCGACGGTGGGCACGCAGGGCCCGTCACGGAAGCGTTTGCCATGGACACCCCGGGCCCCCGCGCCCCGCGTCAGGGCGGCGCGGGGGGGCGCGAGCACCGGCTGCTCCCCTGCCCACCGGGGCGCCCCCGCACGGCCCGGTGGGGGACTGCGCATCTTCGTGGCGGGACGTGGCCCGGACAGCAGGGGTGCGCTCCGGAGGCGCGAGATGGACGAAGCCACTTCGGTAGAGGGCGAGTCGACGAAGGAGTCATCCCCCGACACGTCGAGGGCCTGGGGAGGCATCGACCTGGGAGGGACGAAGATAGAGGCCGTCGTCATCGACAGGGCCGGCGCCGTCCTCGGGCATGCCCGGCACCCGACGCCCGGCGATGGCAGCGTGGCGGACGTGGTGCAGGCGATGTACGGCGCGCTGCTGGAGGCCACGCGCGCGGCGGG
>JBKGHK010001605.1:0-722 GCA_046520375.1 Pyxidicoccus sp. 3LFB2
CCCCCTTCCGACGGGGCGGGGGCCCTCGCCTGGAGGAACCCGGCGAGCAGCTCCCGGCACGCGTCGCAGCCATCCACGTGCGCCTCGGCGCGAGCGCGCAGGGCGGGGGACGCCACGCCGTCGGCCAGGTCGAGCAGCTGCGTCTCGTCGAGGCAGTCGGGCAGGGGGCTCATGGGGTCAACCTTCATCCAGCAGGGAGGTGAAGCTCAGCGCGAGGCTGGCGTCCATGACGCGCAGCAGGCTGTCGAGCTGGGAGGAGGTCAGCGCCAGCCGCCGGGCGATGCCGGCGCGCGTGTCCTCCAGGAGGGACTGGCGGGCGCGCGCCAGCCAGCGGGAGATGGTGGAGGCATGCACCTGGTGCAGCGTGCCCAGCGACTCCACCCCCAGGTTCTGCACCAGGCTCAGCCTGAGGAGGTTCCTGTCGCGCGGCGACAGGCCGGACAGCGCCTCCGCGAAGGCGGCGCGGAACGCGGGGCGGTAGCGCTCCTGTATCAGCGCCAGCTCCGGGTCCGCGGTGCGAAGCTCCGACACGAGCGGCGCGTCGTCCAGCGGCGTCGTGCGCACCGCTGTGCGCTTGAGCGACACCGCCACGCCCAGGGCCACGGCCTCCGTCCACCGCCGCAGCGCACCCCGGCCGGCATACTCCGCAAGCCGCGGGCCCTGACGCGTGCCCCCTACCAGCAGCCGCATCCGCGTGAGCTGGAGCACCTCGTCCACGAAGG
>JBKGHK010001606.1:0-720 GCA_046520375.1 Pyxidicoccus sp. 3LFB2
CGGGCACGGTGACGAGCGGCCCCGCGCTGCCTCCAGGCATCCAGGTGGACAACCCGCTGCCCACCTGGGGCGGCGCGGACGCGGAGGGCGTGAAGCAGGGAGAGCGCAGCATCGCCCGCTTCCTCCAGCACCGCGACAGGCTGGTGACGGTGCAGGACTTCGAGGCGCTCACCCTGCGCACGCCCGGCGTGGCCGTGGGCCGCGTGGAGGTGCTGCCCGCCTTCCACCCCGCCCTGTCGCCCAACGAGCCCGGCGACGCGCCCGGCGCGGTGACGGTAATGGCCATTCCGCGCTTCGAGCCCGACCCGGCCGAGACGCAGGGCGCGGATGCGTTCCTGGACGCCATCGCCTGCTGGCTCGCACCGCGCCGACTGGTGACGACGGAAATCTTCGTGCGCCGCGCCCAGTACAAGCCCGTCTGGGTGACGGTGGGCCTGGAGGTGGTGGCCGGCGTGTCCCAGGCCGTGGTGCGCGAGGCGGTGAAGGCCGCCCTCACCGCCTTCCTGTCGCCGCTGCCTCCCGAGGACATGGACCTGCTGGAGCCCACCGTGTCGCTGGCCGGCGCGCCTCAGGCGACGGTGCTCCAGCGGGGCTGGCCGCTGCGCAAGGCCGTGGTGTCGCTGGAGCCCGAAAGCGAGCGCGGCCGCGAGGCCCTGTCGCTGCTGGCCGAGGTGCACTCGCGCACGGGCAACGGGCCGGGCCTGTACCGGGCCTCGCTCC
>JBKGHK010001607.1:0-718 GCA_046520375.1 Pyxidicoccus sp. 3LFB2
ATCCAACGCTGCTGCTACCGAGGTGTCCGGGGAACTGGCCCAGCGCTTCACCGCGCGGTTCGGCCCGGAGGTGGTGGAGTCCGCCGGCGGCTCGGTGCGGCTGGACCTGACACGCGCGGTGCGGGCGACCCTGCTGGGCGCGGGGCTGAAGCCGGCGCATGTGGACGTGCTACCGGCCTGTACCGCATGTGCGCCCGAGCGCTTCTTCTCCCACCGGCGTGACGCGGGGCGCACCGGACGCCATCTCAACTACGTGGTAAACCGCTTCTAGCCCGCCGGGCGCGCCGGCCGTTTTCTTGACGCTCTCCGACGGGCCTTCCTATCCTCGGGCTGATCCTTAGTCCGAAGAGGCCCGTGCCCTCGCGCTCCGTCATCTTCCGTCTGCTCGCCGCCGCGCCCCTGTGCGCGCTGAGTGCCTGTGCCTCCAACGCCGCCAGTCAGGCGGAGATGGGCGCGCTGCAGGCCGAGGTGCGCACGCTGCGCGAGTCCCAGGCGCGCCTGATGGAGCGCCTGTCCCGGCTGGAGGCCCACGACGCGGTGGAGAAGGCCCGCGCCACGGGGACGCCCTTCGCCGTGGACCCGGGCTTCGAACCGGCAGCGGGTTTCTTCGCGGCCTGGGTCGCCGGCTTCGTGGCCGGCGAGCGCTTCGCCATCGGCACGGGCGTGGCACCCAGCGACGGCTTCGCGGCGGAGGGCCGGGGACTCACGCGCACCGGGG
>JBKGHK010001608.1:0-711 GCA_046520375.1 Pyxidicoccus sp. 3LFB2
CACGCCCGAGGACCTGTCTCACGGCAGCGACCGCGCCCCGCGCCAGCGCGCCCGGCGCCACCACGCTGGCGCAGAAGGTGGAAGCGCTGGAGCGCCGCGAAATCGAAGAGGCGCTGAAGCGCTGTGGCAACAACCGCACGCACACGGCCGAGGCGCTCGGCCTGTCGCGCCAGGGCCTGCTCAAGAAGCTGGAGCGCTTCGGCCTGACGTAGGTCAGAAGAGGCGCGCGCCCAGGCCCAGCCGGGTGGACCAGCCCAGCCGCGTCTCGCCCCGGCCCACGCGCTCGCGGAACGTCTCAATGCCCAGCTGTCCCGCCGCCAGCACCGACAGGTTGGAGCCGAGGTACAGCTCCACACCGCCGCCCCCGAGCGCCTGGAACCGCCGCGCCTTGTCCCGCGACAGGCCGATGTCGATGGGCAGGTCCACCAGCCCCAGCAGCGACACCGTGTCCGCCACGCGGTAGCTGGCCACCAGCCCCGGGGCCACCCGCAGCAGCACGCCGGAGAAGTTGTCGTCGTCCATGTACGTGGCCCCGGAGTTGAGCACCACGCCCACGCCCAGCGACGGCGCCAGCGACAGCGCCCCGCGCTCGTACACCTTGAGGCGCGCCCCCAATTCCAGCGCCGCGGACAGCTGGAACCACTGCAGCCGCCCGCGCGCCTCCAGCTCGAAGCCGGCGATGCCCTGGCGGAAGCCCACCCCCAGCTCCGG
>JBKGHK010001609.1:0-710 GCA_046520375.1 Pyxidicoccus sp. 3LFB2
CTGGCGATGCGCTTCAACGCCGTGCCCATGCCGGAGAACTACGAGGTCTTCGTTCACTTCGTGGATGCCAACGGCGTGCAGCACTCCACCCTCAATGCCGACCACGCTCCGCCGGTGGGCACCTCCCAGTGGAGCGGTGCCGTCGCCTACAACATCACCCGCACGCTCCCTGCGAACCTGGCGACGGGCACCTATACGATTCGCGCCGGGCTCTACCAGAACCACTCGCCCTGGGCCCGCGTCCCCCTGGCGATGGGCACCGGCGTCACCGTCGATGACCAGCTCCGCTACACCGTGGGCACCCTCACCGTGGGCACCCAGCCGTCCACCTCCACTGTGCTCCAGCTCGCCAACCCCGCCATGTCCGCCCAGGCCGGGCAGACGGTGACGCTGGGCATGCGCTTCAACGCCGTGCGCATGGCGCAGGACTACTACGTCTTCGTCCACTTCGTGGATGCCAACGGCGTGCAGCACTCCACCCTCAATGCCGACCACCTGCCGCCCGTGGGTACCTCTCAGTGGAGCGGCGCCGTCGCCTACAACATCAGCCGCACCCTGCCCTCCAACCTCGCCACGGGCACGTACACCGTGCGCGTCGGGCTCTACGCCATGTCCGCTCCCGACACCCGCATCCCCCTCATCGCCGGCAGCGGCGTCACCGCGGATGGCCAGGGCCGCTACATCGTCGGCACCCTCACCGTGTCCGGCGG
>JBKGHK010000160.1:0-16895 GCA_046520375.1 Pyxidicoccus sp. 3LFB2
GGTCCGCGGCCCGCGCCGACAGGCCGCCATGCCCCGCGCGCGGCACGTGCCCGGGGTTCAGGAAGACGGAAGCCCACCCTGCCCTGCGTCCCCTGGGCCGCGGGGTGGTACGTCCCCCACAGCCGGTCGCCCCTTCACGTCCAGCTGAACGCAGCTCCCTCATGACGGTGCCCCCGCGCTCACGTCCGCCCACGCCCGCCGCGAAGGCGGCGCTGTCGTCGAACAGCTCGCCCAGGTCCGGCAGCAGCCGGTTGCTCGTCGTCCAGAAGAAGGGGCGCGGCGTGCGCACCGAGCGGCTGTGGCCCGGCGCCAGACAGCGCTCGGCCGTGCGCCCATCCAGGTGCACCACCCGCCACGGCCGGGCGTCGTCCGGCGCGGGCAGCGCCAGCGCGTATCCCTCGGCGCTCTTCCACAGGCCGGGAGACCAGGCGAAGCCCTCCACCTCCATGAGGCCCCCGGCCTCCAGCTGTGCGATGTAGTCCTCGCGCGAGCGCACCGGGCCTCCCGTGCCCTCCAGGTTGTCCGCCGCCACCTTGCGACGCAGCACCTCCATCAGGTGCGCGCGGCCGGACTCGGGCGGGTCCCACAAGAGCAGGCCCTCCACCCGCTCCGTCTGGAACAGGTGCGCGGCCAGCAGCGCCCCCAGGCGCAGGCCGTGAAGCACCACCGGCACGCCGGGCCGCTCGCGGCGCAGGTACGCCAGCCCCTCGCGCAGGTCCTCCTCCCAGCGCTGGAAGGTCATCTCCTCGAAGCGGCCCGTGCTCTCGCCATTGCCCCGGCAGTCGAGCCGAAGCGCGTCCATGCCGCGGGTGGCCAGGTGCCGCGCCCACCGCGTCCAGACGACGTGGGAGTGCGCACGCTCCAGCCCCAAGGGGCCCACCAGCAACACTGCGGCCCGGCAGACTCCCGGCGCCCGGTGGTGGACGAAATAGAGAGAGTCCTCTGTCTGGGAAAGAAACCCGGGCGATTCAGTCAAGGCCTGCATGTGATGGATGTTCCCCCCGTGACGCGCGCTCCGATGCTACGGATTCGCTTCAGCGAGAGTCAAACATTCCGGGTCACATGGTTGTCAATGCACTCGCGTCTGCCCTTGGGGGTGGGTCGCGTTGGACGCGATCTCAGTGCAGCGCCGCCAGCAGGACGAGGAGGCCGTTGAGGCCCACCCCCAGCGACACATAGCCCGGGCTGACGCGCGAGGTGCCCGCCGCCAGGTTCAGGTGGCCCAGCGAGCCCAGGCACAGCTTCGCCCCCACCTCGGCCCCGACGTTGGGCCCCTGGCCAGGGGCCGCATCGAAGGCGCCGCCCAGCATCACCCGCCCATACGGCGCCAGCCAGGAGGCGAGGAAGTGCTGGTAGCCGACGAAGCCGTTGAGCTCCGAGGGCCCGGACTGGCGGAAGGCCACGTTGGTGCCGAAGGTCAGCCGCCGCTCGAAGAGCCCCAGGGGCTGGATGTTGAGCGAGATGTCACTGCCCAGCCCGTTCACGGCGTCCGCCCGGTACGCGAAGACGAACTCGAAGTCCGGCTTGTCGAGCGCGGGCGCCAGCCGCCGCAGCCGTGCCGCCGTCTCCGCGGCCCCGACGCCGCCCCGGGCCTCGCGAAGGTCCGCCAGCGCCAGGGTGCCCTCCTCGTCATCGGCCTCGTACATCCGGGCGAGCGGAGGCTCCGCCCCGTCCAGGTCCCCCGCCTCCATCCGCATCCGCCCCTGCGCGAGACACGACGGCAAGTCCCCCGCCTCGCACGCGATGCCCAGGGCCTTGTCCGCCGCGGCGTGCTCGCCCTGCTGGAGCAATTCCTCACCCCACCGGCCACACGCCGAGGCCACGCCCTGCTCGCAGGCGGACATGGAGGACATTGCCCCGGTGGTGGCGCACGCCACACACAGGGGAGCCAGGAGCATCAGGAGCCGCACGCGCATCATGGCGGCCATTCAAGCATGCGCCCCGGCGCTGACGCTCGGCGTCCACCCTGACACCGCCCCGGCCACGGCCTCCACACGCTGGTTCGGACTCTGCACTCGGCCCCAGACTCCAGAGGCGGACCTCTGACTCCACACTCAGGCCTCGGACTCCACACGCGGGCCTCGGACTCCACACTCAGGCCTCGGACTCCACACTCAGGCCTCGGACTCCACACTCAGGCCTCGAACTCCGGAACGAGGGAAGCCAGTCGGGATGAGCCTCACCGTGTGGGATACGGGGCTGCTCCCATAGCTCGCCCGGAGTCCTGGCAGGGAGGCAGTCATAGGGGCTCCCCTGCCTGGCTGCTCTCCACCCTGTCGAGGTGGAGCGGCCGGCCCTCAAAGGCCCGTGTGCCCCCTGGCCTCCTGGAGGATCAACGCAGAACTTGAGGCCACACAGGAGGACCGGTGCCCCAAGTCACCATCCAGCACGATTGTCTTGTCTACGCTCCGCACTCGCGGCTCCCATGGAGGGAGCACGCATGAAGGTGCCCGAGCTGCTGGAGCATCTCCCGGGGGTGGGCCCCCTGCTCACCCGCATGCCGAGCGGCCATGAGGAGCCGCCCGCCCGCCGTGAGCCCACGGTGACCTTCCCCGACTTCGCCTCCGTGCCCCAGCCGAACACGGAGCGGGCGCTCGGCGATGGCCGCACCTATATCGTCCGCCACCCCTCGCCCCGCCCCGCGCGCGGGCCCGGGCTGACGGTGATGAGCTACAACATCCTGCTCGGCGGCCAGCGGAAGGAAGCGCTGCTGGCGTACTTCGACCATCTCGAGGCCGAGGGCCGGATGCCGGACGTCATCGGCCTGCAGGAGGCCAACGTGCCCATCACCGTGCTCCTCGCGGAGCGGTATGGGTTCCACATGGCCTACCAGGGCCATGACGGAGGCCCCACCGGGCGGCTCGTCAACGGCAAGGCCTACCTCTCACGCCATCCGCTGGTGGACGCGGCG
Source organism: Pyxidicoccus sp. 3LFB2 (assembly GCA_046520375.1). Lineage (GTDB taxonomy): Bacteria > Myxococcota > Myxococcia > Myxococcales > Myxococcaceae > Myxococcus. The sequence continues at coordinate 2,912 of JBKGHK010000160.1, forward strand.
CACTACACCTACGTCATCCCCGACTCCGTGCGCGAGGCGGCCATCGCCCGCCGGGGGGACCCGTGTGAGCTGCCCGAGGACCGGGGCGCGCTCTACGTGCGGCTGGAGGTGGAGGGCCACCCGGTGGTCCTCTTCAACGTGCACCACGCGCTGGGAGACTCCGGCATCAACGCGCGCAACCTGCGCCAGCTCAACGCGCTGCTGCGCCACCGGGAAGTCGCGCACGCGGTAGTGCTGGGGGACTTCAACGCCAACACCGCCATCAAACGCGGGGGCTCGTGGCTGATGGCCCACCTGCTGACGTACGACGACACGGACACCATCGAGGAGTACGCGGTGCGCTACGGCGACCCGCACGCCAGCGTGGGTGACAAGGGCGTGGGCAACATCGCCGACCCGCGCCTGCGCCATGAGCTGCACGTGCTGGAGCTGGAGCTGCCGGAGACCATCGCCCACGCCACCCTCGCCCAGGTGCGGCTGCCGGATGGCACGCTGATGACGCCGAAGCAGGCGTGCACCGAGCTGCGCTCCGGCAAGGTGCCGCGCGGCAGCGAGCACTGGCTGCGGCTGCAGGACATCGCCGACAGCGCCACCCTCACGTCGCTGCCGGATGAGCGCGGCGTGGTGCCCGCCACGGGCAAGCGCTTCGACAACATCTACGCCACGCCCGGCCTGGTCCCCACCCTCTTCGAGGTGGACCGCAGCACCGAGTCCTCGGACCACCAGCCCGTGGTGGCGCACTACACCGTGCGCGGCCCCGGCACCCGAGAAGTCAAGCCGCCGTCGGGTAACAGCAAGCCCGCGTGAGTCTCTGACACGGGCCGCGAGTCACCGCGGCCCGTGCCGGACTTCACCAGGCGCTGCCCGCGTCAGAGGAGCACGAAGTCCATGTTCTTGAAGCCCCGCGTGCGCGCGCAGACCTCGTAGCCCTCGCCGCGGCCCTCGTCATTGGTGTTGCCCTCAATCGTCTGGAAGGTCTCCTCGTCGACCTCGGTGACGATGCCGGCGTGCTCCCAGTCCGTGGCCGTGCGGCGGCGCAGGAAGAGGCTGCCGGGGTGGATGAGCGTCCGCTCCGGCGGCGAGGTGAGCGTGGACAGGAAGCGGCCCCGCTCCCGGGCGAAGGAGGCCAGCGTGTCGCAGGAGTACGTGCGCGCCACCGGCATGGGCACGCCGAGCGTCCGCGCCGCCTGCTGCACGCAGAAGGTGGCGAAGCCCGTGCACCAGGCCCATTGCGTCCCTTCGTTGCCATCCAGATAGAGGCGCACCCACGGGCCTCGGTTCTCTCCGCCCATCTCACGCGGCTGCTGGCGCAGGTGCTGCGTGGCGTAGGCCACCACCAGCGAGCCCAGGGAGCGGCCCTGGGCGGGAATGGACGCCATGGCGGTCCGCATGGGCGCCACCAGCCGGTCGAAGGTGGCCGCGTCGACGACGCCCGACACCGACAGCCCGACCTTCGCCTGGAACCGCTTCAGCGCTGCTTCCGTCGCGGCGCCGAAGTCACCGTCGACGGCGACCGCGAAGCCACCGAGCGACAGCCACTCCTGGATGCGCCTCACGCCCGGGCCCTGCTCGCCCCGGCGGTACACCTTGTCCAGCTCGAGCTCGTTCATGACTCCCCCCGCCGGCAACCGCGAGCGCCGGTCCACCCGCCATCCTGGCACCGGCCAGGAGCGGGAGCCAAGAGCAGGGGGGATGCGTCCCTCGCGACACCCCGAGGGACGCGTCACGCGTCGGTGACGGTCAGCGGCGCTCCTTCTCCTCGAGCGGGCCGCGTCCGTTCTCCAGTGGACCTTCGCCGTCGTTGATGACGCCGGGCTTGTCGCCGATGGGCGCCTTGCCGGAGCCGCCGACCCCTTCCTCGAAGCCCTCACCCGCCTCGCGGGCCGCCTCTCCGACCTTCTCCGCCGCCTTCTTCGTGCCCTCCTTCACGTCCTTCGTGGCCTCGCCCACTTCCCTGCCGACCTGACGGGCGTCCTCGCGCACGGCGTCTTCCTGTCGCTCCGTGCAGCCCGCCGCCAGGCCGAGCACTCCACACAGGCCCGCCATCGTCAGCCACTGCCATCCCTGTCGCGCCATCGCGTGCCTCCTGGTTCCTGCTGCGTCCGCTTCAGGCCGAGAAGGTAGGCACGCCTGCCCTCAAGGGCTCTGTGGGCAGCGGTCGAGCGATGTAATCCAGGCGTCCACCAGCGCCGTCCCCTCGGGGTCCACCGTGCGCGTGGCCAGCGGCGGCATCTGGAAGCCATCCCGTGCGTGCATGCGCAGCGACACGACGGACTTCTCCGGGTGGCCCGGTAGCACCAGCCGCGCACCGGGCACGCCGGGCTCCCCCAGCTCCGGCGGCACGTCGCACACCGAGGCCCGTGCCAGGGGCGTGCTGAAGCGCAGGTCCGCCGCGCCCCGTCCCAGGCCATTGGGCCGGTGGCACACGGCGCAGTTGACGTGGAGGTACGCGCGGGCCCGGGCCTCCGAGGACGCCGCGCCGTCGTCGTAGCGTGGCAGTCGGGGAAGCGGCGCCGGCACCGCCGACAGCGAGAGCACTCCGATGTGCTCCAGCGTCGCGAGCTGGGGAGCGCGCCGGCCTCCTGGATAGACGAAGTCCCCGTTGAGCTGGGCCACGTCCAGGCCCAGCACGTGGCCCGCGGCGGCGTTGTGGCACTGCATGCACTCGCCCCGGCTGGGGAAGGTCCAGGTGCCGCCCGCCACGGCCTTCACCTTGCCCGCGTCCAGCAGCACCGCGTCCGTGCCGGCCTCGTTCCACTCGTAGCTGTAGCCGGCCCAGCTGCCGTCCGGGTGGCGCATGAAGAGGCGCGTCTCCACCCGCTGGCCCTTCAGGAGGAACGTCTTCACCGCGACGCTGCCCGGGGGCGGCTCCAGGACGCCGTCCGCGCCCACCGCCACCGTGTGGCCATCCGGCACCGCGAGGAAGCGCTCCTTCTCCGCGCCGTCGGACCAGAGCGGCGCATTCACGCCATAGGGAATGAGCCCGCCCGAAGGCTTCGTGGCGTCCTCCGCGTCCACGCACCCCGTCGCCGACAGCCGCGTGGGGAACAGGCCTCCCGGGACGGCCTGCGCGGACACGAGTTGGTGCAGCCCGCCGCCGCCGAAGTCCACCACCAGCAGCTCGCCGTCATTCAGCTCCGCGAAGGAGGAGATGTTGAGCGAGGTGGAGAGGATGCGCTGAGGCTTCGCTCCGCCGCCGGGCGTGGCGGTTCCCGGCAGCGTCCAGATGCGCCCCGAGCCGAAGTCGCCAAAGACGTACTGGCCCACGAGCGCCGGCACCGCGCTGCCCCGGTACACGTAGCCTCCGGTGATGGACACGCCCTCGTCGCGGCCGTACATCGCCACCGGCGGAGTCAGGCCCTCCGTGGAGCACGAGCCGCCGCGCAGACAGGTGGTGCCCTCGAGCACGCTCCAGCCATGGTTGGCTCCGAGCACCACGCGGTTGATTTCCTCCCAGTGCTTCTCCCCCACATCGGCCAGCCACAGCGCGCCGGTGCGCCGGTCGAAGCTCCAGCGCCACGGGTTGCGGAAGCCGAGCGCGTAGATTTCCTTCCGCCCGCCGCCCTGCGCGTACGGGTTGGTGGAGGGAATTGCGTAGGGCCGGGCCCCGTCCACGTCCAGGCGCAGCAGCTTGCCCAGCAGCCGCTCCGTGTCCTGCGAGGTGCGGTTCGGGTCCTCTCGGCCACCGCCGTCACCGAAGCCGACATAGAGGTAGCCGTCCGGGCCGAAGGCGAGGTGCCCTCCGTTGTGGTACGAGTACGGCTGCTCCAGCTCGAGGACGAGCTCCTCGCTGTGAGGGTCCAATGTCGCGCCCCCGTCGGCGCTGCGGTAGCGGACGATGTACGAGCTCAGCCGTCCCTCGTCGTTGTCCGCGATGAAGGAAAGGAACACCTCGCCGGTGCGCGCGAAGCGCGGGTGGAAGGCCATGCCCAAGAGCCCCGTCTCGTTGTGCGAGGCATTCACCCGCCCCGACAGGTCGATGACCAGCGAGCGGCTCGCGGGGTCCGCCTCGTTGGAGAAGGCCCACACGCGGCCCTCCTTCTCCACCACGTAGATGCGGCGGCTGTCGCCCGGGGCCTGGAGCGCGAAGAGCGGCTGCTGGAACTCCAGCTTCGGGAAGGCCCGCTGCAGCGCCACGCCCGTGGCCTCCGCCGGCCGGGCGGGCGCGACGCAGGTGGGGTTGGCCGGCCGGGTGTCGAGGCCGAAGGGGACGCTGGCGTCGGACGGATTCCCAGGGCCGGAGTCCGACGCATCCTCGGAGCCGGCATCCATTCCCCCGGGCTGCTCCGTGTCGCTCGGAGGGCTGTCCGGAGGCCGGCCTCCCCCGTCCTGCGCACCAGGACATGCCGCGGGCGACACCAGCAGCACGAGGGCAAGGACAAGGGTGCTGAAAAGGGCCAGCACCGGCGGACGTCGGAGCATGGCGACATCAGCCATTGAATTGTCATTTCAGGGGATTGGCCCGGGGGATGGTTTGCCCGGTGTTGGACGCATGCGGGCCGGGTGCACCCGGGTGATGTCGGGCGTAGGCTTCAGGCCATGGACCTCATCGTCGAGAACGGGTTGGTGTTCGATGGCCTGGGTGCTCCGCCGCGCCGCCGTCATGTCGGCATCCGCGATGGCATCGTCGCCGCCATCTCCGAGGCGCCCCTGCCCCGCGCGCCGCACACGCGGGTCATCGACGCCAGCGGCCACTGGGTGACGCCCGGCTTCATCGACTTCCATACCCACTACGACGCGGAGGTGGAGCTGGCCCCGTCCCTCTCCGAGTCCGTCCGCCACGGCGTCACCACCGTGGTGATGGGCAGCTGCTCGCTCAGCCTCGCGCTGGGCACGCCGGAAGACCTGGCCGACATGTTCTGCCGCGTGGAGGCCATCCCCTACGCCACCGTCCGCTCGCTGCTGGAGGAGCGCAAGCAATGGGACTCGCTGGGCGGCTACCTGGAGCACCTGGACACGCTGCCGCTGGGGCCCCATGTCGCGTCCTTCGTCGGGCACTCGGCGCTGCGCGCGCACGTCATGGGGCTGCACCGCAGCCTGGAGCACGGCGTCAAGCCGTCCGAGGACGAGCTGCGCCGCATGGAGGCCCTGGTGCGCGAGGGCATGGACCTGGGCTACCTGGGCCTGTCGGTGATGACGCTCAAGTGGGACAAGATGGGCGGCTCGCGCGACATCCGCAGCCGGCCCCTGCCCTCCACCTACGCGCGCTGGAGCGAGTACCGCCGTCTCACCCGGCTCTTGCGTGAGCGCGGCCGCGTCTTCCAGGGCGTGCCCAACATCAGCACCAAGGTGAACGTGCTGCTGTTCATGCTGGAGAGCATCGGCCTGGGGCGCCGGGCGCTGAAGACGTCCGTCATCTCCATGATGGACCCTCGGGCCAGCCGCGGCATCCACCGGCTCATCGGCGTCATGTCCCGGATGGCCAACCGGCTGCTGGGCGCGGACTTCCGCTGGCAGGCGCTGCCCGAGGTGTTTGATTTGTGGGCGGACGGCATCGACCTGGTCGTCTTCGAGGAGTTCGGCGCGGGCGCCGCCGCCCTGCACCTCCAGGACGCCGCGTCCCGCAAGGACTTGCTGACGGACCCGGAGTACCGCGCCCGCTTCCGGCGCCAGTGGACCAACCGCTTCCTGCCGCGCGCCTTCCACCGCGACTTCAACGAGTCACAAATCCTCCAGTGCCCCGACGCGAGCGTGGTGGGCAAGTCCTTCGCCCAGGTGGCCCGCGAGCAGGGCCGGCACGCGGTGGACGTCTTCCTGGACCTGGCCGCCACGCATGGAGACGCGCTGCGCTGGTACACGGTGATGGCCAATGACCGGCGCGAGGAGCTGGAGCGCATCTGCCGGCACCCGGACATCCTGGTGGGCTTCTCCGACGCGGGCGCGCACCTGCGCAACATGGCCCACTACAACTTCCCGCTGCGGATGCTGCGCCTGGTGCGCGAGGCGGAGAAGCGCGGCGAGCCCTTCATGCCGGTGGAGCGCGCCGTGCACCGGCTCACCGGTGAGATTGGCGAGTGGTTCGGCCTGGACGCGGGCGTGCTCGCCGAGGGCCGCCGCGCGGACCTGGTCGTCATCAACCCGGAAGGGCTGGACGCGAAGGTGGACGAGGTGGCCGAGGCGCCGATGGAGAACTTCGGAGGCTTCGTGCGGCTGGTGCGCCGCAACGACGCCGCGATGAAGGCCGTGCTCATCTCCGGCCGCGAGGCGGTGCAGGACGGCGCGGTGTCCCCCGCCCTGGGCCAGGAGCGCGGCTTCGGCCAGGTGCTGCGGGCCCGGGCCTGACGGACGGCGGGGACGCTCCCCCGCCCCCAGGGCATGCAGGACAGACGAGGGGTGAATCCTTCGGGACCCAGTCTGTCAAGTGGCCCTCCAGACACGGGTTTTGTGAGGCGGTTTGTTCTTGGACGTCGGGTTGCCTCAAGATGGAGGCAGCAGCGGAGGTCCAGCGCATGGTGGGTGGGCTGGGAACACCACGAACCCCAGGAGCAGCCCGCCGGCGAGGCCCGGTGCGTCTGCGCGCGTGGTACCCCCTTCCGCTGCTGGCGCTCGCCGCGTTCGTCCTCTCCGGTGCGGACCCCACGGCGGAGCGGGTGACTCAGCGCATCTGGCTCGCCGGCTCTCCCACGCGCCCCGTGGAGGTGCGGCTCAGCGTGGCCCAGGCGGATGGCCACCGGCCCTACGTCCCGGCACGCGGCGCCGAGAGCACGCCCGTGCCGCTGCGGGAGCTGGCCCGCCTGGAAGCGCTGGGAGACCGGTCCGGCATCGCCGCGTCGTACCTCGTCCATGGAGACCCGCAGCAGGCCCTGGCCCACCTGAACCACGCGCCCGCGTCCCCGGGCCGCGAGAGCGACCGCGCCGCCGCGGCCTTCCTGCTCGAACGCCATGACGAGGCGCTGTCGCTGCTCGACAGCGCGTTGGATGCGTCGCCCCGCTCCCCCCAGGCGCTGTGGAACCGCGCGCTGGTGCTGCGGGAGCTGGGCCTGACGCTGCTGGCCGCGGCCGCCTTCGAGGAGGTCGCCGCCCTGGGCGAGCCCGGCTGGAGCACCGAGGCGCTGGAGCATGCCCGCGCCCTGAAGGAGCGCGAGCGGGAGCGCGGCGACCTGGTGGCGCAGCACCCAGACGGCCATCACCGTGCTGGCCACCGACATGGCCGCGCCCCTTCCCCTGGAGCTGGCCCGGCGCCTTCCCGGCACCGCGCGCGCGCACTTCTACGACGTGGTCCGCTGCGCCATGACGGCCGCGCGGGTCCGCCAGCTGCTCCCGCTGGCGGAGGTCCTGGACCGGGCCTTCGGGGGCACGGTGCTCGCGGACTACACCCGGCGCGTGGCGGCGCGCGACTTCTCCCGCCGCGGGCCACTGGCCGGCGAGTACGCGCGGCTGCTGCGCCGAAACCACGCGAACCCGGCCGCCTTCATCCAGAAGCTGCGCGCCTCGGGCGAGGAGGACCTGCTGCTCGGCGCGCTGCTGCTCAGCCCCACCGTGCCCCGCGAGCGCGTGGAGGTGGAGACGCTCGCCAGCCACTGGAAGGACCCCTGGGTGGGGGTGCTCGCGCAGGAGGAGCTGGCGCGCCTGGAGTCCCTCGCGGGCCAGCCGTGGCAGGCCGGACAGCGTCTGCGGGACGCGCTGCGCATGTGCCGCGAGCAGGAGCTGGGCCTGCGGTGCCTGGACCTGCAGCGCAGGATGAGCCACATGGCCACCTCGGCCAACCGGCTGGCCGAGGCGGAGGAGCTGGCCCGCTCGAGCTGGCGCGAGGCGCGGCTGTGGGCGAGTGGGGCCAGGAGGGCTTCGCCATGCGCGCGCTCGGCCAGGCTGCCCGCTACCAGTTCCGCGTGGCGCCCGCGCGGGCCTACCTGGACGAGTTCCTGCAGCGAAGCCCTGGCGACTGCGATGCGCGCAACTACGTGCACCGCAACCGGGCCTCGCTGGCGATGATGCGGCTGCGCCCCGAGGAGGCCCGGCTCGCGCTGGACGAGGCCCAGGAGTGCAGCCCCTCCGTGGGGCTGGTGGGCGCGTGGATTCTCGCCGACCTCGGCCGGTTGGACCCGCGCCCGTCGGACGAGGAGGTGGTGCGCCGGGAGCTGGCCCAGGTCACCCCCAGCCTGGACACTCCCGGGCGCCGGGTGCTGGCCACGCTCATCGCCGCCCGCTTCGCGGTGGCGCGCAACCACGACGAGGGCAAGGCGTTGCTGCGGCGGACCATCGACGACGCGGCGCCTTTGCTGGCCACGGACGCGGACGCGAGAGATGCCCGGGCCGTGGCCTTCCAGACGCTGGCGGTCCACGCCGGCAAGCTGGGCGCCTTCGCGGAGGTGCCCGCGGTGGTGGCGGAGCAGCTGGGGGTGACGGCGCCCGAGCGCTGTGTGCTGGCCGCGGCGATGGAGGCCGAGCGCACCGTGGTGGTGGCGCGCGGTCCCTCGGGTGAGGTCCGTGGCCACATCGACGCGTCCCGCCGGGAGCCGCTGGGCGACGACCTGTCGGGCGTGGTGCCCCGCGAGCTGGTGACGCTGCTGCGGCGCTGCTCGCAGGTGGACGTGCTCGCTGCCCCGCCGCTGGACAGCCGCGCCGGGCTGCTGCCGCCAGATTTAGCGTGGCGCTACCGCGTGGGGCCCGTGCCGCCCCCCGAGCCCACGGCGAACCTTCCGAAGCGGCGGGTGGTGGTGGCCAACGTGGAGACGCCGCGCTCGCTGCGACTGGCGCGCCTTCCCTCGATGGAGCCCGTGGCCGAGCAGACTGGAGCGTGGGTGGAGCTGGAGGGGGCCCAGGCAACGCCCTCGCGCGTGCTGGAGGCGATGACGCAAGCCACGGACATCGAGGTCCACGCGCACGGCGTGGTGGACCGCAGCCTGTCAGACGCCACGGTGATTGCCCTGGCGCCGGAGCATGACGGCCGCTACGCCCTCACGGCCGAGGCCATCCGCCGCGTCCGCCTGGAGGGCGCGCCCATGGTGCTGCTCGGCGCGTGCAGCGCGGCGCGGCTGCCCCCCCTGCTCCACCAGACGTCCTCGCTGCCCCAGGCCTTCGTGGACGCGGGAGCGCGGGCGGTGTTCGCCGCCACGGTGGACATCCCCAACTCGGCGGGCCGCTTCTTCCAGGCCGTGCGCGAGCGAATCACCGCGGGCGCCGGCCCGGCCCAGGCCCTGAGGGAGGAGCGCCAGCGCTGGCTGCGCGAGGAGCGCTCCGCGCAGTGGGTGACGCGCGTCTTGTTGTACGAGTAGCACTCCCTTCCCGCCCCGGGCCGCCTCTGTCAGGGCCCATGCCGTCCGGGGCGTCAGGGAGCGAGGGGGAGGTGGAATGCACATGGACGAACCGCTGGCTGTCCACAGCCTGCACTTCGACCGGGGAGACCCTGGCTGTGACGCGATTCCGCTCTGGGACCCCGTCACCGACACGCGGCTGGGGGCGCTGCCCGAGTGGATTCGCGGTCGCCGCGAGGAGCCCATCGCGTACGTCCGCGGCGCCCGGCCCTCCGTGCGCGTCACGCTGCTCGCCAACCACTTCGTGCCCCGCGCGTTTGATTTGAGCGCCTTCGGCCCCGGGCTCGGCGAGGGCGGCACCGTGCGGTGGATGGGCCCCATCCGGTGACGCTGGAGCGGACGGCGGGCTGGACGACGCTGCCGGAGCCGGTGCACTTCAACCGGCCGCTCCCCCACCGCATCGGCGCGCATGCGCTGGAGCTCCAGTGGTACGCGGAGTGGACGGACGAGCACGGCGCCGCGCGAAGGCTGTTCCTCGGAGACTCCCGGCACGAGGTGCTCACCACGGGCGCGCCCATGGAGCACGGGCTGCCCGGCGCGCCGCCCTCGGGCGCCTATGCGCCGCTCGTGCGCTGGTCCTCGCGCTGGTGCGCGGGGCTGGAGGGACGCAAGGCGCTGTGTGACGCCATGCTCCGGGGCCTGCCGGAGACGGGGCTGAAGTACGGGCTGCCCGCGTGGTCCGTGCGGCACATGCTCGTGGCCGGAGGCGGCATGTGTGGCGGCTGGTACCAGCTCTTCCAGCAGCTGGCCCACTGCCAGGGCGTCGCCGTGGAGGGACGCACGCTGCACCTGATGCCCCTGCATGACCCGCACTCGGACGAGGTGCGCTGGGAAGCGCTGGTGGCCGTGGCGCCAGGGCTCAACCAGGTGGAGCCGTGCCGGCAGACGCGGTTCCAGGGCTGGTTCAATGACCTTGCGCGCTACCCCTTCGCGCCGGACGCGCCGGCGGAGGTGCTCGGCCGTCAGGACGCGCGGTACTGCTTCTTCGCGGGCTGGGACGACGGGCACTCGGTGTGCTTCCTGGAGGACGGAGGCCGGCTGTACCTCTATGACGCGAGCTTCCGCACGGAGGCCGTCCTGCTCGACATGCCGCTGCCGTCACCGGATGGACAGCCGATGCTGCTGGGGCCGGAGTCTTCCTTCCGCAGGGATTACCTCCACCAGGCAATGCCGTATGTCATGGGCACGCTGCACGCGAATGGGAGATTGTGGGAGGTGGACGTGATGCGGGGCGCGTTCGGCCTCACCGTGAGGACGGAGCAGGTGCCAGAGCTCGGCATCCAGTGGACACGCTAGGAGGCGCCATGCCATCGACACGCGAACAGCTCAGGCAACTGGTGACGGAGCGCACGGCTCCGCCCCAGGGCTTCGACTGGGTCGCGCTGATGGAGGCGCTGGGGCAGCTCGAAGACGCGGCCCGGGGACGCACGGCGAGGAACGTCGCGCCACTGGAGGCCGAGGACCTGGGCGCGTTGATGGAGCTGGTGCACCGTCGCGGGCGCGTGCCGCTGCGAGGCTCGGTGCCCCCTCCGCACTGCATGCCCCCCGAGGAGCTGCTGCAGTACCGGGCGCTCCGGATTCTGGATGCGGCGGGACGGCTGGAGGGCGTGCGCGACGCGCTGACGGACGTGGGCAGTGAGGCGGCCTCCCCTGCCCTTCGCGGGTTGGTGCAGCAGTTGATGGAGCGGACGAAGGACCCGGGCCGCCCGGCCTGAGAAACGAGCGGCAGCGGCCTTCAGCCGCCCTTGCGCCAGGGCGGAGGCGTGGGCTCGGGAGGTGCCGGCGTCTGCTCCCAGCTCACATTGGGCGAGGAGGCGGCGAAGGACGCGAAGGCCACGCAGACGCTCGTCTCCAGCACGCGGTAGCCGTACCACCAGCCCACGGGCAGCAGCGCCAGCTCGCCGGGCCCCAGCTCCACCTCCAGGCGTGTGGCCGCGGCCCGCGCTCCGGGCTCGCCCGTCATGCGGTGCAGCTCGAATGCGGGAACGAGCTGGAGCCGCCGCCGTCCCCGCACCTGGCACAGCAGCACATTCTCGCGCACGGGCTGGTCTTCCGACTGGAAGCCCTCCGCCTCCAGTGACAGCACGGGCCTGCCGTCCCGGGCCTCGGCGACGACGCACTCCACCGGAGGCCGCAGTGCGTCCAGCAGCGGGCGCAGCTCCGAATGCGACACCAGCGACACCGAGCGGCCACCGTGCCCAGGCGCCTCCGTCCGCCCCAGCGAGTCGAGCAACGGGGCGAGGCTTTCCGGCGACCAGTCCGCGGGCTCCGCCACCACCGTGCGCTTGAGCACCACGGGCCGGTTCTGGAAGTAGTAGCGGTCGAAGAACTCCTCCCGGGAGAGAGACTCCCGGCGCTCCACCCGCGCATGGCCCTCTGCCTGCCGGTAGAGGTCTCCATAGAGGTCCAGCAGCCCCTCCAGCTTCCGGTTCAACCCGAGCGCCTTCCGGGTCCCCTCGAAGCACGGGTCCTCCAGCTCGGCCTGCACGGCCTCGCGCGCCAGCGCCGCGTCCACGCCCGCCCCCTCCAGCACCGAGACGAGGTCCGGTGCGTCCGCGCCTCGCAGCAGGTTCTCCACCACCCAGCTCCGCCACTCGGGCGAGAGCCGCGTACCGCCGTTGTCGTCCTTCATCGCGCCACCTTCTCCGGCTGGGGACCGAGCCAGTAGTCCCGCCACTCCGTGTTCCGCGAGGCCCGGTCGAAGCTGACGAAGGTCACCGACAGGCTCACGTCCAACGCCTGCACCGCGTGCCACCAGCCCACCGGGATGAGCAGCACGTCCCCCGGCCCCACCTCGCACGTGTGCACCGTGGCGCGCGCGAAGTCCGGGAAGCGCGCCACGTCCGGCGCACGGATGTCCACCGCGCTGTAGAGGCCCCGGTCGTTGTAGAGCCAGGGCGACTCCCACGAGGGCACCAGCCAGAAGCGCTTGCGCCCCAGCACCTGGCAGAACAGGACGTTGAGGTGGTCATGGTGCAGGTTGGACAGCGTGCCCGCCGGACCGAACCACAGGTGCACGCTGTCCGGCGCGGAGATGTCCGGCTGGATGTAGCCAGCCGGGGCCCGGAGGTCCGCGAGCAGCGGCCGGAACGCCTCGCGCAGCAACAGGCTGTTGCGCGCCACGAGGTACACGTCATTCGTCTCGCGCCCCTCGCGCATGAGCGCCACCAGCTCGCGCAGGGGCAGGGAGCGCCGCAGCCGCTCCGCGTTGAAGTCCGGGTCCGCGTCCGACTCGCGCCCCGCCATCACCTCCACCGGCTCGTCGCCGAAGCGCTCCGCGAGCCACTCCGGCGTCCAGCGGGACAGGGCCGGCCAGTCCGCCATGAGCCCCTCGATGATGACGGGACGGTTGCGGTGGTAGTAGCGCTCGAAGAACTCCTCCGGCGCCAGGTGGCTCCGCCGCTCCACCCGCGGCGCCTCACCGCCGGGGTGCTCCTGTCGATAGAGGGCGGCCCGGGCCTCCAGCAGCGCCTCCAGCTCGCGGCGGCGGTGCGTCGCCGGCCCGGCTGGCGGACCGCGGGATGGTCCGCGACGGACTCCACCTCGGCGAGGGCCTGCGCGACGGTGAGGACGGCCTCGCCCAGGAGCGCGACGAGGCGGCGCGGCGGCACTCCGCGCGTCAGGTTCTCCGCAATCCACACACGCCGCAGGTGCGAGGGGTTCTGAGCAGGCGGCATCACGCGCGGGTGCGATATACCACTGGCGGAGTCCCCGTAGTCGCGTTGGAGACCTGCGATGAGCCCGAAGGATCCGCCCCCGAAGATTGTCCCGAACCCGCCGCCCAACCCGCCCACCCGAAGGGAGCTGATCGTCCCCAACCCGGGCAGCCACTCCCAGCCGAGCACCGAGCGCACCCAGCCGACGCCCCCGCCCAGTACGCCTCCGCTGAAGAAGTGAGCGCCGGTCCTCCGCGCCTCACCGCAGCTTCCACCAGGTGTTGCCTCCCGGAACGTCGAACTCCTGGAAGGTGACGGACACGCTGACGTCGAGCGCGAACACCTGGTGCCACCAGCCCGCGGGGATGAGCAACATCTCCCCGGGCCCCACGACAGTCTCCAGCACGTCGGCCTCCCGGTACGCGGGGAAGCGCTCCAGGTCCGGCGCGTCGGCGTCCACCTGGCTCCACACCTCGCGGTGGCTGTAGAGGTGCTGCGTCTGGAATGAGGGGATGAGCCGGAAGCGCTTGCGCCCGGAAATCTGCCCGAAGAAGACGGTGCCCAGGTCGTGGTGCATCGCCGTGCGCGTGCCCGCGGGCCCCACCCAGAGCTTCACCGCCCCCACCAGGTCCGTCTGGCGCAGCACGCCCGGCGGATAGCGCACGTCCTCCATCAACCCGCGCAGCTCCGGGCGCTCCAGGGCGAAGTTGCGCGCCGTGAGGTACAGGTCATTGGAGGGGCCGCCCTCCAGCAGCCGGCGGATGAACTCGCCGAAGCGCATCACCGTGCGGCAGTCCTCCGGGTCCACGTCGTGGTCCGCGCGCGACTCGCGGCCCGCCATGACCTCCACTTCCACGTCGCCGTAGCGCTCCGCCAGGGCCCGGGGCTGCCAGCGCTCCAGCGCGGGCCAGCCGTCCATGAAGTCCTCCAGGATGACGGGCCGGTGCGCGAGGTAGTAGCGCTCCATCAGCTCGCGCGCGGACACGCCCCGGCGGCGCTCCAGCCGCTGGTGCCAGCCGGACTGGCGATGCAGCGCCACCCGCGTCTCCAGCAGCGAGCGCAGCCTTCCGTGGG